>JAFSFD010000018.1 GCA_017435365.1 Akkermansia sp. | reverse complement strand
TGGTTGTGTCACAGAGAGCATTCTGAAATTCTTACTGCTGAAGCAATTATCGTGCAACGCTGCTACCGGGTAGAAGCAATAGTAGAAGCGGCCGGAGGGGAATACCAGCCATTTGCCGTCAGGTGACCAAGGCTGACGGATGATATTGGCTTTGTATATCGGCATGGCACAGAAAAGCGCGCCGAGGGGGATTTCCCTCCCGTTTTTCAGAATTATCACCATGTCGTTGACCACACTTATGTCTTCCCGCTCTGCATGGCGGGAGCCTCGATACACCAGCTCGGACTGTCCATCCGGTGAGGGGCAACGTAGTTCTGTGTCCACGAAACAGTCGGCCTCATAAATCAAATGCTCCCGCTCCGCGTCTGCCAGGCACAGCGGAGCAAATAACAGGCTGGCTGTAAATAAAATTGTTTTCATAAAAAGCTCTCAAAAATGTGATTTATTTCCATACTCCTATATTAACACATTTCGCTGCCGAATCCGCAGCAAAAACGAACGAAGATTCATGGCGGTTAAATGTACCCGTGGTGGTGATTATAGCGATTCTCACTCGCCTGTTCAAGTGTGGCAGAGGGACTGGGGGGACGAGAAGCTGAGGGGCTGCTGCTTAATCCTTTGCGTGGATAGTTCTTTGTTCGTATACACATGAATACCCTAACTCATCATAAAATGCCCTCCCATTACATTGATAAGAAAAACAATAAGCAAGGGTAATAACAGCAGAATCAATGACAATGGCTTATTTGGCTGCTTAAAGAAGAACAGCACCACGCAAGTAATGAGTAACAGCAGCATCACTAGCAGATGGATCAACAACAGGGCATCACAAAGCGAAACGCTAAATGCAAAAAAGAACATCATGGGGAATTGCCAGGTATACAGCAAACTCATGCTTAATAGCGCTTGTTTTCTGAAAAAATAAAACGTCAGCACCGAGACTAACAGGCAAAAACTGATATTTAGAAGCAAATAAATCATTATTCTGTTATCAGGTTCAATTCGATAAAGGGCAGGACTTTTTTAGACGCTATACCATGTTGCAGCCTTTGAGCGAGTATCTGTTTACGGGGCGTTTCGCTCTTGCTGTAGGATTGGGGGGATTTGTTACGTGTATTATATCAATTCCTGCCCCTCTGTTCAAGCGTGGCGGGCATTTTGTTGCACTTTGCCTGCATTTTGTTGCCGATGGCGGGAAAACAGGCTGCAAGGGGAGGATTTGCTCGAAGTAGAGCCCTTGGTCAGCCGGGTGCAGGTCATGGTCTTGCGGCCTGTCTGGGCGTATCAACGAGGAGCCTGACCTGTCTGGGCGTAGATTTATCGAAGCCTGAGTGGTGTTTTGTGCGTTGGTTACAGTTCTGCCAGAATCTTGAGGAACTCGCTCATGGGGTACACCCTGGTCATGCTGATATCCTTGTCCTGGAACACGAGGAAATAGCGATACCCCGGCCCGGCTTGTGCTTGCCACGCTCTGCCCAAGTTCAGCTTGGCCAGTGTCTCCTCATTGGCCAGATAATCGCCCTTGGTCTCGATGATGACTATCTGATTCGGTTAAGACGAAAAAAGAAGCGGAGCTTTCCCTTTACGCCGTTGGGAAAGCTCCGGAAACTTGGAAATGTCACACTGTCTGTAGTGGATTTCTGAGGAAATGATACTAAAATTAACGCTGTTGTCAAGCTTTTACTAAAAGTATAAACTCAAAAAAACTAAAAAGAAGATGCGCAGCTGGGTGGCGAGCCCAACTGCGCTGAGCCATTAGAGCTTCACGACAAATATCACTATTTGTACAATCAGCACAATGAGCTCAATCCACGATACTACAGACATTTCGTGTTAATCTCCTCCAGTCAGGTTCAACTGCTGTTCCGTACCCTTGCGGACACGTCCCTTTAGCGGACAGGACTGGTTACTCTCCGCCGATAGGTGACGTGGCCACCTACCAGCCGAACTGATAGCGGAAGAGCAGCCGTATTCTACCAGATAGGAGTTCCTCTTTCAAGTGCTCTAAACGGAACTATACATGTTGCTCCATTATAAGGTAACAATACCCACGAGAATGCTGTATTTCATTTTTCCTGACCTCTTACAAGCGATGTGACATTCTCCTGAATTGCGAAGCTGATTTCATAAAACTCTTTTATCCAATATATTATAATGTGATTCCATATTTTCTTGGCGTGAACGTAGGAAAAACGAAAAAAGCGAATTCCGGGCTCAATTTTCCCAAGCTGATGGCTCGTTAATTCCACTTAATCCAAGAAACCGAATCAGAAAATAATCTGGTTCGATTTTTGCTTTGCATTGATTTTCAATACCTACGCACGCTTAGTCATTGCAGGGGACTTCGCTAAAGCTACGCCCACCCTAGCGCTCGCAAGCCCCGCCTCCGCCCTGCCGGGTACAAAACGGCCCCAAAAGGCCAAAAAGCCTACTTGTCGCGGCGTAGGGCGCAGCCCGAAGCCGGAAGCCCGTTTTCCTAAGCGTGAAAGCCTTTTAGGGTCACTAAAGATGTCTCGAATCTACAATGTATTGATTCTGTGAGCTTCCGACTTCGAGTCGACCCTATCGGGCTGCTTTCTACGCCGTGACAGGTTGGCGATTTTGCAGTGATGGTTATTCTGCGACAAGCAAAGATGTCTCGAACTGGCAAGTTGCACAGAATCAGCTGTTTAATCCCCCCTTTTTCTCCGAGTAGCAACCTAAAATGAAATATCGCTTGCAAATGGGTAAACAAGGTTAATTCTCCTCATCCTCGTCAGGTTCGGGGACTCTGCTGTAATCCGGCTGCATAGGGGTATAGCCGGGATAGTCATACACCCCAAAGCTGCGGTGCCCGTGTTCTCCATCGGCATGGGCAATAATGAGAGCCACCATACCACGAGCCTTGGCTCTTGTGGTAGCCGGTAGGGTATCGTTCAATTCTGCGTATCGCATAATCATGTAGGCTGCATAGCAATCCAGCAAGCTGTCCATGTCTTCGTGTTTAAGCTTTTGTTGTAGCTCCTGCGGCAATGTGGCCATGGCCTTGGGTAACACATTTTGCCAGCCAAGCATATCATCCCACATGGCGACATCCTCTGCTTCTACTGCGGCGTTGATTCGGGCGGCAATAGTGAACTCTGTTATGAAATCGGAGCTTGCGAGATGGAGCCCCAGCGGCCTGATGGCTTTATCGAATGCGTCCACAATGGCCAGTGCCAAAGTTGTTTTCTCATCGGCAGATAGTAGTTTCATCCTTTCTGTAGCCCCGCTGAACGCTTTCTTCTCTTCTGCGTATGGGTCTATCTCACCCACGGGGACGCAGTTGTAGAACATAATAGGGCGAAATCTTTCCATATTATCCGGGTCGCTAAGTACAGCTTGCCGAGGCTGCTGACAGCTATTCACCCCCACGGCCGCAAGGCTCAGGGCTGTAGTGGCAAGGATTTTATGGAACGGGGGCATGGTCAGTACTGCTGTGGATTATTCGGCTTGTTGGCCTACGGGCTGTTTCGGGGAAGATTCCCCGGTAGATGAAGCGCCTTTGAAGAAATTATTCAACAACTCCAGCGCGTGCGGTGATTCGGGAGATGGTTCCGGTCCCCACGGGGCGCGGATACGATGAGGCGGGGTCTCGTGGTCGGCCAGAACGTATGTTAAATAAAGCGGTTTGCCGTTGTTGACTTGCGCATCGGGGTGCTGAACTTCCAGTAGTGCTTCTACTCTGAGGCGCTCCAGGTTGTATACTTTGCTGCCCGGTTTGAACCTTTCTTCCCACAAGCCACGAACAGCCAGCAGTTTTCCCTTCTGCACCGGGACATGGTACAAATCTATTACCCCATCGGGCAGCGTTTTGTGATTTTCCAGCTTATAATCCGTACCGGCCACATAATCTACACGCTGAATGGCGAGCGGAACCCGGAAATGAACCTCTTTGCCACAGTATGAAGCAAACTCCGGCATCCCGGATAAATCTACAACTCCATTCTGAAGCTGGCTGCCATCACGCAATTCCTGATGGTTCGTCCACTGTTTTCTGGTGGAAAAATCCCATCCTGCCGGGATTTCGGCACCCCCAACTTCTGCGTGGATATATTCATGTTCAGGCGAACAGCTCAAGCTAGCCACCGCCACAAGGCAGATGGCTGTGGTGGCAAGGATTTTGTGAAATGGGGGCATGGTCATAATTTACTATTTCAACGCTGAGAAATCAACGTCCTCAATATGGGAGGGTTGTTGTTGGCGTTGTTGTTGCTGGCCGAAAAGAATGAAGGGATATGCGGGCAGGACGATGACAGCCGTACAGATTTCAGCTGTACCTTCTGCCACACATAAGGTGGCGGTGGCAGCCATGTCTACCACGGCAAGCGGGGCAGCCGCCACGGTGCGCCATATGGAAGAGGTGCCGGGTTTATCCTTGAGTGGTAAATCGCAAAGAGGAATGCACGTGGATATTGATTTTTTCGCCACTTTGCGGGCTTTGGCAAAATCAAAGCGGTCGGCAGGAATACAGCTGAGCTTGTTGTATTCCCTTTCCACCCCGGTGACGTCCACCGGTTGCATCCAAACAACATCGGGTATGGAGGTATCAAAGGTGAATTGTTCTTCGAGTTGCTGATGCGTCAGCGGATAACGCAAGAAATGGTCTGCTCTATCGGCACGGCGAATAATGGGGCGATGCGCCTTGGCATACTGAATGGTGCGACGCTGGTAATAGATACCGTTCAGTTGATAAAGGTATGGCTCAAAGGAGCAAGCTTTTGAACCTGTTTCATACCGCACTTTAAATCCATCCGAGGTTTCTGCCGGACGATGCGGAAAGTGATGGTCAACCATAGCCACTCGGGCATCCGGCGGCGTTACCAGTTCGAGCAGGTTGCAGGTAAGAGGCTGCTCAAAGCAACAAGAGCTCAGCCCCACCGCCGCAAGGCAGAGGGCTGGGGTGGCGAGGATTTTATGGAAAATTGTCTTCATCATTCTCTATCTCCTTTGCATAAGATAATACTTCTCTGCACCGAATCCGCAACAAAAAAATGCAGAAAGTGCAGATTTTCTAATAAATAGACGCTCCCAGCGGGAATTTATATTGTGCGTTTCCTGCGTTTTTGTTGCAGATGGCGCAAGGGTTCCCACAGAAAAAAACATTATTTCAACAAAAGCCGACTATCAGTTTCAGTCAGGACGCGCATTTGCTGAATGGCGATTTTATTGAGCTTCTGCAAGCGCTCAGATTGACTCATTCCGGATTCAATGAATACGGCATTCAGGTTTTCCATATTGGAGAGACAAATCAGCTCGTTGACGGAAGCATAGTCTCGTATATTGCCGGGGAGCGACGGATTATTGCGGCGCCATTGTTGAGCGGTCATACCAAACATGGCAACATTGAGGACATCTGCCTCATTTGCGTAGATGTAACTGGCTTGTTGGGCACTAATGGTCGCAGGAATCAGGTTTTGTTTAATTGCGTCTGTATGAATGCGATAATTGATTTTGGTAAGCTCTTGCTTTGCAGTCCAGCCGAGTTTTTCCTGTTCAGCCGATTTCAGTTTTTGGAACTCCTCAATCAGATAAAGCTTGAAGGCAACACTGATAGCTGTTCCGAACTCAAATGCCAAATCACGCACGGCGTATGTACCACCGTAGCGACCTTTGCGAACAACTAAGCCTATGGCATTTGTCTTTTCAACCCAGTCGGTCACGCTCATCACAAAGCTGGGTAAACCGGCTTGCGATTTAAAGTGGTCAAATTCGACCACTTTAAAATCCGGGTTATGGATAATCTCCCATGTTCCAAGGAGTTCTATTGTATAGCGGTTACGTATCCAGTTTTTGATGACATCGGCTGCGCGTGCATCATCAGTACGAGCATTTGCCATATCTGAATCCGGAAAACTCGGCAATCTGTTAGTGCGGGAAAACGCAAAATACCAGCCAAAAGCCCAGGAAACTCTGCCAGTGGAGCCACTGGTCCCGATGATGACAATTTTTCCGAAGTCATTGAAAGTGCCCCCCGTTCGCACGATATTGCGATGCCACCACCTGGCCGGGAAGCTGTAGAACAGGCGACACAGAATGCGCCCGGTAGCTAGAAATAGAAACGCCCTCCCCCGGTGAATAGGCAGGAGCGTTCCAAGAGAAAAAATCACGCATGGACTACTGTTACATGGGGACTCTAAAAACTCACTAAATTGATGTTTGTCGTTGTCGGGGCACGGGACTTCAGTCCTGAAATAACGGTGCTTCCAATCGGGACTGAAGTCCCGTGCTCCGACAGAGTTCCCCCACAAATTCCCATTTATTGATTAGTTCCGAGTTATTAGACAGCGGGATGCGAACGCGGTTCGAATGAAGGCGCCGGCTGTATGCCCGCTTCGGGGCGGTGCCGGTTATTCAACAGTCACTACAAATTCCTTTTCTACGGTTTTTCCATGTTCGTTGAAAAGCTGGTATCGGAGCACATCTTCACCGCGGAAGCCGGGTCTGGGGGTGTAGATGACCATTCCCTTATCCTGACGAACCACACGGCCTCCCTGGCTAGAGGAATCTTTCCACTTGATGCGCGGGTGTTTGGCAAAGCTCAGCAGGCGGCCCTTCCCACAAGGGATCGCAAGCGGCTTATCCTGAGCGGTTGTTGCGGATTCAGGCCTGACCAGGTAGGTCAGATCCCACGGAGTCAGGCGGAGCTCGTCCAGATACCGGGAGGCTCCGTCAGATGGGAATAACTTGAAGTGCGCAAAATAGGGACGGACATCGCGTTTTGCGGCTTCAGACAAACCAATCAGGTAGCGGTCAATCTTAGCCTGGTCATGGTCTGCCCCTTGTACAAAGTCCCATTTGTACATATCATCCTCTTTATTGCGAAGTCGCTTGATAGTGGCCTTGATACAATCCCAGCCGAAATCCTCGGCATAGCCAATCATCATGCTGGTAATGGGGTACGACCAATGGTGCGTGCCCTTGGAGTCGATTTTGTACCACATATCCTGGCGGATTTCAGCCATCGCCGCATCATCGGGGTTCAGAAGCTTGCGAATATGGGTGTCATGAGAATCTTTCCAATTGAATGACTTACCCTTGCGGGCCTTCATGTAGTATCCGCCCCAATTAGGCGTAGATTCAGCCCAGAACGAAAGTTCCATTTCCCAGAAGTCGCAGTGGTGACCGTGTTCGTGCAGGAAGTAGGCCGAGTTAACCTCTTTCATCGCCTGCAAATTGAGCAGGTACTCCATGTTACCCATGTCCCAGTGGAGCGGCCAGTATGAAATCCCTTCCTCTGCATAATAGCCGGCGTGCATACGGAACGGGTGCTGAGGATAATAGGAATAAAAGTCCTCCATATCCCGCGTGTTGGTGTCCCACCATGTCATCACTTCGGTGGGGTTGTCCAATTTCTGCAGCCCTTCCCGGTGCACCAGCAGAACTACATGGTCGCTCACCAGTTCCCCCCAAGGGGCTGGTGCCTTTTTCAGCCGGCGCCAATCAGCGTCTGTGTCTTTTCCCAGAATAAACCGCGGGGCCTTTAAAGCTCCCTCTATGGTGATGGGAGTGTTCCTGAGCTCCACCTTCCTGGGAACATTTAACAGCATGAGGCCACCGTGAGGCGTTACATACGTGTTGACCTCCTTATCCAGAGGGAACCAGCGACTGTTGTCGGGCATGCAGACAAGAGGGCGTCCTTTCTCCGGGAAATGATGCCCTACCTTCATCTGAAGCCCCTTGCTCACAAGCTCTGGTGGTAATTTTACTGTGAATGCTGTTCCGGGTATGGCATAAAGCCCGACCGAAACAAACTCGTTTCCCCATTTCTGTCCGCTGGAATTGAATGACTGGGTGACGCTGACAGGTTTTGCTTTATTCGGGATGCGGCCGAGCGATGAGGCCAGGCGGTGTGGCCCAAGCTTGAGCAATTGCTTAAACGACAGAGATTTCAACCATGCTTCTTCCATATACAGAAGCCGTTTGGCCACAGGATGACTCACGGGAGAAGCCGGAGAAGCCACAATGCCGGCAGCTGCCTTTACATAGGGCTTCATCTTTCTCTGAAATTGAGCCGTTCCCTTGGCTGCATACGAATTCTGGGCGTCCAGCAGGGCTTCATCGAGCAGCTTGCTATCAGCGGCGGAAAGTGAATTCAACCAAACGCTTAATTGTTCAGGCTTTTGTTCGAGCAGATCTTGCAGCAGGGCCTTGCTCCGGCTTTCCCGGGCTGCCGTATCTTCCCACATTTTCCGCGTGGTTGCATCCATGGTGAGCAAGAAATGCTTTTTGGGAATGATGCCCTTTTTGATTCCGGGGCCCTCCCACGCCAGTGCCACATGATCATCAGCAATGGCATCCACATGATGAACGACAAGGTAATACTTTTTGTTCCGCTTCAGTTGCACCTTGCCGGAGCAAGCTCCTTCCACAAAATGGCGGCGGGGCATGTAGCTTGTCACTTCACAGATTCTGGTCAGATTTTCCGTGCCTTCATCTGTGCTCATCCACAATTCAGCAAGGTCATCTGCCGCCAGATAAAAGGTGTATTCTCCACTCCTGGGCGGCACCAGCAAGGCAGAGTAACGAACCCCATAATGATCTTTTCCCCGGGAGTCCGCATCTATCCTGCTCCGGATACTGACAGCATCAGGCTTGCGGCTTTTGCTCGCATTCGCCAATGCTGAAATTCCCCCTTTGGGTAAACTTTCCCAGTATTCCGCAACAACGCCATGACTCGGCGTTTCCGGTGCAGCCATGGCCAGGCCTGCAAGCAGCAGCACTGCTGCTTTAGAAATGATACTCATAGCTTGATTCTGACACATTTGAGCCAATTATCAAGTATTTTTTTCAGGTGCTCCTATCTGGGTGCGTGTGTCCCAAAGATTTTGTAAGCAATAGAAATATCAGTAACAGAAAAAGCCCCCCCGCAGCTCGATAATCAGTCCTCTTTTTGCACCTTGATTTCCTTCATCCTGTCCTGAATCTGCTCAGCAAAGGGGACAAATATTCCATCGGTGCCGGCAAGCTTCTCCTCCTGGGGCAGCGGTGCGGGCGGCAGGTAGTCGAGCTTGTGCAGCTTCTTTATCTGCTTCCGGATAAGGGTGACCACTCGCTTGCATTGCGGCAAGTCCAGGAATCCCAGAGGGCTGCGGTCGTCCTTGGGGTCGTAGCCGCAGGAGTCAACGGGGGCGCTATGGTCGTAATCAAATGCGATATTGCCTACGCCACCGCTGAAAATCTCGTACTCCTTGATAAGCCTGGGTTCCAGCGGATATGATTTGCAGTCCATGCCCGGCAGGAGTCTGGGGGTCAGGATGATGCACCGGCGGTCGGTGACCAGATAGAGGGTACGCCGTTTATAGCATTTCCTGAACCATGGAATGACGCAGAGCAGGATGGCAAACGGAAGCACAAAAAGCCCGCCCTCACTCACTATCAGGGCGAAAGCGGCTATCCCGAAATGAATGAGCAGCTCTGCCTTCAGGATAGTGGGGTCCGGTCGCGTGACCAGCACCAGTTGCTCATCCATGCCCAGGGTACGGTCAATAACGCGCCGCTCCCTCCACGTAAGGGATTCCCTCTGGTCAAGTCTGGGGGCATAGTCTGCCATCGTTATAACTATGTGTGTATCGGTTACGAGGCATTATATCAATTCCGCCCCCTCTATTCAAGCGCGTAGGGCATGTTGCTGTATTTCTGCCACACGTGTGTCCCAATGACTTTGTAAGTGCAATAAAAATATCAACAACATTGGAAAATCCCCCCAACAGCTCGATAAATTGATGTTTGTCGTTGTCGGGGCACGGGACTTCAGTCCCGAAATAACGGTGCTTCCAATCGGGACTGAAGTCCCGTGCTCCGACAGAGTTTCCCCACAAATTCCAATTTGTTGATTAGTTTCGAGTTATTAGAAGTTCCCCATTGTCAATTGAATGTGGTCGGAGTGGTAGCGGGAATGGCAGGAGCCCTATAGCCCGGCGAATTGCAGGTGCATCCAGTCGTAATTGCGCGCGCGGCCCAGGGAGGTGGCACCGTGCGCTTCCCAGATGCGCCACCATGCTTCGCACGCCGGATGGGAGAGGGTGGCTCGGGGCGACTTGAGGGCATAGGCATTGGTGGCCGGGGCAAAGTCGAGCGCAATACCCCAGGCATGCATGGAGAGGCTCCGGCCGGTGGCGGTGGGGCGGAAGTTGTAGCTGCCGCCGTACTGGTCGAGGCCCAGGCGGTGTATTTTCTCCGGGCCATAATGCTGCAACACCTCTTCCAGTGCGGCCTTCACGTGCGGGGCAATGAGCCGGTGTACGCGGATACTGCGCACGGGCTTCCCTTCAAAATACAACTGGTAGGCGGGAATGATGTTTACGAGCTGCTCTTCCCTGCCGGGATCGCCGAAGATGCTGGTTCCGCGGCGCACTTCGGTCTGGGTGGGCCAGGTGGGCACTTCCCTGATACCCAGGGCGGAGCAAATGGCCCGCAGGGTGACGGGGCCGATGATGCCATCCTGCGCGAGGCCGAGGTGCTGCTGAATGCGGCGAATGGTGGTTTTCATTTAGCGGCAGGGGTGGCCAGGTGTTCAATGGCAGAGAGGCGGATATCCATAGCACGCAGGATTTCCACGGTCTGCGCGGCGGTGGTGGCCTGGTCGCGGGCGAGCTGGCGAAAATCGCCATACACGAAGCATACCAGCGCAAAGCCGCCGAAGGTGATGATTTCCCGCGTGTATTCGCGGGTGAGGGTCAGGTAGTCGCGAAATGGTTTGCACATGCCTATGGTATAGCCCCGCCTCCGCTTCCGCGCAAGATGCATCAGAAACAGGAAACCGCTTTCCGTGCGGAAAGCGGTTCCTCGTGTAATTTTTCTATTGACCTCGCTTACACACCGGCCGGTGTGGCAGCAGGAGCCGGAGCAGCAGCGGGGACTGCCGGGGCCGCAGGGGCTGCGGGGGCAACCGGCTGGGGCTGCGGGTTAGTGGTGGGCGGAGCCTCGGGCGGGGTGTAGGTGTAGTACACCTGGCCATCGATATCGGCGTGGTACTGACCACCGGGCACGATGCTGATGCCGAGGGTCTTGCCGGCATAGTTGGCGGGCGGGTTCACCTTGTAACGGCGAATTTCCGGCTGGCCTTCCTTATCCGGGTCGCGCACGATGATAGTAATCGGGCCCTTGATGGGGGCGGCCTGTTCGCGCGGGGTCACGGCGCTGGCACCACCGGCCATTTCACCGCAGGGGAATTCCACACCGGCAGCATCGCGGGCTTCCACCAGAATGCGGCCCGGGGTGGTGTTCGTAATCTTCACGGAGTAACTCATCGCGCCACCGGCGGCAGGCATGGGGGTCACGGTGGTCATCTGGGGCACCACGGTCGGCGGCGGGGTCACGGCCTCGCCACTGGCGTACACATTGCCATCCACGCTGGCGTGGTACTTACCACCGGGGATAATGCTGATACCCACGGTCTTGCCGGCATAGTAAGCGGGGGGATTCACCTTGAAACGGCGAATCTCCGGGGCGCCTTCCTTATCCGGGTCACGCACCACAATCGTGATGGGTCCCACGATGGGGTCGGCCTGCTCCAGCGGAGTAGTGGCGCTGCGGCCACCATCCATGAACCCGCAGGGATAAATGGCACCGGCGGCATCCTGGGCTTCCACAAAAATCTTGCCCGGGGTGCTGTTCGTGATGCGCACGGAATAGTTCATGGGCACGGCTGCACCGGGAATGCCGGGAGCCATCCCCATGCCGGGGTCGGTACCGATGGCCACCTGACCGGGCATCGCCGTCTGGTGGATATACGTGGGCTGAGTGGCAGCCGGGGTGGTGGGCAGCATCGGCGACGGCGTGTACTGCATGGGGGCAAGCGCACCGGCCACCGTGTTGGCAGCGGCCTGGCCCATCGCGGCACCCATGGCGGCACCCGTCTGCGGCTGACCGCCGTACTGGGCTACCTGGGAATCAAAAGCGGCATCAACATCGGCGCTGCCCACGGCCACAGCGGCCTGTCCGGGCAGGGCGAGGTACTGCGCAGGCTTGGCAGTCTGCGGTTTGGTCACTACACTGGCACGGTTGTTCACAACCGTGTTATCTGTAGAACTACAGGAGGCTACCACCATGGCAGCACTGGCTACGAGACAGTATTTAATCTTCATGCTGACACAGAAACTACCACGAATGACAGAAAAAAGCAAGGATAATGTTAGCATGTTTCAACAATTTGCCGATTGTAGCACCAAAAAAGCGCTTTCCGCTTGCGGAAACGGGTATTCGGTGTTAGTATAGGTGGCAAATGGGAATTCTGGCAAACAGAGCGCGGTGGGGCTGGAAGAGCGTGCGTCATTTTCTGTCGCAGGGGATGATAGACCCGCTGCCGGCAAGGCATGCGCTGCAAGGGTACACCCTGAGCAAGGCAGGGCGGGATTTGAAAGCCGCCACGGATGTGGCGCTGGTAGGGCTGCCGCAGGGCATGGCCTTTGCCGCCATGGCCGGGCTGGACAGCATCTACGGCATCATGGCCGCCACGGTGGGCACCTTCATAGCGCCGCTGTTCACGCGCTGCAGCCTCACGGTGAGCGGGCCGAGCAACGCCACCGCCTTCATGCTGGCCAGTTTCTTCCTGGCCTCATCCCCGGGCATCCAGAGCCAGCCGCATATCTTTGTGCCGCTCATCGTGTTTCTGGCGGGGCTGCTCTGCGTCATCGGGGCCTTTGTGAAAGCCACGGAGATGCTGCAGTTCGTGAGCCGCAGTGTGCTGGTGGGCTATGTGACCGGCGCGGCCACGCTCATCATCGCCTCGCAGGCGCGCTATGTGCTGGGCATCAACGACGTGGAGGCAGGCAGCTCCTTCTTCACCATGACCAGCGCCATTCTGAACAACCTGCACCTGGTGCAGTGGCAGCCCATCGTGCTGGGCGTGCTGAGCTTTGCGCTGTTCATCCCGCTGAAGAAATACCTGAAGCGCCTGCCCACCTTTGCGGTGATTCTGCTGGTGATGAGTGCGCTGAACTGGATGCTGAGCCAGCCCTGGACCGGCGGGCACTTTGCGGGGGTGCGCATGCTGCGCGATTTCACCATGAGCGACCTGGTCTGCCGCCCGCCGGCCATCTGGGAGCTGCCGGAATACATCAACGAGCTCATCCCGGTGATAGTGGGTATCGCCTTCCTGGCCACGCTGGAGCAGACCGTGATGAGCAAGACCCTCTCGGCCAAGACCGGCGAGCCGCTCAACCTGAATCAGGACACCTTCGCCGTGGGCATGGCCAACATGGGCTCCGCGCTCACCACCTCGCTGCCCTGCTCTGCCTCGCTCACGCGCTCCATGCTCAATTTCACCGCCGGGGCGGCCACGCGTTTTGCCGGTGTATACTGCGGGCTCATCTGCCTGGGCATCACCTTTATTCTGGCGAATTTCCCGCTCATCTCGAAGATACCGCACAGCGTGCTGGCCGCGCTGGTGCTGGCGAATGCGATTTCGCTGTATGATAAGAAGCTGCTGCGCATCTGTTTCCGTTCCACCAAGGGAGATGCCACCGTGCTGCTCATCACCTTCGGTGCGGCGCTGCTGCTGCCGCTGCACATTGCCATCTTCGTGGGCGTGATTCTCTCCGTCTCCCTCTTCCTGCGCAAGGCCGCCAAACCCGAGCTGGTGGAATACACCTTCGACGATGCCGGCACCCTGCGCGAGCTGGATAAGAGCGAGCAGCGGCTCCCGCAGATTTCCATCGTACACGTGGAGGGCGACCTCTTCTTCGGAGCAGCAGATCTGTTCCGCCGCCAGGTAGCCCGCATTGCCGAGGACCCGAGCCTGGCCGTGGTGGTGCTGCGCATGCGCAACGCCCGCAATCTGGATGCCACCTCCGTCTGCGCACTGGAAGAACTCATCCGCTTCATTCGAGAAAAAGGGCGCCACATCATCATCTCCGGTGCGGGTCGCAAGGTCTTCCGCATCCTGAAGCGCAGCGGCGTGATTGAGGTACTGCAGCAGGGCTGCCAGAAGGGAGAAAGCAACATCTTCCTTATAGAGCCTAAGAACCCGAACATGTCCACCCGCAAGGCCCTCATGCGCGCCCAGACCCTGCTGGGCACGAAGCAGGCAGATATCTCCATCTACACCACGCAGACCAAATGAGCATTCCGCATGCGCAGGAAATAGCGCAGGCCCTGGTGGATTGGTTCACCGCCCACGGGCGGGACTACCCCTGGCGGCGCACCACGGAGCCCTGGGCCATCCTGGTGAGCGAAATCATGCTCCAGCAGACCACCATCCCCACCGTACTGGGGCGCTACGAGGGGTGGATGGCACAATTCCCCACCCCCGCGGCCCTGGCCGCCGCCACGGAGGAGGAAGCCCTGCGCTCCTGGGAGGGGCTGGGGTACTACCGCCGCGTGCGCGCCCTGCAAGCCGCCGCCCGCGCCATCGTGCAGCAGCACGGCGGGCAGTTCCCCACGGCGGAGGCGGATATCCGCGCCTTGCCCGGCATCGGCGACTACACGGTGGGCGCGGTGCTCAGCTTTGCCTTCAACCGCCCGGCTCCGCTGGTAGATGCGAATGTCTCACGCGTGTTTGCCCGCCTGTTCAATGATACCACCCCGGTGGATTCACCCGCCGGCCGCAAACTGCACTGGAAATGGGCCGCCGCCCTGGTGCACCCCACCAATGCGCGCGCCTATAACTCCGCACTCATGGAACTGGGGCAGACCATCTGCACCGGCAGCAGCGAGCCGGACTGCCTGCTCTGCCCGCTGCGCAGCTGGTGCCGCGCCACGAATCCCGCCGCCCTGCCCGTGAAGCTGCCCAGAAAGGAAATAACCGCCGTGGAGCACCACGATATCCTGCTGCTCACCCCCGCCGGGCTCCTCATGGAAAAACAGGCCGGCGGCAAGCGCCACGAAGGCATGTACCGCCTGCCCCGCCGCCCCGCAGAGCACTGCGCCGCCCTCCCCCACATCACCGACCAGAAATACAGCATCACCCGCTACAAGGTCACCCGCCACCTCTACCGCGCCCCGGCCGATACCGTCCCCCTGCCCGGCGAGGAATTCATCCCCCTTTCAGAACTGGCCGCCACCCCCATGGCCTCGCCGGACAGAAAGCTGGTGAATCTATATACGGGGGAATAAAAGAGCCCCGTGCTCCGAGGGCTCTAAACTCGGATTTATTTTTTATTTCCGGCGATGAGGCCCCGCCGGGGCACACTTTCTGCTTTTCTTCCGGCAGTAAACGTGTAGAATAGGGGACATCCCCCTGCTGCATGAAATACATCAAGCCCCTATTATTCTGGATTCTGGACAACGCGCTGGCCTGGTTCACCCCGGCCTGGCGCCGTGCCGGTCGCGAGACCTGCGCCGCCCTGACCCGCTATGCCAATTTTCACCGCCACACGCTGGATGAGGCCACCCTCCGGACCTGCGGAAAACTCTCAGAGGACATTCACACGGCTCTGCAGAATTGGGACAAGGAAGAATGCGGGCGCCTGGTCAAGCTCGCAGGGGTGCAGTGCGAAGCCATGCCGGGCTTCAAACGCGGCGCTGTGGTGGAAATGGTGGAATCCTTCTTCGTCATCATGGTCATCTTCCTGGGGCTGCGCACGTACTACGTGCAGCCTTTCCGCATTCCAACCGGCTCCATGCAGCCCAGTCTGAACGGCATCATCGTGCACCCGGTGGATGAAGTACCCGGAGTGGCGCGGCAGGCCTGGGACATGCTGACCCTGGGCAGCGCCTATGTGGAAGCCACTGCCGAGAATTATAAATCGCTGGTCAACATCGAAGACCACCCCAAATACCTGCTTTTCACCGAAACAACGCTCAGCTTCAGTGACGGCAGCAAAGTCAACATCCCCTCTGCCAAGGGGGCAGTCATGCAATACCTCAAGGAACAAGGAAAGTTCATTGAAACACCCAACGGCATCCGGCTGGGCAGCTACCGCCCCGGCGAGACCATCATCCGCGCCCGGGTGGATGCCGGCGATATGATTCTGGTGAACCGCGTAGCCTACCATTTCCGCCAACCGCAGCGGGGCGAGACCTTTGTGTTTGATACCCGCAACATCAACACCTCCATGCAACCGCCCTCGGCTTTGCGCATGAATGACCAGCAGGACGGCACTCACTATATCAAGCGCCTGTGCGGCCTGCCCGGCGACACGCTGCAGATTGCCCCCCCCTTCCTCCTGGTGAACGGCAAGGCAGCAGAAGAAGCCACCATTGCCCGGGTGGCCTCCGGCAAGGCCCCGTACAACCAGGAGGGCTACCAGCAGCTGCCCCACCGCGCCAATCCGCTGGCGTACATGACAGACCTGAGCCCGGTGCACCTGCAGAAAACCAGCGACCCCAATATGCGGGAATACGCCGCGCTGGGCGATAACACCACCAATTCTCTCGACTCCCGCTACTGGGGTCCCGTGCGCCAGTACAACATCATCGGCCCGGCCTCTTTCACCCTCTGGCCCTTCACGTCCCACTGGGGCGCTATTGAATAACCACCTCTCCCTCTATGCTACTACCATGACTGAAGCTGATACCATCACCAACAACGCCAAATCCAATCTTGCGTTCACCCTCATGGACCTCCCCGATGAACGCAGGCAGAATATGGCGCGCCTCTACGCTTTCTGCCGCATTGTGGACGACATCGTGGACGAACCCGGCATGACCGGCGATGAGCGCCACACCGCCCTCAATCGCTGGGTTGACATCATCACCTGCAAGGCATCCCCCCTGCCCGGCATCGAGGAAGAGGTGCAGAAGCTCATGGTGGAAATGGAGCTGGATACCGCCCCCCTGCTGGAGCTGATTGAGGGCTGCAGAAGCGATATTTCGCCCAGGCAACCCGCCACCCGCCAGGAACTTCTGCACTATGCCTACCGGGTGGCCGCCTGCGTAGGCATCTCCAGCGCGGCGGTCATGGGCGCCTCCCCTGCCGCGCGGGACTATGCCATGGCCCTGGGCTACGCACTCCAGCTCGTGAACATTCTGAGAGACGTGGCCGAAGACTGCCGCAAACACGGCCGCGTCTACCTGCCTGCGGATGACATGGAGCTCTTCGGCGTCACGGTGGACGATATCTACAACCAGCGCTACAACTACCGCATGCGCCAGCTCCTGGCCTACGAAGCCGCCCTGGCCGAAAAATACTTCTGCGAGTCAGATGAGCTCTACCAGGCCATGAGCGTGGAAGACCGCAACGCCCTCATCCCCGCCCAGGCCATGAAACTGATATACCACAACGTGCTGGAAAAGATGCAGGACGACGAATACCGCGTATTCGAACGCCGGTACAGCGTCAATAACTTCCGCAAGCTCTGGTTCCTGCTGCGCGCCCGCATCGGTTCCTTTGAGTTCCCCAGCATCGCCGAGTGGGGATTCCTCTACAACCAAAAAAAGGATTAAGAATGCGGCCTTTTTACTTGCTTTTCAGCACCCGGACAGCTAGAATAACAGAAGCAAACCATGACCGATTCTTCCCTTACCTACCACGAGTTTGACGACTGCCTCTGGGTGCGATGCAGCAGCCGCGGCAGCTTTGTGAACAGCCCGGCTCTCAAAGCCATAGCGGAGAAATACATCGCGAAGCAAGGGGAGCTCATCGTGGTGGACCTGGAAATCTGCCCCGGGGTGGACTCCACCTTCATGGGCACCCTGGCCGGGCTGGCCCGCAAAATGATGGAGCAGGGAGGTTTTCTCCAGATAGCCACCCCGACCCAGCGCACCCGCGCCTCCATGGAGAGTCTGGGGCTTGATATGCTGCTGGATATCGACCCGGCAGACGCCGGCTGGCAGGCCAACATAGCAGACCGCCGCGCCCAGCTGAGCCAGGGGAATGGCAAAGAAGCTACAGCCGGCAACATGAACGAGCTGGACCGCACACGCCACGTGCTGGAGGCTCACAACACGCTGCGCTCCATGAACCACAAGAACAATGAGACCTTCGGTTACGTGTGCGAAACTCTGGAGGAGGATCTCATGCGCCACGAAGCCGAGCTGGGCGAACGCGACTGATGCCCCTGCACCGCCAGCACCTGGCCACCCAATACAGGGAACTTCTGGCAGAAGTCTACCCGCCCTGTGCCGCCGCACCCGCTGCGGCCACGCCACCCGCCGAGCTCACCGTCCAGAGCTGGTGGGCAAGCGGCCAGCTCCAACGGGATGGCCATACCCTGCGCCATGGGGAGGTCCGCGTGCTGGACCCAGGGCGGTGGAACCGCAGCTCCGGCCCGGATTTCACCCACGCGGAAATAGAATTGAACGGGGTGCGCATCCGCGGAGATATCGAAATCGACCCCACTGCGCAGGATTGGGAGAAACACGGGCACGGCGCCAATCCTGCATTCAACAGCGTGGTGCTGCACATCGTGCTCAGCCCGCCTTCTCCCGGCTGGTACACCCGCAACAGCCTGCACCAGGATATCCCCATCCTCTACATCCCCCCGGAATCCTGGCAGACAGGCAACCCCGGCAACAAGGAAGATGATTGCCTGCCGCGCTGCCGGCGTCCCCTGGCCGATATGCCGGCCGAAAAAATCATCCACCTGTTGCAGGCAGCCGCAGCCCACCGGCAGGAGCTCAAGCGCAACCTGCTGCGCAGCCGTATAGCAGCAGTGGGGGAAAGCCAGGCCTGGTATGAAGCCTGGGGTACCACCCTGGGCTACAGCGCCAACAAAGACGCCATGCAGATGCTCACGCTGCGTGCTCCCATCAAGACCCTGGGCAGGCAGGCCGAAGCCATCCTGCTGGGCACTGCGGGCTTTCTCATCCCCGTGCTGCCTGACGCGAGCACAGATGAAGCGCGGCACTACCACCGCGGGGTCTGGGACTCCTGGTGGCTCCTGCGGGAGCAATTTGAGCTGGCGGCGGAGCGGGCCTTGCCGTGGTGCAGGAAACCGGCCAGGCCGCTGAATCACCCCCAGCGCCGAGTAGCGGCCCTGGCGGCCAGCGTCCCCCATTGGCGGCGCATTCTTCCCCTGCTCAATGCCGCAGGCGCCATCGAGCTGGGCAAGCTGCTCAACAGCATCTCCCACCCATTCTGGGAAAAGCACTACACGCTGAGCTCAGCCCCCATGAAGCAGAAGGCCGCGCTCATCGGCCAGCCCCGCATCACAGATTTCCTCATCAACTACGTTTACCCGCATGATGAGAACGAATACGCCTGGCAAAGCTACCTGGCCATCAGGCAGGGGCCGCTGCCCGCCAGCATTGAGCGCACGGCCAGGCTGCTTTTCGGCGAGCGCAGGGAGCTCAGCACCGCCCTGCGCCATGCCTATGCCCAGCAGGCACTCCTGCAGATAGATGCAGACTTCTGCGCCTGCAATATCTGCCTTGACTGCGCCTTCCCCGCCCAGCTCAGCGAATGGGCGCGGTAAAGAAGCCCCGGCCGCCCTGCATACGCGGGGCTCACTGGCACCAGAAAAGGCTCCGCAGGAGCGGAGCCTTCTGAATGAGAAATATGGGTGCAAGCCTCAGCGGATAAGCTGGCGGCAGGCTTTCACCGTATTGGCCATGAGCATAGCTATGGTCATGGGGCCCACCCCGCCGGGAACCGGGGTAATATATGAGCACTTATCCTTCACGGTCTCGAAATCCACATCGCCCACAATGCGGTAACCACGGGGGCGGGTAGCATCCGCTATGCGGTTAATCCCCACATCCAGCACCACGGCCCCCTCCTTCACATAGTCGGCATTCACCATTTCCGGGCGGCCTACCGCCGCTACCAGGATATCGGCCGTGCGGCAAAGTCCCGGCAAATCCCGGGTGCGGGAGTGCGCAATCGTCACCGTGGCGTTTGCCTTCTTGGCCACCAGCAGATTAGCCATAGGCTTGCCCACAATCATGCTGCGGCCGATGACCACGGCATGCTTACCCGCAGTCTCAATGCCGTATGCCTTGAGCAGCTCCATGCAGCCCAGCGGGGTGCACGGCACAAAGCCTTCCTCATCTTCCAGCACGAGCTTGGCCACATTGGCCGGGTGGAAACCGTCCACATCCTTGCGGGGGTCAATGTTGAGAATGACCGCTTCCTCGTTAATATGGGGCGGGGGCGGACTCTGCACCAGAATGCCATGAATGCGGTCATCCGCATTCAGCTTATGAATCAACTCCACCAGCTCCTCCTGCGTAGTCTCTGCCGGAAGAGCCCACTTCTGGGAATACAGGCCCAGGTCGGCACATGCCTTCACCTTGGAACCCACATAAACCTGGGATGCCGGGTCCTCACCCACCAGCACCACAGCCAGCCCGGGCGTATGCCCCTGCGCCTTGAGCTCCTCTATCTCTTTCAGCAGCCCCTCGCGCACCTTGGCTGCTACTTCCTTGCCATCAATCAGAGTCGGAATCATCGTCGTTACTTATCTTCTGGTTCAAAATCAGGGCGACCGCACGCCAGCAGGTCATCCAGCTTTTCCATGTATTCCCGCTGCTGCTCATCGCTCATGTCCGCAGGCACCCGCAGCGGTTCCTTTGCTATGATGGTAATGCGGGAAAACGGCTTGGGAATGACGAAACCATCCCAGGCCTTCGTGATGCGCCAGCAGCGCGGAACATCGACGCACAGCGGCACAATCGGCAGGCCGGAGACAGAGGCCAGGCGAATGACACCCGGATGGCTCTTGTAGCGGGGCCCCTTCGGGCCATCCGGCGTGATGCACATGCAATACCCCTCCTGCAGCTCGCGCAGCATATCGCGGAATCCGGCCACACCGCGGCGGTGGCTGGAGCCCCGCACCGTGCGCATGCCGTAATCCTCTGCCACCGTGGAAAGCAGGGCACCATCCTTGCTGGCACTGGTCAGCATGCTCATGGGCACTGTTGCCTTCAGGCAATAGCGGTACACATAGCAAGGGATGAATGTCCTATTGTGCCACAAGGCCACCACACATTGCTGCCTGCCCAGCAGATCGCGCGTTTCACCTTTGAGAATAAGGCGCTTCCGGAGCGTCGCGCACACGCAGGTAATAAAGAACCAGAGCAAGTGGCCCACCGGGCGGGTCCACCATTTTGAGCGTTTTTCTAAACCTTTGCTGCTCACCTGATAAAAACTGGATTATAATTTAAAAGGGCACCGAAGGAGCAAAGGGATCCTCACTCTCCTCAAACGGATTGGCGGGGGATGGCTGGAAGAGGGGAGCGGTAGCCGGCGCTGCCGCAGGCGTCTCCTGAACAGGCTCCGGCGTCGAAGGCGTTTCGGCAGCGCCCTGCCCCTTCAGCACCTGCTCCGTGAGCAGGTTCACATCCAACTTGTCAAACGGTATGCGCTCCGGGCGGTCGCGGCGGGCAATGGCGGCACGGGCCTCCACCTCGGCCATATCATCCCCGGGCATATTGCCACGCCCCTTCAGACGGGTGGTCAACACCGCCCACTCACCGCTGGAGGTAAAAATCGGGTCAGGGTGCCCATCCGGATACTCCACGCGCGCCAGCACCTGGGGAATTCCATAATGAAGCTCACCGGAAAGCTCATTCGAACCATTGAGCACAATTCTGCCACGCAGGCTGGCCAGGTCACGCTCCACCATGGCCCCCTCCGGGAACTCCACAGTATACACGCCGTCCTCGTTTCCGAGGCATACATAACCGCGATGCCAGGAAATCGGATTGTAAAGGCGCCGTTTCGCCGGTTCAATATGCTCCCGGATGGCCATAAGTGCGGGGAACAAGCTCAGGCTGATATCCTTGAGGCGGAACTCACCCTTGAACACCGGCGCAGCTCCGCCAGCCGCCAGGGAAATGGTTGCCTTGCCGCTCAATTTACCATGAGAGGCCGTAACCGTGCGAGCCGTAAAGAACTCCTCAAAGCGCCCATCGGTAAAATCTGCAAAGGCCATATTATCTGCCTCCACGGCAAATGGCCCGGTCAGGGGCGACCCCTCATTGATTTCGCCGGCGAAAGAAATGGACGTGCGGCGCTGCTCTGCAACATCCGTCACGGTATCCGTTGTCCCACGCAGCGAGAAATCATCAATTCCCGTCGCAGATACATGCACCTTCCCTTCCTGAATCTGCACGGTCTTCCACCCCGCTATATTCACGCTGCCATTCCGGAACATCAGCACACTGGTCGTCCGCTCACGGTTGGGATAATACATGTAGGCCTGGGTATTCTTCAACTGCAGCGGGGCATTTTCAGCATCCGTATACTGAATGCTGAAATCCTTGCACTCCATGCGGCGGAACATCCACCTGTCCACCCCGGTCTGCCTCGGCATAGCCATCCGGGTACCATTCCGCAGCACAATCAGTGCGCGCTCCATCTCCAGTGTCTCGCCCTTTATCACCCCGGTGAAGAAGCTCAACATATCCAGCCTGGCCTGGACTCCGCTCATCTCCACCCGTTGGAGCATGCTGTCCTCCGGGAACTCGGCCACCACTGAGTTCAGTTGAAGAGTCGTGCCCTCTACCCCCACACCTTCCACCTGCACGGTGCTTGCGCCCCAGGCCTGCTGCAGGGCAGCCTGCTGCTCGTTCAGATACGCGCTGCTCGACATGGTCGACATGCGGAAGAGCAGATACGCGCCGCCGGCCATCAGCAACACCAGACACCCGGCAAGCAGATACAGAATATGCTTGCGATTGCGGCGCCGCACATCGGCCGAGCTCATCAGCACCCGGCGTTTCTTGGTCACACGCACCACTTTGGAGCCATCGGCGCGCACCACGACCTCCCGGGCCCGCTCCTGAGCGGGCTTTTCCTCATTCAAATGCTTGATGATACTGCGAACCTGAGTCAGGTTTTCCTCTTCCTCTCCGTATTTATCGTCTTTATGGCCCATGTCTTTCTTGTCTTAATCGGTCACGTCAGACGGACGCTCACCGGTTCCCACGCTGCGGCCGGTCGGGTCAACAACGTCCACTTTTACAAACATCAGGAATGCTTTGCGAATCTTTTGTTCGCCCTCTGAGCGGAACAGGCGTCCCACCATGGGCAAATCCCCCAGCACAGGCAGCTTATCCTCGTATTTCACGCTGCGGGCTTCCTTCAGACCGCCAATCACAACCACCGAGCCGGAACCCACCGTCAACTTGGTGTTTTCCATGCGGCGCCTGAACACCGGTTTGAGAATCTGGTTCTCTGTCAGTGTTATCTTCGTGGCCTTGGTCGACTCATCGGTCAGCATGAACGAATAAATGGGAGTTCCCCAATTCACAAAACCTTCAAATTCGTTGATAGTCACGGTCAGCGCCAATGTTGCATGCTGCCCGTCGGGGGCAACGGAGGCACTGTGTACCTGCACCACGGAACCGACACCGCCCACGGCATCTTCCGTCATGCCGAAGCGGACGAAAGCCTCCGGGTGCGCCGGAGACGCGATTGTGGCGCGGCCATGCACGTCCCTATCGTTACCATCCCCGGCTCCCTTCAGCCGGCCCAGGTTGAAAGAGGTGGTGCTGATCTGGGGTTCGGCGTATGTTTCCGGGTAGAACATCTCGTTCACATTAGCGAAAACAACCTGTTCATCGCGCCCCGGGCTCATGATGATGCGCGGATTCGTCATGATATCTGTGCCCTTCTTCTGCGAGGCACCGCGCATAATCATCGTCACATCACCGGAGTTCCAGACCCCGCGGAAGGCAAGAATGCCGGGCGCCTTTGTGCCGCCGCTGTACAATCCTGCTTTGCCACTGCTGATAAGGGTTTCAATATTGTCGGTCGAGAGGACGGAGGAGCCGGAACGAAGCCCCTCTGTTGCAGAATAGGACGAGGCGGGGAAAGTTACATCGGCCGTGGGCAGGGCCGCCACATCCGAGGTCAGCACCTCTTTGGTACCCGAGCCGTACATCGCCTTGGGCCCCAGATGGAAATTGAACATCCATTCAAAGCCTAACTCGTTCAAATCATGTTCGTCCACCTCCATGGCGATGACGTTGAGCACCACGGCGCGGTCGGTCTCAAGCGGCATGGAAATGAGCTCCTCAATCTCCTCCTGGTTATACGCCGTGTTGCGCACGGTCAGCATGCGGGTAGATGCATCATAGCGCGCATTGGCCCCTTCCGGGAAGGAAACGCCCATCTCCTTCAGTGCCACGACCGGATTCACACGCTTGACAACCACTCGGGAAGAGGAGGAGAAGTCATCATCCTCTTCCTCATCATCGCCGCCGGCGGCCTGCGAATCAAAGAAATGAGGGGGCACCGTGTACACCCGCTCCACCATCGGGCCGAAGTCCTTGCCGGAGAATGAAAGCTCCACACCAAAAGGCGTGATATAGTGGGTGATGCCCAGCTGCTTATCCAGCACGTTGAGCAGGTCATACACCGAAATATCATTCAGGTTGAGAGTCACCAGCCGGGACATGATGGTCTTGTACCCCTCGGATTCCCTGTCGCCGAAATTGGAAACGATGTTAATCTTGCGGCCGGCGCTCTGCCCCTGTGACTCGAAGCGGGCAATCTGGCCTTGCAGGGCTTCCACCACATCCTTGATGGGAGCATCCTCAAAAACAATCTGGGGCAGCACCATTTCCTTGAGCGTGGCAGCGATGCGGTCTTCCGTTTCCGCATCCTGGCGCACCAGGGAACCGGACTCCGTAGCAGCAATCTCCACGACAGATTCCTCAACGGGCATGGGTTCCTCCCAGGTTTTATCCACCTCACTCAATGCTTTCGCGCGGAAGGCATCATAAGCAGCGGAGCTATAGCGGCTCTTGCGGTTCTGAACCAGCTCCTTGCCACGCTCAGCAGCCGTGTTGTAACGGTCAATGCGGAGCACGGCCTCAAATGTTGCCTGGGCCTTATCGTAATCGCCCAGGTCATAATATCCATAGGCCAGGGAAAGCAGGCGGTTCACCTCCTCCACATTGACCACATGCTGCGGGGTCAGGGCCGGGTTCGTACGCACCGGGTCCTGAGTCCTGGCCAGCTCATTCTTTGCATATTGATGCTCAGGAGAAAGGGAGAGAGCTTCCTTCATGAACTCCACGGCCTCATCCGTACGCCCCACCTTGCGGTAATCCATCCCCTTGGCCACCAGCGCATCGGCCAGGCTGTCCTTGATAAACCGCACCTGTTTCTCGGAAGCAGGCGCCTTGGGCACCATCGCCAGAGCCTCGCGGTAAAAATCCACGGCATCACTATAGCGGCCCGCGGCATAGGCAGTGCGGGCGTCCTGTACCTTCAGCATAGCATCGCGCATCGATTGCTGACGCCGCGCTGTTTCCTGAGCAGCAGTGGATACGCCATCCGCATCCTGGGCTTTAATCTGAGGGGAAAGAGACAGTGCTACTGATGTTACCAGAGAGAAGAGTACAGAGCGAGATGAGAAGCCATTCATAGCAAGTGCCACCATACTACCAAATCCCATGGCAAAAGTCACTCTAAAAGTGAGTCCTTTTTCAATTTTTGCGGCAAAACAGCGGCACCCCCGCCCGGGGGAACCGCTGTTCACATCGGCATATCACCCTCTTCAGCACTCAGCAGAGTCGGGCAGATAGCCCTTAATCTTGCTGATTCGCGTTGGGTGACGCAGCTTGCGCAGGGCCTTGGCCTCAATCTGGCGGATACGCTCGCGGGTCACATTAAACTGGCGGCCCACTTCTTCCAGCGTGCGGGGGTTGCCATCCTTCAGCCCGAAACGCTGCTCAATCACGGCACGCTCGCGGGAGTTGAGGGTATTGAGCACATCGCCTATCTTGTCGCGCAACGAGTTGTAAGAGGCTCCATCCATGGGATTTTCAGCGCTCTTATCCTCCAGGAAATCACCGAAAGAGGTATCATCCGAATCACCCACAGGCTGCTGCATGGAGATAGGCTGCTGGGCCATCTTCAGCACGCTGCGCACCTTTTCCACCGACATCACGGAGCCCTTGTTCGGCTCCTCGGCCAAGGCCTGCGCAATTTCCTCCGGCGTGGGTTCGCGACCGAAGTCCTGCACCAGCTTCTTCTGCACGCGCATGAGCTTGTTAATCGTCTCAATCATGTGCACCGGGATGCGGATGGTGCGGGCCTGGTCTGCAATGGAGCGGGTAATCGCCTGTCGAATCCACCACGTGGCATAAGTGGAGAACTTGTAGCCGCGGCGGTATTCAAACTTCTCCACAGCCTTCATCAGGCCCATGTTACCCTCCTGAATCAAATCCAGGAACGCCAGGCCGCGGTTCGTATACTTCTTGGCAATGGAAATCACGAGGCGCAGGTTTGCCTCAATCATCTCCCGCTTGGCGGCCTCGGCATCCTTCATGCTCTGACTCATGAGCTTGTAGTTCTCCAGGAACTGCGGAATGGGCATCCACAGCTCCATCTCGAACTCCTTGAGCGCATCGCGATAAAGCGGATTATCCGGGTCAGTCTCGCGCTGGCGCAGCACCTTCTTGATGCGGACGCGCAGGTCGCGCAGTTCCTTCACAAAATCCTCATACACCTTACCCTTGAATGAGAATCCGGCATACAGGGCAGAAAGCGTTTCCAGCTTCTCCTCAAACTCCTTCTGCGGAGCCACCACAGATTTCTTGCGCTTGCGGGCCGAGCAAAGGCGGGCATAGGCCGCCTGCACCTCAGCGTGGCGGGTCATCACCTTGGTCACCAGCGGGGGCAGCTCCTTCAGGTACTTATCGCGGCGGTCTATATTCTTATCCACCACCACGCGGTCGAAACGCTCCTCATTGTGCTGCACCTTGTCTGCCGTATCGCAGTAGTAAATAGCCACCACGCCGAAGCGGTGCAGATACCGCTGCAGATCCTCCTCTGCCTGGTCAATCTTGCGGGAAATCTCCACCTCTTTCTGGCGGGAAAGCAGGTCCTTGAGTCCCATCTGCTTCAGGTACATGCGCACCGGGTCATCGAGGATATCGAGCTTGGCCTCCATCTTTTCAGCCTCATCCTCCTCGCCGTTCTCGCTCATGCGCTGGCGCTCGCCGTATGTATCCACATCGGAGGCATCAATGATGTCAAACTGCATGCCGCGCAGTCGCTCCATGATTTCCTCATAGTCCGAGGGGTCAATCACATCATGCGGCAGCACATCGTTAATATCATCATAGGTCAGGTACCCCTGCTCCTGGGCCTGGCGGATAAGCTCCTTGATTTTCTCCTGCACCACCGGGCTGTTCACCAGGCGGCCATCCTTGGAGGTAAGCTCCTCCGCAGAAAGCGGCTTCACGGCGTATTCCTCCTCATCGCGAACTTCCACACCCACTTCGTGCAGTCGCTCAAAGAGACGCGCCTGGTCATTATCCTCCGCTTCATCCGGCGGCAGGGAATTCTCAATATCCTCGGAAGTCACATAGCCATTGTTCTTCTTGGCTATAGCCAGCAGCGACTTGAAAGCAGCCTTCAGCGTGGCATCGTCCGGGAAAAACTCATTCATCTCCGCGGCAGAAAGCTGCGGGGTGAAATGCTTGCTCTTCTTCTCCCTGGGCTTGGACTTCTTGTCCTTACCCTTCGTTTCGGGCTCATCCTCAGCCTCTGCTGCTACCTCTGCCGCGGCAGCGGCGGCTGCTGCTGCCTCTTCCGGCGTAGGGGCCAGCCCCATCATGATATCAAAATCATCCGGCTCATTCAGAGCAACCACCGGCTCCGGAGCCGGCTCCTTTTTCTCCACCTTCGGCGCAGCCTTCTTTGCAGGCTTCTTCTCAGCCTTAGGCGCCGGAGCCTTCGCCACCTTGGCCTTCTTCTCCTCCGCCGCCTCCGGCTTTACTGCCTTTTCCTTAGCAGCAGCCGGCTTCTTGGCAGGAGCTGGTTTCTTGGCAAGAGCTGGTTTCTTTGTTGCACTCTTAGCGGGAGCCTTTGCAGAATCTTTCTTGGGAGTCGACATAACAGTAGATTGGAAACAGCGGAGCATACTCCACCCTTTACACATTTTGTCAAGTGTCCGGCAAAATGTGCGTGCATTATATAGGCAAATTTTACCCTGTCAACCCCAAAAATGCAAAGTATGACATTATTTTCGTTTTTTACTTTTTTTCTTTTCTTTATTACTCGGGCAAAAACGATAAATTGGGATTTGTGGGGAAACTTTGTCGGAGCACGGGACTTCAGTCCCGGTGATGTGCGCCGTGATTTCGGGACTAAAGTCCCGTGCTCCGACAACTACAAACATCAATTTATCGGAACAGCCGCGCCAAACTCAGCTTCCAGTTCTGCGGTTTTGCGTTCAATTTCCACACTCAGCGCCTCCCAGCGGGAGTAGAGGGCCTCTGATTCACGCTCCAGCTGCTGGTATTCCTGGGTCAGCTCCATGAGTTTCTGGTTATCGCTCATGTTGGCAGGGTTCTCCAGCTCGGCAGAGATGGACTCCTTGCGCTCATCCCTGGTGGCGATATCGGCCTCCACCTGTTCGAGCTCCTGCTGCAGGGGTTTGAGAATCCTGTTGCGCTGCTGGCGTGCCATTTCGCGGGCGCGGCGGGCATCCTTACGGTTGCCGGTCGGAGCCTGGGCAGCCGGCGCATCGGCCACCTGCTGCTGGGCAGTGGCTTTCAGGCGGCGTTCCTCGGCCTCCACCGTCTCCAGGTAGGCACTCACATTGCCATAGAACAAGCGCGGCGCGTGCCCCAGGCGGAACTCCAGCACCTTGTTCACGATGGGGTCCAGGAACTGGCGGTTGTGCGACACGATGCAGTACGAACCGGGGTACTCTGCCAGCGCACGTTGCAACACATCCTGGCTCTGGAAATCCAGGTGGTTGGTCGGTTCGTCCATAATCAGGAAGTTGGCCGGCTTCAGCAGCATGCAGACCAGGGCCACACGCGAACGCTCACCACCGGAAAGCACCCCGATTTTCTTGAACACATCATCCCCGCGGAACAGGAAGCAGCCCAGGATATTGCGCACCAGCGGGCGGGTTTCGCGGCTGGCCGCAGCCTCCACACACTCCAGCACCGTCTGCTCATTGTTCAGCACGTCCGCATGCGTCTGCGAGAAAAAGGCCACCTGCGTGTGGTGCCCGAAGGCGAACTCACCGGCATCCGGCGCCTCCGTGCCGGAAATCAGGCGGGTGAAGGTAGATTTACCGCTGCCATTCACCCCCACAATGGCGATGCGGTCGCCCTTGGCCATGGTGAAATCATAACCGTCCAGCAAGGTGATGGGGCCGTAGGCCTTGCAGGCCTTCTCCAGCTTCACCACCGTATGGCCGCCGGGCGGGGGCGGCGGGAAGTGAAAACTCATCACCGCATCATCGTCCTCCACCTCAATGAGCTCCACCTTCTCCAGCTGCTTGATGCGGCTCTGCACCTGAGTGGCCTTGGTGGCCTTGGCTCGGAAACGGTCAATGAACTCCTGCGTCTTGGCAATCTCGCGCTGCTGGGCTTTGGCCTGGCGCAGCAGAATCTCCTTGCGGGCCTTGCTCTCCTTCAGGTAGAAGGAGAAATTGCCGGCGTACTCCTCTGCCCTGCCGTGGTGGAAGGCGATGGTGCGGGTCACCAGGTTATCCAGCAGCGCCACATCGTGGCTGATGATGCAGATAGCCCCGCGGTAGGTGCGCAGGCTCTGCTCCAGCCAGCGCTGGCTCTGCAGGTCGAGGTGGTTGGTCGGTTCGTCCAGCAGCAGCACCTCAGGCTCCTGCAGCAGCAGCTTCGCCAGCGCAATGCGCATCTGCCAGCCGCCGGAAAACTCACCGCAGTCGCGCGTAAAATCCTTATCCGCAAAACCCAGACCGCGCAGAATAGACTCCGTGCGCGGACGCAGGCGCGTGGCATCGCGGTCCTGCAGAATCAGCTCCAGGCGGCCTATTTCCTCCAGCGTATCCTTGTACTCCGGCGCGGTGGAATCCATCTTCTGCAGGTCGGCAGAAAGCTCATCCACCACCTGCTGCAGCTCCACGATATTCCCCACACTGCCCAGCACCTCCTCCAGCAGCGGAGCGCCGGAAATATGAATACCATCCTGCGGCAGGTAGCCCACCTGCGTATGCTTCGGCAGCAGCACCTTGCCGCGGTCCGGCTCCTGCGCCCCCACGATGCACTTCATCAGCGTGGATTTACCCGCGCCGTTCTGCCCGGCAAAGGCAATGCGGTCCCCCTGCTCCACCACAAAGGAGAGCGAATCAAACAGCACACGCGGGCCGAATTCAATATGCAGGTCCTGAACAGCAAAAACCATGAGCCGGGGGTATACAGAAAACGCAGACACCGCCGGAACTGCGGTGCCTGCGTTCATAAAAAGCCTTTACTTCTTAAGCATGCTGTTCCAGCGCTCGATGTTGCGGGCCTGCTCCTCGAAGAGGTCGGCGCAGTCATCGTGAATCTCGATGTCCACAATCTTGTCGCCCTGGCGCACTGCGTTCACCACATCCTGGTCGGCAGCGGAAAGCACCTCACCGAAAATCGTGTGCTTGCCATTCAGCCACTCCGTGGGCACGTGGGTGATGAAGAACTGGGAACCATTCGTGCCCTGCCCCGTCCAGGTGCGGCCAGCATTCGCCATGGCCAGCAGGCCGGGCTTCGTAAACTTCAGGTCAGGGCGGCACTCATCATCAAACTTATAGCCGGGACCACCGCAACCGGTGCCCTCAGGGTCGCCACCCTGAATCATGAAATCCGCAATCACACGGTGGAAGGTCAGACCATTATAAAAACCCTTGCTGGCCAGATTCAGGAAACTGGCGGCGGTCATCGGGGTCTTGGAAGCGAACACCGTGAGGTTGATATCGCCCTTGCTGGTCTTCATCGTGATCTTCTTATCAGTAGCCATGCGCCGCACCATACCACCCACCCGCACAAAAAGCAAGGGCAAAAACATCCCCATGCCGCATTTTGCATCATTCGCATTTACCCGAATCAGCCAACATTTAGAGCGCGTACGCGCCATTACGCGCACACGGGCTTGCACGGCAGGCGGATATATGGTATACTGCGCCGCATGCCGAGGATTGCCCTGATTCAACAGGAGGCCGTAGCCGACCCCGCCGAGAACAAGCGCCGCCAGATGCTCGCTATCCGCGAAGCCGCCGCCGGCGGTGCGCAGATTGTGTGCACGCAGGAGATGTGCTCCACGCTCTATTTCTGCCGCACGCAGGACTGTGAGCTCTTCAACACCGCCGACCCCATCCCCGGGGAGTGGACGGATGAGCTCTGCGCCCTGGCCCGCGAGCTGGGGGTGGTCATCGTGGCGGCGGGATTCGAGAAGCGCGCCACCGGGCTCTACCACAACACCGCCTGGGTCATTGATGCGGATGGTTCATTCCTGGGCATGTACCGCAAGATGCACATCCCGCAGGACCCGGGCTTCGAGGAAAAGTTCTACTTCACGCCCGGCGATTTGGGTTACAAGAGTTTCGAGACGCGCTACGGGCGCATCGGCGTGCTCATCTGCTGGGATCAGTGGTACCCTGAGGCCGCCCGGCTCACCGCCATGGAGGGGGCGGAAATCCTGTTCTATCCCACCGCCATCGGCTGGATTCCCGGAGAGGAAGAACTCTACACCGCCCAGCACTGCGCCTGGGAGACCGTGCAGCGCGGCCACGCCGTGGCCAATGGCTGCTATGTGTGCGCCGTGAACCGCTGCGGCGTGGAGGGAGAAACCACCTTCTGGGGGCAGAGCTTCGTGGCCGACTACTGCGGCCAGGTGGTGGCCAAGGCCCCGGTGAAGGAACGCACGATTCTCTATGCGGATGTAGACCTGGCAGCCCTGGAGGCGCACCGCCGCATCTGGCCCTTCTTCCGCGACCGTCGCATCGATTCCTACAGCGGTATCACCCGCCGCTGGGGTAAATAAACCATGAGCACCGACGCACAGGAACCGGCAGCAGCGCAGCAGCCCGTGACCGCCATCATCGTGGGTATGGGGGCGCGTGCGTCCATCTACTCCACCGTGGCGCTCACGAACCCGGAGATGCTGCAGATAGTAGGCGTGGTGGATGTGAACCCCGACCGCCAGGAGCAGGCGCGGGTCATGTTCGACCTGCCGCATGAGCGCTGTTTCTCCGGCATTGATGAACTGCTGGCCCTGCCGAAGCTGGCGGATGCCATCATCAACTGCACCATGGACCGCCTGCATGTGGAGACCTCCATCCCCCTGCTGCGCCATGGCTACGACATGCTGCTGGAAAAGCCCTATGCGCTGAATGATACCGAGGGGCAGCAGCTCATCGACTGCGTGCGCGAGACCGGCCGCAAGGTCATGGTCTGCCACGTGCTGCGCTACACGCCATTCTACCGCGCCATCCGCCGCGTGATTGCCCTGGGCACCATAGGCGAGGTCATCAACATCCACATGATGAACCAGGTGGGCTACCTGCACGAATCCGTCTCCTTTGTGCGCGGCAAATACGCGCTGGAGGAAGTCTGCGGCTCGGGCATGCTGCTCACCAAGTGCAGCCACGACCTGGACATCATGTCCTGGCTCATGGGCGAGAACGTGCCGGCCACCATCTCCAGCGTGGGCAGCGTGTTCCAGTTCAAGGAGGAAAAAGCCCCGGAAGGCGCCGGCACCCATTGCCTCAATAACTGCCCGCTGGAGCGCGACTGCATCTTCTCCGCCCGCCGGCTCTACATCGAGCACCCCCTGCGCTGGGCCAACAACGTGTGGCACGAGACCCACAACAGCCCCGCCACCGATGAGGAGAAGGAAGCCATCCTCCGCCAGCCGGATAACCCCTACAGCCGCTGCGTGCACCGCTGCAACATCAGCATCGTGGACCACCAGTCCGTGCTCATCAACTACCGCGATGGCGCCATCGGCACCTTCTCCATGAACGGCGGCGCCAGCACCCCACGCCGCATCATCCACGTGACCGGCACCCGCGGCGAAATCTACGGCGATTTTGAGGAAGAGTGCTTCCATGTGCGCCAGATGGAGCCCGCCGCCCCCGGCGGCTACACCGAGCGCACGCTGGATATGTCCGACTTCCAGCAGGGAGATGCCCACGGCGGCGGCGACCGCAGTATCGTGCTCGATTTTGTGGCCCTGCTGCGCGGGGAGCGTACCTCCCCCGGCTGCCCCACGCTGGAGGACAGCATCGTGGGCCACCGCATGGTGTTCCTGGCAGAGAAATCGCGCCTGGCCGGCGGTGCCGTGCAACAATTCTGATTTTTCACCCCTTTTTCATGAGCGAGCCCACCCCCGCCCCGCACTTCCGCTACCCGGACCTGCCCATCTCCCGCCACCGCGAGGAGATTGCCGCCGCCCTGCGCAAGCACCAGGTCGTGGTCGTGGTGGGTGAGACCGGCTCCGGCAAGACCACCCAGCTGCCCAAGATTGCGCTGGAGGTGGCAGGCCGCCGCCGGGGCAAGCTGGGCTGCACCCAGCCGCGCAGGCTGGCCGCCGTGGCCGTGGCCCGCCGCATTGCCGAGGAAGTGGGCTGCGAGCTGGGCGGCTACGTGGGCTACCAGGTGCGATTCGACGACCGCACCGGGGCAGATACCCGGCTGAAGCTCATGACGGACGGCATCCTGCTGGCCGAGACCCAGGACGACCGCGACCTGCGGCAGTACCACACCATCATCTTGGACGAAGCGCACGAGCGCAGCCTGAACATCGACTTCCTGCTGGGCTACATGAAACTGCTGCTGGCCCGCCGCCCGGAGCTCAAGCTCATCATCTCCTCCGCCACCATGGATGCGGGCTCCTTCTCCGAATTCTTCGGCGGTGCCCCGGTCATCAATGTGGAAGGGCGCACCTACCACGTGGACATGCACTACATGCCCCCGCGCCACAGCGAGGAAGAGCAGCCCGAGCACGTGTGCCGCGCCGTGCAGTGGCTTTCGGAATATGATGCCAAGGGGGATGTGCTGGTCTTCCTGCCCGGCGAGCGGGAAATCCGCGACTGCGCCGCTGAGCTGGAGCGGCTCGACCTGCCCCGCACCGATATCCTCCCCCTCTTTGCCCGCCTGGGGCTCAACGAGCAGCAGCGCATCTTCCACCCCGCCAAGGGGCGCCGCCGCATCGTGCTGGCCACCAATGTTGCCGAAACCTCCCTCACCATCCCCGGAATCATCTATGTGATTGACAGCGGTGAGGCCCGCATCTCCCGCTACCTGCCCGGGCGCCAGATTCAGCGCCTGCAGGTGGAGCCCATCTCGCAGGCCAGCGCCCGCCAGCGTGCCGGCCGCTGCGGCCGCGTGACAGAGGGCGTGTGCATCCGCCTGTACTCCGAAACCGATTTCGAGAACCGCGATGCCTTTACCGACCCGGAAATCAAGCGCAGTGCGCTGGCCGGGGTCATCCTGCGCATGACGGATCTGAAACTGCCGCCGCTGGGCGAGTTCCCCCTGCCGGACCCGCCCAGCCCCCGCCTGGTGAACGAGGGCTACAAGACCCTGCGCGAAATCGGCGCCATCGACCGCCAGAAGCGCCTCACCCCCACCGGGCGCAGTCTGGCGCGCCTGCCGCTGGACCCGCGGCTGGGCCGCATGCTGCTGGAGGCAGAGCACGAAAAGGCGCTGGCGGAGGTGCTGGTCATCGTGGCCGGGCTCAGCATCATGGACCCGCGCGAGCGCCCGGCAGAGTTCGCCGCCCAGGCCGACCAGGCCCACGCGCAGTGGAAGAACGAGGACAGCGATTTCCTCTCCATGCTCACCCTGTGGCGGGCCTCGCTGGAGTTCAAGGAGCGCAACTCCCTGCGCCGCAACCAGCTCCGCAAGTGGTGCGCGAAGAATTACCTCAACTTCCTGCGCATGGTCGAGTGGCACAACCTGGTGCAGGACCTCGGCGCCGCCCTGCAGGATACCATGCGCTGGCGCATCCCCGCCCTGCCCGAGGAAGCAAAACAGGCCACGCCGGATATGATTCACCGCGCCCTGCTGGCCGGCGCCCCGCTGCAGATCGGCTTCTGGCGCCCGGAGGACAAAGTGTACCGCGGTGCCGGCGGGCGCGATTTCTCTATCTTCCCCGGCTCCGGGCTCTTCAAGCGCAGGAAACGCGCTGAGTGGCTCATGGGCGCCGAACTGGTGGAAACGACGCGCCTCTACATGCGCCGCGCCGCCGTGCTGGAGCCGGAGTGGGTGGAGCAGATTGCCCCGCAGCTCTGCGCCCACCACGCCTATGATGCCGCCTGGGATAAAGCCAGCGGCCAGGTGCATGCGAAGGAACGCGTAACCTGCGGCGGCCTCACCATCATCGATGGCCGCCGGGTGAGCTACGCCCGCTACAACCCCGCAGCCGCTCGCGAAATCATAATTCGCGACGGCATCATGGCGCAGGAAATGAAAGACCGCGCCCCCTACCTCAGGCACCTGGAGCAGATGCGCGAAAAGGTGCGCAGCGTGGAATCCAAGCTGCGCCGCCGCGACCTCATCTGGTGCCAGGAAGGCGTGTTCCGCTTCTTCGATTCGGTGCTTCCCGCCGATATATGCTCCGAAAAAGCCCTGCGCCGCTGGCGCGACAAGATGGAGCCCCGCAACCCGCAAATCCTCTGCGTGCCGTATGAGGACTGCGTGTACCCCGGCGAGGACGAGGTGCGCGCCGACCTCTACCCGGATGAAATCGAGCACGGCGGAGAAAAGTACGATGTGTACTACAACCACGCCCCGGGCGAGGCGGACGATGGCGTGACCATCGGCGTGCATATCGACCAGCTGGCAGAGTTCCCGGACTGGCTGCCGCAGTGGGGCGTGCCGGCGCACCTGGCCGACCGCGCCGAAATCCTGCTGCGCACCCTGCCCAAGGATATCCGCATGTTCCTCATGCCCATCTCCTCCGCGGCCGATGATTTTGCCGAGGACTGGTTCGACCGCGAGCCGGACCGCCCGCTGCCCCAGGCCCTGGTGGAGTTCGCCATGCGCCGCAGCAACAAGTTCTGCAATGCCAGCCAGGTGGACATGGCCAAACTGCCCGCCGAGTTCATCACCAAAATCTGGGTGTGCGACGACAAGGGCAACGAACTGGCCCTGGGCACCAGCGCCGAAGCCCTGCGCGAGAAACTGGCGCAGTACCAGGAAAAGCGCTTCGCGAAAAAGGCTGCGCGTTCCTTCTCCGCCACGCCCATGACCCGCTGGGACTGCGGTGACCTGCCCGCCACGGTGGAGGTGGGCAACGGCACCGGCTACCCCGCCCTGCGCGAGGATGGCGACCACGTGAAGCTGCACGTCTTCCCCAGCGCGGAGGAAGCCGCCCTGCACCACCGCCGCGCCGTGCGCCGACTGGCCCTCATCAAACACGGCGATTTCCTGAACAGCATCCGCAAAAAACTCCCCATCAGGAGCATGGAGGCCCGCCTGGCCCTCACCACCGTGGGGCAGCAGCCAAAGAACAACCTGCACGATACCGTGTATGCCGCCATGGATGCAGCGCTGGCCGCCCCCCTGCCCCGCACCGCGGCAGAGTTCGATGCCGCCTGCCTGCGCATGCGCGAAACGGTCTACGACCGCATCGCCGGCCCGCTCGCGAAAATCTGGGAACAGCTCGCCGCCACCGATGCCGCCGTGCGCCAGTACTGCCTGGTGGCCGGGCGCGACCGCTTCGGCTCCCAGATTGCCGAGGACGTGCAGCGCGAGTGGCAATGGCTCACCCGTCCCTGGTTCCTTTCCTCTGCCGAGCCAGCCCAGCTGGCGGATTACTCACGTTTCCTCCGCGGCCTGCAGGAACGTATCAAGCGCATTGCCCAGCAACCCGCAGCCAAAGAGCTGGAGCGCATCGCCTCCCTCAACGCCGCCGTAGCCCCCCGCTTCTTCACCGATTACGAGCGCCACGCCGATTCCCCCGCCTGGCTGGCCTATGGCTTCATGGTCGCGGAGTTCCGACTCTCCCTCTTTGCCCCTGCCCTAGCCGCCAAAGGCCGAGCCTCCGCCAAGAAACTGGAAGCCGCAGAAACCTTACTGTAAACCTATTAAATAATTTTGTATAAAAAGCAAGATTCAATCTTGCTTTTTACACAAAATACTGTAAAATACTTGCAGTGAACGGTCTGAATTACATCGAGCGCGACATAACAGCGCATCTGCAGCGGGTAATGAAATTATTTCCTGTGGTCACCGTCTGTGGTCCTCGACAGGCGGGTAAGACAACGCTGATTCGTCATCTGTACCCGGAATATGAGTACGTGAATCTGGAAAACACGCAAACCCGTCAGGATTTTTACAACGATCCTCAGTATTTTGTGCGGCTCCATAAGGCTCCATGCATTTTCGATGAGATCCAGAACACCCCGGAATTACCTAGCATGCTGCAGGAAATCATCGACGAGAAAGATACTCCCGGCATGTACATTCTTACAGGCAGCAGACAGATGGAGCTGCAGCAGACAGTCACCCAGAGTCTGGCAGGGAGAACAGCTTTCGTTGATTTGTTGCCCTTGTCCATCCACGAGTTGCAACAGGCAGGCATTCGGCTGGAGCGAGATGAGCAGATGCTGAGGGGCGGGCTCCCCCGCGCCTACACCCAGGATATGCCGGCATCTCTGCTGTACGATTCCTACCTGCGTACCTACATTGAGCGAGATGTACGGCAGATTGTCAACATCCGCAACATGCAGTCCTTTGAACTTTTCATCAAGCTGCTGGCTGCTCGCGTAGGGCAGGAAGTCAATATGGCCTCTATGTCAGGTGACATTGGCGTAAGTGCTACAACTCTGAGGGAATGGCTTGCCGTGCTGGAAGCTTCCTACATTGTCTTTACCCTGCGACCATATTACCAGAATTTTGGTAAACGGCTGACCAAATCGCCTAAAATCTATTTCACCGAACCAGGGCTGGTCAGCCTGCTGCTGGGGATTTCCACACCAGAACAAATGGGGCGAGACCCACTAATGGGGCACGTTTTTGAAAATATGGTCGTTGTAGAAGCTCTTAAAGCCCGCCTGAATGCAGGCAAAAGCCCGGAGCTTTACTTTTTCCGGGATACACGAGGCTTTGAAATTGACCTCATTCTCGATGAGCAACGCCATCCACGGCCCTTTGAAATCAAGGCCGCCATGTCGTTTACCCCCGGAATGACAAAAGCCCTGCAGCAGTTCAGCTCAAAGGTTGCAGACACAATAACTCCTACCCTGCTCTACTCCGGTCCCCCCATCGGCACGGTCGAGGGGATACGAGTTCTCCCATATACTGAACTGCACAGCATAATAAGTTCGCCGACAAACACTTAATACACCTTGTGTAAAAAGCAAGATTGAATCCTGCTTTTTACACAAAGATGGTTAATCAACTCTATTTCTTTCGCTTAAAGGAAGGCTCGGCTTCCTCGGCCTTGAAATTGTAGAGCGGCTTGAAGATATCCACCACATCCACCGTGGGGCCGATATGCTTGAGGATGGCATCCATGCCCTTGTAAGCCATGGGGGATTCATCCAGCGTGCGGGCGGTGACCGAGGTGGTGTAGACGCCCTGCATCTGGTTCTGGAAATCCTCCAGCGAGAGCTGCCTGAAGGCCTGGGAGCGGCTCATGAGACGCCCCGCGCCGTGCGGCGCAGACTGGTTCCAGTCATCGTTCCCCTTGCCGGTACCGAAGATGCAGCCATCGCGCATGTTGATGGGGATGAGCAGTTTCTCCCCCGCGCGGGCGGAAATGGCACCCTTACGCACGATATTGCTGTCGTGGTCGATGTAGTTATGCGTGGTGTGGAACATATCCTGCACCTCCAGCCCGAGACGGCGCACGATGATATCGGCCATCACCTCGCGGTTTCGCAGAGCAAACTGCTGGCAGATGCGCATATCGTGCAGGTAGCGCGCGCGGGCCTCGTCCTCCAGGTAGCAGAGGTCGGCGGGGATATCGGGCGTGGCGGCATTCCACGCTGCGCGCTGCGCCTGGATAGCCGCAGCAATCTCCTTCTGACGCCCCTGCGCTTTCAATTCGGCAATCATGGCAGCCTCGCGCTCAGCGCGGTCGGCGCAGCCGGCATGGCGGGCGATGGCCTCCTGCTGGTAGATTTCGCACACCTGCTTACCCAGGTTGCGGGAGCCGGAGTGAATCACGAGGTAGTAGTTGCCCTGCGTATCGGCATCCACCTCCACGAAGTGGTTGCCGCCCCCCAGCGAACCCAGCGAGCAGAGCAAGCGCTTCACCCGCTCCAGCTGTGGCAGGCAGTGCAGCGCATCCAGAGCCTCGAAAGGCTCCACCGGCTCAGCGTGTACCTCCATACCGCTGGGGATGTCGCGGTGCATTATCTCATCCAGGGCCGCGAAATCCGGTTTCTGCTTACCCAGGTTCACCGTGAGCATACCGCAGCCGATATCCACGCCCACAATGTTGGGAATCACCTTATCACCCAGATCCGCCGTGAACCCGATGACACAGCCCTTGCCGGCATGCACATCGGGCATGATGCGCACCTTCGCCCCCGCAAACGCAGGCTGCGCCAGAAGCTTTGCAATCTGCTTCTGCGCCAGCTCATCCACCTCATCAGTGTAAATTTTCAGATTTTTCATAACAGTTTTCTATTTATTACCAATAGTTATCTGTTTTCTGTCTCCCGACAGAACAACCTTTGTTTCTCAAAGCTCACAGCAGGAGCTGCAACGATTCTCTCCGCAGGGGTAGTTTTGATAACAAACACAACTGCCCACCTGGCAGTTGCAGGGCGAGTTTAGCACGTCTGTTCGCGTAGTCAAGCCATTTATAAAAAATTATGTATCGATTCAGTCCCGATTGGAAGCACCGTTATTTCGGGACTGAAGTCCCGTGCCCCGACAACGACAAACATCAATTTGTCGGGCTCTGTCTGTACTCAAACGTTGAGCCACGTGGGGAGCCCGGAGTCCGCAAGATAATAGTCTTGCATACGCAAGACACTTTTGATAAACTCGCGCGCATATAGAACTATGGTCACCACAGTATATCCCTACGGCGAAGATTTTCCGATTCTCAAAATTGAAACCGCCCTTTGCACGGCGGAAATTTCCCTCTACGGCGCACACGTGCTCAGCTGGGTGCCGGCCGGGCACAAGCCGGTCATCTACATGAGCCCCAAGGCCGTGTTCAAAAAGGGCAAGGCGCTGCGCGGCGGCATTCCGCTGTGCTGGCCGTGGTTCGGCAAGAACACGGAGGACGCCTCGCTGCCGGCACACGGCGTGGCCCGCATTTCCACCTGGCAGGTGGGCCGCTGCGAAGAAGGGGAGGATGGCCGCGTGAACCTGCTGCTGGCGCTGCCGCCGGAAAACGAAATGCTGCCGAGCGCCGCGCTGGCCCTGGAAATCGGCAATGAGCTGACCATGAGCCTCATCACCCTGGATGTGCCCCGCGCCATGCCCTACTCCGCCGCCATGCACACCTATTTTGCCGTGAGCGACTACGAACAGGTGGCCGTGACCGGCCTGGAAGACCTGGAGTTCACCGAATTTGCAGACGATGCCATTCCCCACCCGGAAGACCCGCTCATCCCCCTGGGGCATATCGACCGCATCTACCACCCGGTGCCGGAGAATGCCGAAATCACCATCCACGACCCCGCCTGGGAGCGCAGCATCCGCATCTGCCGCGCCGGCAGTGCCTCCGCTGTGGTATGGAACCCCGGGGCAGCCCTGGCCGCCGGCATGGGCGACCTGGGCGAGGGCAACGAACGCGGTTTCCTGGCTGTGGAAACCACCGCCGTGCCTGCAGAAAACATCATGCTGCGCTGCGGCGAAACGCACGAGCTCACCACCCGCATCCAGGTCTTCGGAGTGAACTGATTTATGCGCAAGGCACTCAAAGTCATCTGGTTTACTTTCAAGCTCGCCAGCTTCATCCTTATTTCCATGCTGCTCATCGTAGCCGGCGCGGAGGTATACACCAACAGCATGGCCAACCGCTACTGCAACAAGCGGGTGGAGGATTGCCGCATGGGCGATGTGGGCCTGGTGCTCGGCTGCAGCAAGCGCTTCAGCAGCGGCATGCCCAGCCTCTACTTCAACGGCCGCATGGAAGCCGCCGCCAGGCTCTGGAAAACCGGCAAGCTCCGCTGCATCATCGTTTCCGGCGATAACCGGGAGAAATACTACAACGAGCCGCGCGACATGAAGAACGCCCTGGTGAAGCTCGGCGTGCCGGAGGATAAGATAGTGTGCGATTTTGCCGGGTTGCGCACCTATGATTCCGTGGTGCGGGCCAGGCGCATCTTCGGCGCTCAGCAAATCACCATCATCAGCCAGTCCTACCACGTGAAGCGCGCTGTGGCCACCGCCCGCCAGCTGGGCATTGATGCAGAGGGTTTCTGCGCTGCCCGCATCCCCTTCAACCGGCCCACGCTGCTGCGCCAGTTTGTGCGCGAACGCGCCGCCCGCGTGGCCATGGTGTTTGACCTGCTCATCGGCACAGAGCCGCGCCACATGGGCGAACCGGTAGAGCTCCCCTCGTAATCTTCTCCCCCCCCTTACTCACTTACCACCATGTTCTCCCTCATCTCCTGCTCCGCCATGGCCGGTGTGGCCGAATGGGTCTGCTGCCCCGGTGAATTGAATGCCCCTCTCTACCGCGCCCTGGCCGATTGCCCGGTGGTGCACCGCTGGAGCGTGGCCGATGACCGCTCCGCCGCTTTCTTTGCCCTGGGGCGGGTGCAAGCCACCGGCCGCCCGGTGGTAGTGGTAGCAGGCAGCGGCTCTTCTGCCGCAGCCATGACCCCGGCTGTCATCAATGCCTATTACCAGCGCCGCCCGCTGGTGGTGCTCACCATGGACAGCACCCGCAGCAGCGGCGGCACCGGCGCCCCGCAGAGCGTGGAGCAGGAAGCGCTCTTCGGCATGTATGCCCCCACGGTGGAACTCGCTCTGCCCTGCCCGGTTTCCAATCTGCCCAACCTGGTGGAATCGCTCAGCGAGGGCTTCCCCCTGCACCTGCACGTGCGGCTGGATGCCGAAGCCGAGCCGCCTTGCCCGGATTTCAGCAATGTGGAGGTGGGGGATGCCCCGCCTGCCCCGCGTTTCCGCGGCTCGCTGGTGGCGGTTTCGCAGATGCTGCGCTTCCGCTCCATGGAGGGGCTGGTGCTCATCATCGGAGCGTTGAACCCTGATGAGCAGGAACCCGTACTCTGGCTGGCGCAGACCCTCCGCGTGCCCATCCTGGCAGAGGCCAGCAGCGGCCTGCGCGAAGAACTGGCCGCCTACCTCCTGCACAATGGGGATGACCTGCTGCGCCAGAGCCCGCCCCGCCATGTGCTGCGCGTGGGCGATGTGCCCACCGGCGCCTTCTGGAAAGCGCTCGAAGACCTGCCGCAGACCGAGGTCTACTCCATCACCCGCACCGGTTTCTCCGGCCTGAACCGCAAGAGCAACGTGGTGGAAGGTGAGCTGGAGCAGGTCATGAAAGCCCTGGGAGATGTGCCCCACGTGGGCGATACGGAGCGCCTGCTCTCCCGCAGCCGCCGCGCCGCTGGCCAGCTGGAGGAGCTCCTGCTCGGGTACCCCGAATCTGCCGAGGCCATGGTGCGTGCTTTCTCCCGCCACGCCTGCCTGGCAGATGTCATCTGCGTGGGCAGCGCCACCACCGTGCGGCTCTGGAACCGCTACGCCCAGTGCCAGGTGCCGACCCTTTACCTGCGAGACCTCCACAGCACCGGCGCAGACGGCGTGCTGAGCGCTTTCCTGGGCAACGCGGCCGATGCCGCCAGCGGCTGCTGCCTCATCGGCGACCTCACCCTCTTGCGCGATATCAATGCCGCTGCCATCCTGCCCCAGCTGCCGCCGGGCAAACGCATCGTCGCCGTGCTCAATAACGAGGGGGCTGCCGCATCCCTGCGCGATACCGCCGGAGACCCCGAATTGGAGCGTCTCCTCGTGCAGCCCCAGCCCTTCCGCATGCAGGAAATTGCGCGGCTCTGGGGCGCGGAGTACTACCCCATCCGCAACGAGGCCGATTTCGAAGTGCTCGATACCCTGGATGACGATGCCTTTGTGCTCCTCGAACTCCTGCCGGACGGCTCGCTGAACTGAACAGACTCACACTCAAAGCCTTTTAAGCCATACGCGCGTGAAATTCGCCCCTGAATTCACGCGCGCATTGTTTATTAATTGCACAAACACCCCACCCGGGTCAAGCTCAAATCGTGTAGGTGCCGCATTTTTGGCTTGACAAGTCGTTAAGAAATCCGTAACATGTCTCCGACATGAGAGTAACCATGACCATACTGACAGGCCTGATGATGGTGCTCACTGCGCAATCCGAGCTCGTGACTGCGCTGCGCCCTGCTATCAGGGAGGCCGCTGCCAAAAATGGTGTGGATCCCGTGCTGATGGAGGCCATTATCCGACACGAGTCGGCCAATGCCACATCAAGTGCTGCCCGCCGCAAGAACAATCTGGCGGGTATCATGGGACGCCGCGGACAGCGACGCTATGCAAGCAAGGAAGCCTGCGTGCAGGATTTGGCCGAGCTACTGGCCAAGTACCGCGCCAAGGGCCGCGTGACGGTAGTGCAAATCAGCCGCGCCTACTGCTCCGACTCCAAACACTGGGTAAGCCGTATTTCCTCCACCATGAGTGCCATCCGCAAAGGCAAGTGGGGACAATACGAGTAAATGCAGATTTCAGAACGCAGAATGAGCATTCACCGTGCGGCTTCCGCCGCACCGGATTAAAAAAAGCCTGAGCTCAGCTCAGGCTTTTTTATTGATGCGGCAATTAAAGATTGATGAGTTCTACGCATTTAACAAATTGGAATTTGTGGGGGACCATCGTCGGAGCACGGGACTTCAGTCCCGATTGGAAGCACCGTGATTTCGGGACTGAAGTCCCGTGCCCCGATGGCTACAAACATCAATTTGACGTTCCGTCAAAGCAATATTATTTAACTGATGCAGCAATAATTACTTGCAGCACGAAGTTATCGGCAGACAACTGCTTAGATGCGGCACCTTGATAGGCGCCAATTACCGGGCTGCCATTATGACCGTCTCTGCTATCACTGTTCATAAACGTTTGATATCAAAAGGACGGGAAAATGAACACTAAATTAAAAAAACTGTGCGGCGGGAGCCGCACGGTGAATGCTCATTCTGCATTCTGCGTTCTGAAATCTGCATTCCCTAGTCCCGATGGTAGGGAGAGCCGGCGAGGAGAGTGTGCACGCGGTAAATCTGCTCCAGCAGCACCACGAGAGCGAGCTCATGCTGCATGGTGTGGCGGCCCAGGCAGAGCACGTGGTCGCAGGCCGCGCGGAGGGCGGGCGTGTGACCATCCGCCGCGCCGATGAGGAACGCCACATGCTTGACCGACTGGAGCTGCCAGCGGCGCACGCGGGATTCGAACTCGCGGGTAGTCCAGTTTTCGCCGCGCTCATCCATGGCAATGCGCAGGCAGCCCTCGCTGGCTTCCAGCAGGCGGGCGGAAACAGACTCCGAATCACCAGCCTTCACATAGCGGAGTTCCACCTTACCCAGCGGGCGCAGGCGTTCCTCGAAAAACCTGACACCATCGCGGGCGTAGGCAATAGAAGGTTTGGCAGCGGCTATGATACGGAAATCCATGACTGCCACCACGGTACAACATATCCCCCGCCGCGTCAACCTTTTTTAAGTCGGCGCAACAGGGCAATTCCCCAGGGCAGACGCATTAGGAATATGACAAAAGGGCTATAAAGGAGTAAAGCGCTGGATTTAATTATTTTCGCCCGGTAAGCCAAAGAGGATACGTTCCAATTCTGCCGTATTCCAAGCAGCAAGTTTGCGCTTGCGTCTCAG
>JAFSFD010000065.1 GCA_017435365.1 Akkermansia sp. | reverse complement strand
CGAGGTACGAAGTGGGAAGTGCGAAGTATAAAGTCAGGCAGGCTGGCGCCTGCAGGTGTTTTCTATTGATAACAAATGGCGAGCCGCATGGCTCGCGGAACTTTCACTTCGTACCTCCCACCTCGTACTTCGTACTTTTGTCGGAACGATAAACATCAATTTGTCGAGCAGATAGGGGCTTCTTCCAAAATGTTGCTGATGTTTCTATAGCTTACCAAATCTTTGGGATACGTGTGTTTTCGGGGAAAAATATTGTTTTTTTTCTTGAAATGATGGCAGGGTGGAGTATGATGTTATGTAAGGCTGGTTTGATGCTTATGAATTTCTCTCTTAACATGAAAAGATACTGTCTGATATTGGCGCTGGCGGCGATGGGGTGTGCGCAGGCCGAAACGGTGACACAATGGGTGGACGGCGTAGGTCAGACGTATGGGTGGACGGATTACAACAAGAACAATGTAGAGGATGGAGATGACTACCTCTGCTGGGCGGCGGCGGCCAGCAATGTCATCAACTGGTGGCAGAACCGCTATGAAATCCCGTCCGCTGCACCCAGGGGAGAGGATATTTGGAGCACTTTCAAGAACAGCACGGATACCACGCTGCCTATCAAGGAACTTGGTGGCAGTTCACCATGCGGGTTCCAGTGGTGGCTGACCGGTATTTATGATATTTATACTACGGTATCCGCAGGGGGTGACGGCATTGATTACAGCTATGCATACGTGGGTATCACCCCTGGGCTGTCGGTGGCTATCAGAAATGAGACAATGAACCAGCAGAGTGGGTTTGCCGGCTTTTACAGGGACTTGGAAGAGAGTCTGCCTTCTCACGAGACTCATTACTATGCCTGGAATAACGAATTGTCCCAGTTCTTTACGAGTGAGGCTGGTTATGCTGTGACGAGAAGCACAGTGCAGGATGCGTCACTGACCAGTCTGGAGCAGCTCAGCCTCAGTGTGGTGGATTGTATAAGCCAGGGTGCCGGTGTCACGCTGAGTCTGCAGACGGACGATTCTGCGCATGCGGTCACGCTATGGGGTGTCGAATATAATAACGAGACCGGTATGCTGGAGGGTGTCTGGCTGACGGATTCTGATGATAATCGGGCCGGAGGTGTTTTTGCAGAGCAGGGCTTATTCTATGCCTCCATAGGCGAATCGCAAACTTATACTTATACCTTATCACAGACGGTGGATGGCGTTACAACGGAATGGCAGGAGGATCGCACCTTTCTGACCCTGAACACAGAGTCCGGCTGGTTGCAGGATGCTCAGATTCAGGAGTTCTATTTTTACAACACGGCGGTGTCAGATTTCTGGGGGCTGGAGAAAGTGCCGGAACCTGCCACTGCCACGCTGGGCCTGCTGGCCCTGGCCGGGCTGGCCGCCCGCCGCCGCCGCCGCTGATTGCTGGCGGGCTTTCACCTTGACAAATCGGGGCGGGAGGCGCATAGTAGCAAGGCCAGCGGGCAGATAGAGATATGAGTGAAGCAAAAGTAACGCCGGAGCTGATTCGCGCCGCGCTGACCACGGTGAAATATCCCGGGTTCAGCCGCGATATCGTCTCCTTTGGTCTGGTCAAGAATATTGAGGTGAGTGCGGAGGGTGCGGTGCGTATTGAACTGCGCATCGAAAGCAAGAACGAGGACGTGCCGCGCTTTGTGTACCAGAGCGTCATGACCGAGGTGAAGGAGATGCCCGGCGTGAAGAGTATCGATGTGGATATCGAGTACCACAACCCGGATGTGGAGAAGAAGACCGCCATGCAGGACGACCCTGCCAAGTGGAAGACCCCGCTGCCGGGCGTGAAGCACATCATCGGCATTTCCTCTGGCAAGGGTGGAGTGGGCAAGAGCACGGTTTCGGCTAATCTGGCCGTGGCGCTTGCCCGCCTGGGCTACCGCACCGGCCTGCTGGATCTGGATATCTATGGCCCCTCCATGGCGCTCATGTTCGGCACCAAGGAGCTGCCGGATGCCGGCGAGGATGAGCGCTTCATCCCCGTGCAAGCGCATGGCGTGAAGCTGCTCTCCATGGGGCTTATGATGGATGAGGCTTCGCCCGTGGCGGTGCGCGGCCCGCTCGCCACGCGCTATACCCAGCAGTTCCTGAAGGAGACAGACTGGGGCGAGCTTGACTTTCTGATTCTGGATATGCCCCCGGGTACCGGTGATATTCAGCTCACCATCGTGCAGACGGTGCAGATGGATGGCGTGGTGGTGGTGACCACCCCGCAGGAGATGGCCCTCATCGATGCCCGCAAGGCTGTGGGGCTCTACCAGCGCACGGATACCCCCATCCTCGGCATTGTGGAGAACATGAGCTACTTCATCTGCCCCACAGATGAGACGGTGCACTACATTTTCGGCCAGCACGGCGGCGATAAGGAGGCCGTGCGCCTCGGTGTGCCCATGCTGGGCAAGATTCCGCTGGATATCCGCACCCGCGAGGGTGGCGACCAGGGCCGGCCCGTGGCGCTCGAGGATACCGGCTCCAACCGCGTGGCTGCTGCTTTCGAGGGCGTGGCCCAGACTCTTGCCTGCACCCTGGGTGAGTAAGTGATTTTACAGCAAAGCATAAGGGGAGCATCAGAAGTGATGCTCCCCTTATAATTCCGGCTAATTTAGCACAAATTAGCCGGAAATTAGCTGCTTTAGCTCAGCTGCGGGGGTGTAGATGAATTCGTTGCCCTGCTTGTGTACCAGGAGCATGCCGGCATTGACCAAGGCTGCCAAATCGGTGCGTGCTGTCTGGCGTGCTGTATTGAATTCCCGGCAGTGGGCTGTGACGCTGGTGCGCATATCCGGATTTTTCAGCATCCGGGTCAGCAGAGCCTTCTGTCGGTGGTTGAATTCCGGTCTGTTCTTGAGTCTGGAATTAAGCTCCGCCTGCTCAGAGGAGCGGCGTTCCAGGTATTCCATGAGGTTGGTGATGGAGTTGTTGATGGTTGTAAGCTGATCCGCCAGGAAGTAGTTAAGGTCATTATCATCTTCCTCACTGTGAATAAAGGCTTTGTAATATGATTTTGCATGGCGGTATATCTCCTGCGAGATGGAGATATACTCGAATAACCAGTATCCGGATTTCAACATGGCCCAGTAGAACAGAGCCCGGGCTGTGCGCCCGTTGCCATCGATGAAGGGGTGGTCGTATGCCAGCCAGAAATGAAGTATGATTGCATGCAGAACCGGGTGAATGTATTCTCCGTCCTCATTATTGGCAAAGGAGCACAGGGCATCCAACCGCGCTGGCAACATATCCGCAGGCGGTGGTATGTGAATGATTTCACCCGATGCACTGGCCTCGATTCGTACATTGTCAGATTCTGTCCTCAGTGCGCCTGATTTTTCGATGGGTATGGTACCTTCGGTCATGGTGCGGTGCAGGGAGAGGATGCGTTCTCGGGTCAGAGGCGCGTCTTTCCAGCTCATGAGTAGTTGCATGGTGCGGTAGTTGTTGGTGACCATACGTTCATGAGTATTTACCGGGCTTCTGTTGCTGCGCAGTAGTTCCTTAGCCTCTGCGCGTGTAACAGCTGCACCTTCCAGCAAACTTGACATAATGGCTTCGTCCATAAGGGACGTGAGCAGATAGCGGTTGCGGTCTGTTTCGCTCAGTATGTGCTGATTGCTGGAATGCAGAATGCCGCCGCCCAGCATGTCTATCTGGTGCAGGAGGCTTTGCATCATGCGGGTGACGGTGTAGCTGAATGCAGCACCTTTCCTGTCCCTGATGGGCAGTGCCTGACGGGCTTGCATGCGGTGCAGTTTGATACCCACCCACCAGGCGGCACTATCGAGTCCCTCCGGTGGTTTGCGGTAGCGCAGCTCGTCCCAACTCAGGTAGCGGTCTGTCCGGTTGGCCTCTGCGGCTGAATGCAGCAGCACCTGCACCAGATCAGTGGATGGATTGGCTATATATTCCTCTACTTTTGGCGCTTTAGGACGAGGTTTCATACCTTTATGATAACGCATGTGTGGCCCTTGTCAATCAAAATGCAGCTAATTTAGCAGAAATTAGCTGCAAATTAGCTGCATTTAGCAGACACAAAGAGGGGCGACGGACTTTCGTCGGCCACCCCTCAGCTGTATCACCTTGAAAAAAACTTTGAAACGACTCCTTACACGCGGATGGGCATGAGCACGTAGAGGAACTCATCGGCCACGCGCATGACGCCGGGGCTGGAGGTATCGATGAGGTCGATGCACACATCCTGGTCGCCCACGGATTTGAGCGGTGCCAGCACATAGTCGGCATTGAAGGAGATGGAAATCTCGCGGCCATCGTAGTCGATGGGTACTTCTTCATTAGCCTCGCCCATGTTGGCGCTGGACTGCACGGCCATGACGCCGGGAGTGAAGCGGAAGCTCACGGTGTTGGTCTTCTCGGAGGAGAGCAGGGAAACGCGGCGCACGGCGCTCTGCAGCTCGGCGGCGGGAATGACCACGCGCTCGTTGTAGCGGCTGGGAATCACCTGGCGGTAGTTCGGGTAATTGCCGTCGATGAGCTTGGTGATGAGCAGGGTATCACCGAAATCGAAGGATGCCTGGTTGCTGGTCACGCGCACCATCACATCGCCGTTGTCGCCCAGCAGGCGGTGCACCTCGGCCACGGCGCGGCTGGGGATATCAATGCACACGCTCTGGGATTCCGGGAACTCCAGCTCGCTTTCGAAGAGGGCCAGGCGGCGGCCATCCGTTGCCACCAGGGTCAGCTTGCCGTCCTGGAAGCAGGTGTAGATGCCGTTGAGCACATAGCGCGTACCATCGTTGGAAATGGCAAACTCCGTGAAGGCAAAACCCTTGTTCAGCACGCCCTGCTGCACTTTGAACTCGCGGGCTTCCTTGAACACGGGCAGACCGGGGAATTCATTGGCAGGCAGACCGTTCAGCTTGAACTGGGCGCGGTTGCAGCGGATGGTAGCCACGGTGCCGCTCACCTCGATGCTCACCTCGCCATCGCGCAGCTCGCGGATGATGCTCTGCAGCTTCTTGGCAGGCAGGGTGATGGCACCCGGCTTTTCCACGATGCAGGGCACCTTGGTCAGGATGGTCAGCTCCATGCTGGTGGTCGTGAGCTTCAGCTCGCCGTCCGAGGCGTCCAGCAGCACGTTGGAAAGAATCGGCATGCTGGGGCGGGTGGAAACTACGCCGGCCACCTTGTTAATGCCATCAAGCAGAACTTGTTTTGCGAGTGAGAATTTCATCGGGAACCTCCTTTGTTGAGCATATTTTAACGGCTTGCTGCACATCTGGCAAGCAAAATTTCATAAATTCGCAAGATTTTCTATAAGTTTTTGTCTAACGGTACTACATCTTGTGTTAGCTGCTTGAGCTTACAAGATTTTGTACGGTGGTGAAGGGGCTTCATGCTTGACAAAGTGGGGCACTGGCGGGTATGATGCGACTATGAAACCCGTACTTGTGCTGATGGCTCCCGGATTCGAGGAGATTGAGCTGACCGCGCCCATTGATATTCTGCGTCGTCTGGAGATTCCGGTGGTCACTGCCGGGGTGAAGGGGCGCTGCGTGGAGGGGGCGCATGGCATGGCCATGATGGCCGAGATGCTCATGGTAGACGTGAATGCGGAGGACTACAGCGGCATCATTCTGCCCGGAGGGCCTGCCTCCTGGCTGCTGCGCGATACGCCGGGGGTGCTTTCCCTGGTGCGGGCCATGCACAAGGCGGAGAAGCTGGTGGCGGCCATTTGCGCCGCCCCCATTGCACTGGAGGCAGCCGGGGTGCTGGCCGGTCGCCGCGTGACCTGCTATCCCGGGGTAGAGGGCGATTTGAAATCCGCCGCAGAGGTAGTGCCGGAACCGGCAGTGACTGACGGGCTGCTGGTCACCGGCCGTGGCCCCGGCGCTGCGCTGGAGTTCGGCTTTGCCCTCGGTGCTGCTCTGGGCAAGGGCGAGCAGGTGGCCGCGCTGCGGGGTGCTATGTGTGTTTAAGTCCGAGCCGCAGGCGAGGATATCGTCTTGCCGCGGGCAAGATATCGTCCGGCGCAGCCGGATATCGTCCAGCCTCCGCAGGAGGCTGGATATCGTTTCCTATGAGTGCTTGATATAAAAAGAAGTTTTCATAGGGAAATGAACTTGCCTTACATAGTGTAATTTCATACAATCATGAAACTATGAAACCACATCCTCTGGCCGAACAAAGCCTTGATTTTTCTGTCTCAGTTGTTCGATTCTGCGATACAATCGAACGTCACGCTGTGCTGAAGAATCAACTACTCCGCTCAGCAACAAGCATTGGTGCCAACATTCACGAAGGCGTTTATGCATGTAGCGGTGGCGACTTTGTGTTGAAGTATCAAATTTCACTCAAAGAATGCTACGAAACGGAATACTGGCTGCATGTCATGCAGCGTGCAGGTATTGCGCCTGCCGAAAGCGTGGCACCTCTGCTGCATCAGTCCGGCAGCATCCGGCGCATGCTGATTGCATCCATCAAAACCGCTAAGGGGAAGTGATTTTATTGCTCCGACAGAGTTCCCCCACAAATTCCAATTTGTTACCCCTCCAATACGTATAACACATCAATTTTTAATTGCCGCGTCAATAATTCCCAATCACCTCTTCTATACTCATAAGACCACATAGGAAACGATATCCAGCCTCCTGCGGAGGCTGGACGATATCCGGCGTTGCCGGACGATATCTTGCCTGCGGCAAGACGATATCCTCGCCTGCGGCTCGGACTTAGAACAAAGGACGCTCCTTAGCCGACTCAGTGCCCTCCATATATCGCACATAGCGGCTGACGCCGGCGCCGTAGGGGGAGGAGAGGCGCAGGTCTGATTCACTCTCCACCAGCTTGGAGGAGCTGCGGAGCCAGTTGAAGATGAACCACAGGAGCGCCAGGCCGCCGATGGTGCCGAGCGGGTAGGCCACCATGGGCACGAAAAGCGGGTTTTCATACAGCTCCTGGATGCGGTCTTTGATGCGGCGCTTCTTCGGCTTGGTATTTTCCTTGAAGTCGATGGGGATGAGGGAGGTTTTGCCACCGGTGGCGGCGGTGACCGGGGTGAAGTTCTCCGCCAGCGGGGTGATGAGGGAGCTGAGGCTGCGCAGGGCATTCATGAGCCCTTCGGCGCTGCCGTCAGCGGCGGCGGTGCGCACTTTCTGCAGCCACTCGTGGCGCTGGGCTTCCTCCGGTTTGATTTCCTGGTAACCGAGCTCAATGCCGGCGGGGTTGCCGATGGGGTAGCGCATGAGCACCGCGTATTCACAGGGCTGGGCGGTGGCAGTCACCAGGATATCGACAGCCAGCTCGCTGGGGATATCCTGCCCGCCCTTGAAAACGGCCACGTAAATGCGGAAGCGGGCATTGGCATTCAGGGAGCGGAGCACGTGTTCCACATCCTCGCGTTCCACCGTGGTGAGCAGCCCCTGCGGGTCGTTCAGCCCGGAGCCCTGCCGCGGGCGGGTGTAGATTTCGCAGTAGCGGCCCAGCACGCGGGTGTCGCTTTCCTCCGGTATTTCCAGCGGGCGGCGTGTCTGCACCGGGAGCTTGCGCTGGCGCTGCAGCTCGCGCTGCTGGCGGCGCAGTTCCTTTTTGCGCTCTTCCTCGGCCTTGATTTCCTCCGGCGTGGGTTTGGGCGGGAAGAGGGCTGTGTAGCCCGTGAGCAGCTCGCCGGCCATCAGGTGCCGGTAGTCCTCTGCGCGCCAGTGCGGCATGCCTTCGGTGGCGGCAGGAGCGGCTGCCTGAGTCTCGGCTGGTGGCGGTGGTGCGGGTGACTCTGCGGCCAGACTGCTGCTGCCCAGCAGGATACCCAGGCAGCCGGCCAGGGCGCTCATCTTCTGGGCGCGTCGCAGAATGGGATTCCTGGAGCGGGCCGCCACGGCAATGCGCCGCGCTGCCTTGCGCATCACCTTCTTCAGGGCGGTGACGGTGGCGCGCTCGCGGAACTGCAGCTGCGCGCTCTTGATGCAGGTGTTAATCCGGTCGGGGTCAATGTAGGGGTCCAGCTTGTAGCCCCAGGAGAAACAGGCCATCTCCAGCTGCACATCCAGCACGAGGATGAGCATCCACTCATGCCGCACAGGCGGGGGCAGGGGGTGCAGCGCATCCATCACAAACTCCCGCAGGGCGGTCCAGCCGCGCGTGAACCAGTTCTGCTCCGGTTCCTGCGCCGGGCGCGATTCGCCGGGCCTGCGCTCGCGCAGCTCGGCATCTTCAATGGCCCGGAGCTGCTCCCGCTTGCCGAAGGAGGGGTGGTGGATACGCGCATGATTCAGAATCCAGTGCGCATGCGTGCGCAGCTCATCGGCCTGCCCCACATCCGTGATATAGACGCAGAGCGCCACCGGGCGGATGCGGCGTTCCATCTGCTCCAGTGCGCGCATGAGCTCCAGGCGCTCCTGGTGGGTCAGGGCGCCGGCGGCATCCACCACGCGGGTGAACTCCACCTGCCCCTCGCCCAGTATCCGGTTGGCCTGCTCAATACTGTAGCCGCAGGCCGGGCACATTTCTACTGCGCCATTGTGAAAGGAAGAGGAGCATTTGGGGCATATCGGCATCGCTTCCTGTTATAACGCTTTTTCCGGTAGATGGAAAGTGATTTTGTTGTCATCGGGGCACGGGACTTCAGTCCCGAAATAACGGCGCGTCTAATCGGGATTGAAGTCCCGTGCCCCGACAATATTCTCCCCACAAATTCCAATTTATTGGGCAGTTTGCGAGCGCAGGCGAGCGGAAAATAAGCCCCGGCAGGGGCGTAAGAACACTAGCCGGGGGTAAGAGCGCGTCAGCGCTCGCAGCCCCCGGTAAATTGAAAAAAATATCGGAGCCCCGGAGGGGTGACAGAAAGCGGATTACAGGAAATCAGGGGCGAAAACCAGAATGAGCGTCATAGGCTGGATGTATTATTCCACCACCTGTACTTTTCATCCACATGGATGTTATGCTTTTTCAAAAATTTGCTGAACTCTTCATGAGTAGTCTGCGTTTGATGGTGAGACTTCTGATTCTGGATATAATTGATAACATCGTTTCGACTCGAAATACTTACTGAAAAAGCTCCATAGCCTTCTTGCCAGGAAAAAGAATCATAACTTGCATCTATGCCTTTAATCCATTTAGTTGTACAAGATTTAACATCCCTCACAAAATCTGCAAGACTCATGGAGACGGGAACAGCTGTTAAAATGTGGATGTGGTCAGGCCTGCCTCCGACTATAAATGCAAATCCGGACATTGACCTGATAATGCCTCCAATATAATGAAAAATACGCGGTAAATCTTCTTCTTTCATAACACACCCGTTACTCTTGGTGTGAAAGATGAGATGAATATCAACATTCGTAAAGGAACTTCCCATAGATTTATTTGAACAACGTACATGCTATCAAACCAACCTCTACTTCACAAGTAAAAAGAAAAGAGGGAACTCGGAAAACTCACTAAATTGGAATTTGTCGGGCTGAAAGCCCGAGGAATTTTGAGCCCACGAAGTGGGTGAAAGAACACTAGCCGGGGGTAAGCCCGCGACCTGGGTGGGCGTAGACCGCGAAGCGGACGTAGCCCCCTGCGGGCGCAGCCCCCGGAATACGACAAAATAAAAAGGAGCCCCGGAGGGGTGACAGCCAGTCACGGCGTAGGGCGTAAGCCCGGAGACGGAAAAGCACAGCATCAGTGTATTGCATCACATTCTGTCACCCCTCCGGGGCTCCGATATTTTTTTTCAATTTACCGGGGGCTGCGAGCGCTGACGCGCTCTTACCCCCGGCTAGTGTTCTTACGCCCCTGCCGGGGCTGATTTTTCGCTCGCTTGCGCTCGCCAACTGCTCGCCAAATTCCAATTTATTGGGCTGATTCTCCGCACAAAAAAGGCCCCTCCGCTGCCGGAGGGGCCTTTTTGTGAATTGCAATACCTTGCTGTTTTATCAGAAGGTGTAGCCCACGCCCAGGCGGGCGTTGTGCTCGGTGGCCTTGTCGCGGATTTCGGCGGAGTAGCCGGCGTTCACGTCAAGGTTCTCAGTGAGCTGCCAGGTGGCACCCACGCCGATTTCGAAGCCATTGCGGCCGGGCAGGGCGCTCTTGCCGGTGATGGTCTCGCGGCCGGTGGCGGTCACCTTGGCGGCAGTGCGGTCCACATCGCTGATGAAGGCCACGTTGGCATAGGGGGTGATGCTGCCATAGGTCTTGCTCACGCTCACACCCAGCTTCACAGCCAGGTTGCTGTAATCCTCATCGGCGCTGTAGTCAGCGGTGGTCACGCGGCCCTTCTCGGTGAAGTCATCCATGCCGGCGGTGGTGTATTCCACGCCCACATAGGGGGTGAAGACCACACCGCTGTCGGTGGTGATATCGCGGGAGAGCGAGGCGCTGAGCACCCAGGCGTCGGAGTCCCATTCGGCGGTGGCCGTGCCGGGGGCCTTCAGGCTGCTGCGGGTGCTGTCGTTCTCGAACCAGCCGTAGGCGGCAAAGGCGTTCAGCTTCACATCGTTCAGCAGGCCCTTGGTCTGGAACTTGTGTACACCGTAGATGCCAATCATCCTGGCATCCTGGTCGATGCTGCCGGCATCGTAGAAGTCCGTGCCGTTCTCGGGCTCGTTCTCGCCCCAGGTGCAGCCGAAGGCCACACCCACCACGGTGTTCTTGGTGAAGGCGTGGTCGATACCCACGGCGGCGCCCCAGTTGCTGTAGTCGTAGCCGTTGGTGGTGGAGCCGGAGTCGATGCTGTCGAACATGGCAATGGCGCTGCCCCAGGTGCGGGTGGTACCGGCCTCGCGCAGACTGGCCTGTGCTTCAGCCAGGCGGCCGAAGTTCAGCACGGTCTCACCGGCGCTCACCAGCGTGTTCGCAATGCGCCAAGGTTCCTCCAGACGCTCGCCAATCACATAAATCTTACCCGTGGTGAAGAGGCGGTTCACATCCCAGAACAGGTCATCAGCCAGTGTCGGCAGAGAATCGTAATCCACCGTGTAAGAACCGCTCAGCTCAGAAAGATCCCCATTATAGTCGATGTTGTCGATAAGGGTAATGGCATCACCATCAGCAAAGGTGACCTTGTTTGCCAGTGCTTCCTTGCCCTGTTTTTTGTTTTCTTCCTCGTTCTCGCTGAACTTGGCATAGTGGAAGTTCTCCTTGTCAGTAGTGGCGGGATCATCGCCATCTATCTTCTCTTCATACACGAACGTGACATAAATACCGTCGAGGGTCACGGCCTTGTCAATCAGCAGCTTGGAGAGGTTGCCGCTGCCATAGGTGGTATCGCAGTTGCCGCTGTATGCCGTGCCGGTGCCATCTGTCCATTTGTCGGAGTTAGTGATGAAGGTGAAGTCGAGCACAGTCTTGCCCTTTGCTTCAAACTCACTGACGGTCAGCTCACCGGGGGAGTTGCCCACAGACAGGCGGCCGCCGTTCATCTTAATGTGCTTGGCGTGGCCGGAACCCTTCAGCATGGATTTGTCATCGAACACGATGGTCTGCATCGGGCGGTCGTCGGTATCACTGTCAGGTTCTACACCGAGTTTGGCTCCTTCGCCGCCGAGAATGACCGTGGAGTTTGTAATGTGGGTTTCGCCGTGGTGGTTGTGATCTTTATCGTCAATGGTTATGAAGGACAAATGACTGCCTTCCGAGATAACGACATCGGAGTTGAGGATTTCACTATCTGTTGTGATATGGTTGGCGGACTTGCGAACCACCTTTTCAGTTTTGACCACATCGCCGTTTTCGTCATAATGTTTGACTTCGGCTTCATAGGTCAGGTTCACGTCATCGGAGCCGCCAAACACCAGGGAAGTGCCGGATCCGATTGTAAGCTTGGAGCGTTTATCTTCCGTATCGCCACCGTTGATGACCAGGGCGTGGGTGGAGTGAACGGTCATGCCCTTGTCGTTTTTAAGCTCGACCTCGGTTGCCTCGCCCAGGATGATGACATCCAGAAGTTTGACTTCGTTTACTACTTCCACTGGAGCAGTAGACCCTTCTTCGGTAATAGTGGTGGTCACTGTGCCGGCAGAGCCCTCTGCAAAGCCAAGAATGGCAGCATCTGTACCGGAAATGGTGGTCTTACCACCAGTGATGGTAAGTGCAAGACCACCGGTACCTATGATTTCATTGTCCGGCTGGTCCTGATTGCTAGGCAGACTCTCAATGACTGTTTCCTGAACTGTTGCAGTGGACGTCAAAGTAACAACGGAGCCGTCTTTACTCTCGGTGGTCACGTTCTTAGCGATGACGATATCATGCTGGGTGTCAGATGTCTTGTCCGTCAGAGCAACAGTTGTTACCGTGTCGTCCTTGGTGACGGGGTTGGTAACACCACCGGTGATGGCTTCTTCTTTAACCGTCTGGCTTTCGTTTGTGGTGCCTGAAATCGCGGTGTCGTAAATCTCGATTGTTGCTTTATCAGAATCCACTGTTGTGATGTTAGCCTGGATATTGGTGAAGTTTATGCTTTCAACAGTCGGCTCGGTATCATCAGTTCCTTCAGTTCCTTTATAGGTGAAGCACAGGCGGTTGTTTTCGGTTACCGTGGTGGTTGTGCCATCTTCTCCAGTTACCTCTTTAGACGTGGTGTATGTGATGTGACCTTTGTCCCAGAGGATTTCGTCTTCCTCCGTTCCCTCGATGAGGGAGAAGTTTGTGGCCTGGCTCAGGCCGACAAGGCTATCGCCGCTTTTAGCGAAAGCTACATTCTTGCCCACAAGTTCGCTGGCGTCGGAAATGTCAATCTCAACGAAGGTGTTCGTGAGGTTTCCGCTTCCTGCTGTGATGACGGGAGAAGCGTTTCCGTTCGTATTGGCATCCACCAGGATGTTGTACTTGCCACCGCCGCTGACAGCGCCTGTAGCTGTAAGCGTGGCGCCGCTGCTCAGGGTCATGGTGCCATTGTTGACGATTTCACTCTGGGAGGAGGCACCGGTCAGCTGGAGTTCGCTGTCCTTGGCGACCTTGGTGGTGCCGGTGCCGATAATGCCCGTCATGGCAGCCATGCTGCCGGTCTGCAGCACTTCGCCGACTTCATTGGTGTTGCCTACATTCAGAACGCCGTTGTTGGTGAGGGTGCCCAGCATGGTGGTGGAGCCGTTGGCATTCCAGCTGCCGTATGAGAAATCGCCGTTGTCGCTTCTGGAGCCATTGATGTTGACCTTGCCGCCGATGACGGTTTCTTTGATGGTCGCGCCATTGATTTCGGAGGAGCCGCCCTGAGTGGTGAACTCGCCACCTACTGCGATGTTAATGGTGCTGCCGGCATCTGTATAAGTGGCGCCGCTTACGTTCACGGAACCATCAGAGTATACGGTATCATCTCCGTTCTCGTCAACAGTCGCTATGTTGAGGGTGCCACCCAGAATAGCGAGGTAACCGGTATCCACCGTGGAGTAGTTCTTGACGGTGACGGAGCTGCCGGACTGGGCGATCGCGAGGGTGTCGGTCTCGATATCGGCTTCCGTAGTGAGTGTGCCGATACCCTCGCGACCTACGCGGAGATTGGTGATTTTGCCCACGGTGGCATCTTCGCCGATGCTGAGGGTACCTCTGCCGCCGGCGGATTCACCGAGAGTAATCTCCTTGGCTGAGATGGTGTATGTATCCTTCCAATCATCATGGGCAGTGGCCGTTACCTCCACGGTGCCGATGCCCTTGTCGCCGATGACGAGTTCATCAGCGGTGAGGGTGCTTTCGTCGCCTTCGATATAAATTTTGCCCTTGGCGCCGGCTTCTTTGCCGAGCACGGTGACGGTACCCAGACTCAGGGTGCTGCCGCCCTTTACGTAGATGGTGCCATTGCTGCCGCCCATTTCGCCCACGATGGTCTGGTCATGGAAATTGGCCGTGCTGCCGGCTTCGAGGTACAGCGTGGCAGTGCCGGCGCTGTGGCCGATGCTGGTGTAGTCGCGCACGCCGCCCTTGGCACCCACGGTGATGGAGCTGCCGGTCAGGGTAACGGTATCTTCAGGGGCGGAGATGGTGCGGTGGCTCATGGCGAAGACGGCGCCGGTGCTGCCGGAGGTAACGGTGATGGTGGAGCCATCTGCCTCGATGGTGCCGCTGCCGGCATTCACACCGACGTACAGGGCATTTCCGGCATTCAGTGTGCCGTCGTCCAGAGTCAGGGTGCCTTTGCCGCCAATCTGGCTGTTGCCCACGTTGGTGGAGCCATTGACAGTGAGCGTGGCGCCCTCCTCGATTTCAAGTGTGCCGTCTTTGGCTTCAGTGCCGTTGGATTCATAGCCCTTGCCGCCCAGGAAAATGGAATTCGGGGTGGTATAATTGCCGCTGGTGAGGGTCAGGGTGCCTGCGCCGACGCTGGTGCCCACGGAGAGCACGCCGGTGGTAGAGCCCCAGGCTTCGGTCCACGCCTCGGTCGTGGGAGAGACCTCCCCGGTGACGTACATGTGGCCGTTGGTGGGGGTCATATCAGCATCTGCGGTGTGCAGAGCAACCATGGCCATGGCCGCCAAAAGGGCCCGGCGCAGTGTGAGATTCAGGTGGAGTTTCATAATGTTGATGGAAAATGAGAAATGAAGATACAGCGATACCAAAGATATGGAACCACATGAGAGGATAACGAATTGGTCAAGCCATGTAAAGCGAAAAGTACAGAATATGATGTAATTAATGATGGTAACTCATTTTTTTACGGGGAAAATCGTGAATCCGGTGGGCAGAGGAGCCGGGAAATGGGAATTTGCAGAAGTACGAGGTACGAAGTGGGAAGTGCGAAGTATAAAGTCAGGCAGGCTGGCGCCTGCAGGTGATTTCTATTGATAACAAATGGCGAGCCGCATGGCTCGCGGAACTTTCACTTCGTACCTCCCACCTCGCACTTCGTACTTTTGTCGGAACGACAAACATCAATTTGTCGTTTCGTCCAAGCAATATTCTTTAATTGCCGGAGCGATAACTATAAAAAAGCCCACTCGGGGGCGAGTGGGCTTTTTTTGATTGGGTAATAGTTTAATCGGTGATGATGTTGAGCTCGGCCACGGCGGCGGAATCGCTGCCATCGTGGGAGCTGAGGGCCACGAAGCGGATGAACTTGCCGGTGGCGGGGGTGAAGAAGAGGGCTTCCTGCTTCTCGGCGGTGTTGGCCATGGAGCCTCGGGCAACGGGTTCGCCCCAGTTCTTGCCGTCCTGGCTCACGTACACTTCGTAATCCTTCACACGGGCTTCTTCCGGTTTGGCGCTCTGGAAGACGATGCCCTTCACCTTGCGCTCGCCACCCATATCGAGCTGAATCTCGTGCGGGTAGCTGGCGAGGGTGACGCCCTTGAGGGTGTGCCAGTAGGTATCGGGGTTGCCATCGAGCACGTTGCGGGCGGGGCCGCCCTCCGGCAGGTCAGAGCTCACGTAGGCCACGGAGAAGAAGGCATGCGGCGGGTATTCGCCCACCACGCGGGTGATGATGGGGGTCACCTCGGCCAGGGCGGCATAGGGCTCATGGCCGGAGAGCGGGGAGACGAACACCAGCTTGAAGAACTTGGTGGTCACGGCTTCCTGCAGCATCACGCGCTGCTCATTATCCTCATCCACCATGGTGATGGAGCAGTCCGGCTGAGCGTTCCAGGTCTTGCCATCGTTGGAGAGGTAGATATCAATCTTGCCGGCGCGGGAGGCGGAGCGGCCCTGGCGCGGGGTGAGGGCGAAGCCGCGCAGCTCGGAAAGCGCGCCCATATCGATGATGATTTCATGCGGGTACCCGGGCATGGGGTCTTCGCGCCATTCGGAGTGCCAGAAGGTATCGCGGCGGCTGTCGATGAGGTTCCAGGGGGAGTTGCTGCTGCCGGCGTAGCTGGAGCAGTGCGTGATGCGCATCACGTTGTCCGGTTTCCACTCAGGCAGGTTCTGGAAGGCGCTCACGCTGTCCATGCAGCCGGGGCTGCTGGCATAGGCGCGCACGATGCCGTCCTCGCGCTGCAGGAAGGGTTCCTTGTAATCGAAGCGGGAGCCATCCGGCAGGGTGACCTCGATATTCGCATCGCGAGAGCCGCAGCTGGCGTGCACGTAGCCCACGCTGTCGCGGGAGATGGTGACAGCACCGGTGAGCGGCAGCATGCGGCGGCCTACCTCGGCCGGGTCTTCACCGCGCAGCACTGGGCGCAGGGAGAACACGAAGGTGGTGGGCCCGGAGAGCGGGATATCGCGGTCCATGGGCAGCGGGCCGCAGGCGGCACCGCCCAGCCCCAGGGTGAGGGCATCCACACTCACCACGGTGGCGCCGGCGCGCTTCACTTCCTCCGGGTGGGCGGCCTCGAAGATATCGCGGGCGGTATAGGGCAGCGCGGAGAAGTTGAAATTCTCGTGCGGCTCAGCGGCGATGAGGAGGCCCACGCCATCATTATCCGTGATGGAGACCCACTTGGTATCCATGCGGTTGCCCATTTCCATGGGGAAGGGGTAGCGCTCGACCATGGCCTCCACGGTGCTGTTCCAGATACCCACGTGGGAGCCGGCCTTGCGGTCGGTGTAGTTCTCGCCGGGGCCGCGGCCATACCAGCGCACGTTGGAGTAGCGCTCGGGCATGCTCACGGTGTAGCCCAGCTTGGGCAGCACGACCTTGTTCACGCTCGGGATGATACCGGCCTGCACGCTCACATAGCCATTCGGCAGGATGGTGTACACCAGCTGCGTGGTGAACTTGAAGTCCTTTTCGGTGATGGGGCCGAGGTCTTTCACCTTGTAGGTGCCCTGGTCGTACTCACCGCTGTTCAGGTTTTCCTTGCGGGTGCCCTGGCTGGTCACATCGCAGGAGATGCGCACGATGCCGTTGTGCAGGCGCTCGACCAGCAGGGGGGTGGCGGCGTGCTCCAGGTTGCCCAGGCCGTTGTTCAGCCACTGGTTCATGGCCCACTTATCATTTGCCACCGGGGCGCGGAAGGCGTTGAGGTGCACGGTGGCTTTCTCACCCAGCAGCTGCTGGCCGTTCACGATGTAGTTCTTGATACCGCCGGTAGCCTTATCCACGCAGAGGGAGAAGTTCGGCCCGATGACGAGCATCTGCCCGCTCTGGTTGCGCACGTCCACCTTGGCGGCACTGGGGTGGAAGAGGTTGGTGCGGGCATCGAAGCCGGTCATTTCCTCCGGCAGCACCATCTGCTCCGTGGCAATCACATAGCCCTTCTGTGCCCACTCGGTGTCCTGCTTGAGCTGCAGGTCCACGGTCAGGTAGTAGCGGCGGTCCTTCTTGAGGGAGAGCAGCTGCTCTGCGGTGAGCGGCAGGGTGACCTGCTGGTTGCTCAGCGGGGCGGCAGCAGGCTCAAAGCTGCCCTGCAGCACCACGGTGTTGCCTTCCTCGCAGAGTTTCCAGCTGCCGGCATACTCTGCCAGGTCGGTGAAGAGGTGCTTGTTGCGGATGTTGACCACCAGGCCGGCATCCGTGAGCCCGCCCAGGGTGAAGGAGGCATTCTGCTGCACCTTGCGGATTTCATCATAGAGCGGGGTCACGGTGCGGTCGCTGTAGATGACGCCCTTGATGCAGAAGATGCCGTCGTGCGGGTATTCGCCGTGGTCGCCGCCATAGGCCTGGCGGGTGACCTTCTGCCCGTTCGGCAGGGTGACCACCTGGTCATAGCTCTGGTGAATCCACTCCCAGATACCGCCGCCGATGATGGAGTCGGAGCTGTCGATGGCTTCCCAGTAATCGGCCAGGTTGCCCATGGAGTTGCAGAGAATGTGGGCGTATTCGGAGATGTACCAGGGCTTCTGGAGCTTGGTGCTGGCGATATTGCGGGTCCAGTTCACGCTGGGGTACTGGTTGGAGCAGAGGTCGGCCAGTTCGTTGTTGCGCTCGTACTGGGTGAGGCGGGAAGCATCGCGCTGCTTGATCCAGTCGCGCACGGCGGCAAAGTTATCGCCGGGGCCGGCTTCGTTGCCGTAGGACCAGATGACCACGCAGGGGTGGTTCTTGCTCTGCTCCACCATGTTCTTGTTGCGCCACACGTGCTGGGCCTTCCACTCTGCCGGGTGGGAGAGGGAGAGCTCGCCGTAGTAATAGCCGTGGGATTCGATGTTGGCCTCGTCGCACACGTAGATGCCGAGCTCATCGCACATCTCGTAGAAGCGGTCAACCTGCGGGTAGTGGGAGTTGCGGATGTGGTTGATATTGCCGCGCTTCATGATGAGGAGCTCCTGGCGGCATTCCTCCTCGGTCACGGTGTGGCCGTTGGCGTGCTGGCTTTCGTGGCGGTTCACGCCCTTGAGCTTCACCGGCATGCCGTTCACCAGGAAGCGGCCGTCCACCAGCTGCACATCGCGGAAACCAATCTTGCGGGAGAGTGTTTCGGTGATTTCGCCCTGCTCATTCTTCAGCGTAAGCAGCAGACGGTACAGATTCGGCTTTTCGGCGCTCCACAGCGCGGGGTTCTCAATGGTGGTGGCCAGGGTGGTCTGCACTTCGGCGCCGGGGGTGATTTCCAGGGCGGGGCTGCTCATGGTGGCCACGGTCTTGCCGGCGGCATCGATGAGCTCACCCTCCACCGTGGTCTTGCCGGTGGCGGTGCTGCGGTTGTCCACATTCACCTCGATGCTCAGCTTGCTCCGGCTGTAGTCCTTCTGCCCGGGCTGGCCGTCAAAATCGGTGTGTACGAAGAAATCGCGGATCTGCACCTTGGGCGTGGTGTACATGTACACATCGCGGAAGATGCCGGAGAGGCGCCACATGTCCTGGCACTCCAGGTAGGAGCCATCGCTGAAGCGGTAGACCTCGGCGGCAATCACGTTGGTGCCGGGCTTCAGGTATTTCGTGATATCGAACACGGCGGCGGTGCGGCTGTCCTTGGAGAAGCCGACCTTCTCGCCATTCACCCAGAGATAGAAGAAGGAATCCACACCATCGAAACGCAGGAATACCTGGCGGCCGTTCCAGTCTGCCGGCAGTTCCACGTTGCGGCGGTAGCTGCCCACGGCGTTCGGCTCGGTGGCGGGGCAGGTGTAGCGCTGCTCATCCTTGTTGCGGGGCTTGGTCATCACGCGCGGCCAGTCGCGCACAAAGGTATAGCGCTGGTTGCTGTAGATGGGGGTGCCGTAGCCGCGCATCTGCCAGTTGCTGGGCACATCAATTTCCGCCCAGCTGCTCACATCGGTCTCCGGCTTGTAGAAATCCAGCGGGCGCTGCTCCGGGCTGGGAGACCAGTGGAATTTCCAGTTGCCGTTCAGAGAGAGAACAAGAGAGGAATCATTGCGGTGCCCCTTCAGCGCCTCTGCCCGGTTGGCAAAGGGTACGTAGAACGCGCGGGCTTCCTCTCGCCCCTGAGAGAGATTCTGCGGGTTTTCCCAGTCGGGATGCGGTTCATACGCATTCTGTCCCAGTGCCAGGGCCCCGGTCATGGCAATCACTGCGGTCATGCTTTTGAGCAGGTTCATATGGAATATATACTACAGAATTGAGCTTATTCTTTCAAGCCAAAAGATTTTTCGGGCACTGAAACCTGTGTCAGACCACTCGTGCCCCGGAGATTATGAGCGAAGTGCTCGAAAATGAGAATTTATGGGGGAACTCTGTCGGAGCACGGGACTTCAGTCCCGATTGGAAGCACCGTTATTTCGGGACTGAAGTCCCGTGCCCCGACAACGACAAACATCAATTTAGAGAGCTTTTAGAGTTTTCAGTTGATATTTCTAATTTTTACAGAAGCTTTGGTACAGGTGATTTTTATGCCAGTATGGGGCTTTTTTCTTGTTAGATGGCGGTGGGGAATGGTATAATGGGCGGAGCGGAGTATGTCTAAACAGGGTAATTTTTATCGTCTGAGGTTGTATCCATTGCTGGATTTGGTACTGGCAATGGTGTTTGCGTATTACTCGCCATATGTGACGAACTGGGTTGCGCCGTTATTCGGGTGGCAGCAGGGTCACTATTTCAATATTCTGCTGGCCTCTCCCTTTCTGGCAGGTGCGGCCATCATGGCGGTGCCTATCATTCTGCGTCAGGTCGGCTTTTATCACAAGCAGAATCTGCAGCGCCCCGGCACGGCGTTCCGGCAGCTCCTGGCGTTCGGCACCTACTATTTATGCGCGATGGGGGTGTTTACCGTGGCCACGGAAACCGCGGCCTACAACAGCCGGATTCTGCTGACAAACCTGGTGGGCATTACGCTGGTTATCTATCTGCGCTATCTGGTTACCCGCAGTATCAATCTGAGGCGTCCGGAGAAATTCCGGCGGCAGGTGATACTGGCCGGTGATGAGGACGTGCTGGCGAAAAGCTGGGAGGAGCTGCCGGAGCACTGGCGCCGGAGTTTCAATGTGGTGGGGCGGTTCACTTCCCCTGCGGGCAGGGAGCAGGAATTGCAGGAGATGATTGAACAGCACAACGTGACGGCTCTTTTCGTGTTTGGCGGGATGGCGGCGCATCATGATTTTGCGCCCTTCATTGAGCAGTGCGAGGTGCAGGGGATTGATGTGAACCTGGTGATGCGCAATCGCTTGTCATCCAGTCTGCGTGTGGATCTGAACGAAGTGGGGGATACGCGCATGGTGGTGTTCAGCTCCACCCCGGAGGTATCGTGGGGGATGATTGCCAAGGGGGTGGGTGACCGTGTGCTGGCACTGTGTGCGCTCATCTGTCTTTCTCCCTTGTGGCTGGTGGCAGCCATCGGCATCAAGATAAGTGACCCGGCGGGGCCGGTGTTCTTCCGGCAGCGCCGCTCCGGTCTGTATGGCCGGGTGTTCCGCATGTGGAAATTCCGCTCCATGTATGTGGATGCCGAGGCGCGTCTGGATGAGATTAAAGCCAAGTACGGCAATGAGATGAACGGCCCGATTTTCAAACTGACGAATGACCCGCGCATCTTCAAGTTCGGGCATTTCATCCGCAAGACATCCATCGATGAACTGCCGCAGCTGCTGAATGTACTGGCGGGGGATATGAGCATCGTGGGGCCGCGCCCGCTGCCGGTGTATGAGACAGAGGCTTTCCCCAAAATCGAGCACCGCCGCCGCCTGAGTGTGAAACCCGGGCTCACCTGCTTCTGGCAGATTGAGGACCGCAGTGATAATGGGGATTTCGACAATATGGTGGCCAAGGATTTGCGCTACATCGATGAATGGAGCCTGTGGCTGGATTTCAAGCTGATGCTCCGCACGATTCCGGCGGTATTGTTCGGCAAGGGGGCTAAGTAAGGCAGCATGTTTCATATCGTCCTCTTTCACCCTGAGATTCCGCATAATACCGGAGCCGCCGGCCGCCTGGCCGTGGCCACGGATGCGCGGCTGCACCTGATTAAGCCCCTGGGCTTCAGCCTGGATGAGAAGCACGTGCGCCGCACCGGGCTGGACTACTGGAAACACGTGGATCTGCGGATCTGGGATTCACTGGAGGAACTGGAAGCTGCTGCTGCACCCGGTGCGCGCTTCTGGTATCTTTCCACCAAGGCTGCCCACAGCATCTGGGAGCCCGCGCTCCCCTTGCAGGATGGCGATTACTTCGTCTTCGGCCCGGAATCCAGGGGCCTGCCGGAGCGCTGGATTGCCGCCCACCCGGAAACAGCCCTGCGCATTCCCATGCCGGGGGAACGCGCCCGCTCGCTCAATCTGTCCACCTCCATCGCCATCATGCTCTACGAAGGGCTGCGGCGCACTCTGCCTGAAGGTCAGTTATGAAAAATATCGTCTACTTTGATCTGGAAACCCGCCGCTCAGCTGCCGAGGTCGGTGGCTGGCATGAAACCGCCAGGATGGGGGTTTCCGTGGCCGTCACGTTCTCTACCAGGGACAATGCCTACCATATCTACACGGAGGAGCAGATGCCGGAGCTCATCGAGGAGCTCCGCAATGCCGACCTCGTGGTGGGCTATAACCACATCGGGTTCGATTACGGTGTGCTCCAGGCATTCACCTTCTGGACGGTGGCGGATGTGACGAACAACCTCGACATCTGCACCGAGCTTTCCTCCCGCCTGGGGCACCGGCTCAAGCTGGATTCCGTGGCCAAGGTGACCCTGGGTGGCAACTCCAAGACCGCCGAGGGTACAGATGCGCTTAAATGGTGGGCCGAGTATGAGAAAAGCGGCGATGCGCAGAAGATGCTGGATATAGCCCGCTACTGTTGCTACGATGTGAAGGTCACCATGGAGGTGTACAAGTTCGGCGCACAGAACGGCTACGTGATGTACGAGAATAAAAAGGGCGAGCCGGAGCGGATAGACGTGGACTGGCAGCTGTGAGGCAGACGGCGCTTTGCAGCCCGGCGCACCCGCACCGGCGGCGCGGGCTTATATCGTCTTGCCCTCTTTATCATCGAAGCATCCCAGTACGATGCGGATGATATCAATCACCTGCCAGATGATGAATCCGCCGCAGGTGGCAAACTGGATGATGCCGGTGATTACCTTGCCGGCGTAGATGCGGTGCACACCGCCGAGGCAGAATAAAATCAGCAGGCTGAGCAGAAAGCAGGTGAAACGGGAGCGGGGGGACTTGTTTTCGCAGTTGTGGCAGCAGCTCATCGTGGTATTTGTCTTGGTTTGTGGGTTAGGAAAGTTCGCGGGCGCGGGCGCTGAGGGCCCCGGGCGTGTTGGGGAGCAGTTCGTCCTGCACCTCGGAGAGCAGGGTTTTGAGGATGTTGCCCATGGCGGGGCCGGGTTTCACGCCCAGGGCGATGAGGTCGCGGCCGGTGATGGCCAGGTCGCTCACCGTGAAGGCCGGAGCTTCGTCCAGCACGTCTTCCAGCAGGAGGCGGGCCTCGCGCAGGGTGGCCTGCTTCTGCTCGCGCTCGTGGGTGGACTGGGCGGACATATCGGCCTGCTTGATGCTCAGGAGTTGCTGCAGGGTGCCGATACCCAGTTTGCCGATGAGGCGGCGCATGCCGGGGGCGGTGGTGGGCAGCACGCGGTCGTGCTCGCGCACCAGGGTGACCACATTCTGCAGGGTGGCCGTGTCGCTCTTCAGGTGCAGCAGGATATCGCGCGCCATGTCGGCGCCCACCTGGCCGTGGTCGTAGAAGTGCCCCTTGCCGTCCTCGCCCAGGGTGTAGGTGGCGGGTTTGGCAATATCGTGCAGCAGCAGCGCCAGGCGCAGCACTTCATCTGCCGGGCCGGCCTGCACCGCGTGGGCAATGTGGGTCCACACGTCGTAGCAGTGGTGCGGGTTGCGCTGGTCGAACCCGATGGCCGGCGCCAGCTCAGGGATGATGACGGCGAACACATCCGGGAAGGCCTGCATCATGCCCAGCACGCCTTCGCCCACCAGGATGCCCTTCAGCTCTGCAAAGATGCGCTCCACGCTCACGTTTTCCAGCAGGTGGCGGTTGCGGTGGATGGAGAAGGCCGTTTCCGTCTCGATGCCGAAGTTGTAGCGCGCGGCAAAGCGCAGCGCGCGCAGGATGCGCAGGCCGTCCTCGTTGAAGCGGGCATCCGGTTCGCCCACGCAGCGGATGATGCCGGCGCGCAGGTCCTCCTGGCCGCCGAAGGCATCCACCAGCCCGCGGGTGGGGTTGTAGGCCATGGCGTTGATGGTGAAATCTCGCCGCGCCAGGTCTTCCTCCACCCGGCTCACGAAGTTCACGCTGTCCGGGTGGCGGTTGTCGGTGTAGGCGCCGTCGATGCGGAAGGTAGTTACCTCCACCGGCTGGTGGCTTACCATCACCGTCACGGTGCCGTGCTGCAGGCCGGTCTTGATGACATGGAAGCGCCTGAACACGCGCAGCACTTCCTCCGGCAGGGCATTGGTGCATACGTCCCAGTCCTTCGGGCTGCGCCCCAGCAGCGAATCCCGCACGCAGCCGCCCACCACATAGGCCTCGTAGCCATAGCGTTCCAATCGCTCCACCACGGTGAGCGCGTGTTCGGGTATCTGAATCATGGGGCGCGCTCATTGTACGTTGACCCCGCTGCTTTGTCAATAGTATTCGCGCACGGTGCCCGGTGTGAGGAGCCGCCCGCGCCCCCGATGGCTGAGTACTGCGCGCGAGAATGAGAATTTAGCTCTGGCGCGTGCGCCAGAGCCATGCGGCACGTAGTGCCGCTTTCGCACCGCCGCCAGGCGGTATTTCATGCGCAGCGCCAGCTGCGCTTTCATACGCCCGAATGGGCGTATTTACATACACGCTTTGCGTGTAATTCATTGAGCCGCGCAGCGGCGACCAGTTACCGCTGCAT
>JAFSFD010000017.1 GCA_017435365.1 Akkermansia sp. | reverse complement strand
GTTATTTCGGGACTGAAGTCCCGTGCCCCGACAACGACAAACATCAATTTATCGGGCAGAGTGGGGGGGCACTCGTCCATTATCCATCATGGTCTTTACAAATGCTGCCGTCTGCGGTAATATCGGGTTCATGAAATACAGACGATGCGGACGCAGCGGGATACTGCTGCCGGAGATTTCACTGGGCCTGTGGCACAATTTCGGTGCAGGAGATGAGCGTGCGCAGAATGCCGCCATCATCGGGCGCGCACTGGAGCTGGGTATCTGCCACTTTGACCTGGCGGATAATTACGGTCCGCCCCCCGGCAGCGCGGAGGAACGCTTCGGCAGCCTGCTGCAGCATGAGTTTGCCGGGCACCGGGATGAGATGTTCATTTCCACCAAGGCGGGTCACCTGATGTGGCCGGGGCCCTACGGCGACTGGGGCAGCAGGAAGCATCTCATTGCCGGACTGGACCAGAGTCTGCGCCGCATGAAGCTGGATTATGTGGATGTGTTCTACCACCACCGCCCGGATGCCGACACCCCGCTGGAAGAAACCATCGAGGCCCTGGTGCAGATAGTGCGCAGCGGCAAGGCGCTCTACATCGGGCTTTCGAAATACCCGGCAGCAGCCTTCAACCGCGCCTGCGCCATGCTGGCAGAAGCACGCGTGCCCTGCCTGCTGCACCAGTACCGCTACAACCTGCTGGACCGCAGCTGCGAGACCGGCATGCTCCCCGCCACGCGCGAGCAGGGGTGCGGCAGCATCGTATTCTCCCCGCTGGCGCAAGGCATGCTCACCGGCAAATACCTGGGCACCCCCGCCCTGCCCGCCGGTTCCCGCGCCGAGCGCACCGATTCCATCTTCCTGGATGCTGACAAGGTAGCAGCCGATGCCGCCCGCGTAGCGGCTTATCAAGCCATTGCCGCCGAGGCGGGGATACCCCTCACCCAGCTGGCACTGCGCTGGCTGCTGCAGCGCAACGGGGTGAGCAGCGTGCTCATCGGCGCCCGCACGGTGGCCCAGCTGGAAGACTGCGCCGCGGCCTCCGGCCAGGAAGCGCTGGACGGGGAACTCATGGAGCGCATCGACTCCGCGATTTGAGCCCCACAGGTGCGGGTTATCTAACACTTATATCACTTCGCGCGAAAAAAAGCTCGATTTCGCGGCCGCTTTTTCCTATCATAGAGCCATGATACGCTCACTCATAAAGCACATACCGGCCATGATGGCTCTGCTGGCGGCTCCGCTTTCCGCAACTGATACCCCGGAGACGCTGCCGGGCGGCTGGCGGCTGGACTGGGCCGATGAGTTCGACGGCAGCAAGCTGAACACAAAAAAATGGCAGCACGAGCTGGGGGTCATCCGCAATCAGGATGCCGTGCAGACCTACACCAAAGACTGCGTGAAGGTGCGCGGCGGCAAGCTCATCCTCCTCTCCAAAGCCCACGAGACAAAGAACAGCAACTACAATCCCGCGAAAGACCACTGGACCCACCAGCGCAAAACCATGCCCTACGCCAGCGGCTCAGTGACCACACGCGGCGTGAAGCATTTCGAGTGCCCCGGCCGCCTGGAAATCCGCGCCAAGGTGCCCAGGGCCAAGGGGGTGTGGCCCGCGCTCTGGACCATGCACGTGAACCAGTACGGCTGGCCTGCCAACGGCGAAATTGATATTCTGGAGCACATCTCCCAGGAGCCTGAGACCTGCTACTCCATCTTCCGCTGGGGGGCAAACGGCAGCAATCGGGAGCACAAGGTCATCCGCACCACCCGCATCCCCGATTACAGCAAGGATTTCCACACCTACGTGCTGGAGTGGGATGAGGAGGTGATGCGCATCCTCATCGATGATGCGGAGGTAGGCCGCGTGCGCATCGAGGAGGCCAACTACCCGGACGGCAATAACCCGCTGCGCACCCCCTGCTACCTCATCATGAACACCGCCATCGATGGCTGGGCCGAAGCCCCGGATGCCTCCCAATACCCGGTGCAGTTCGAGATTGACTACGTGCGCTACTACACCAAGGGCGAAAAGGCAAGCGCGGGTGCTGCTGATGAGGAGCCCGCTGAGCCCCGGCCCGCCCGGAAGAAGAAAAAGAAGAACCGCAGGAAGAAATGATACCCCCGGAGGACCCCTTTTCATTCCGCTCGCTGTTCAACCGCTCGCTTTCCTACGGGGCGGTAGTGTTTGCCGCGCTGTGCTATGCTCCTTTGAAAGAACTGCTGGCTGAGCCGCTGACACCCGAACGCCTGCGCGAAACCGCCGGGGCACTGGGCGCCCTGCTGCCGGTGGTCATGGCCGTGGCCGCGGTGGTGGCAGGCATGGTGCGCAAGGTTTTCTTCACCTGTGGCGGGGTGAACCGCCGCAGTCTGGGCATTATCTTCCTGCTGGGCACCTTCTGGCACCTGCCGCTCACCCTGCTGGTGGCGCACTCCGCAGCCCGGCATGAGCCTGCCGCCTGGCAGTTCCCCCTCTGGTTCACCGCCCTCGGGCTGGTGGCCAGCCTGGTGCTTACGGTCGTTCTTTGGCGCAGCGTCCGAACTCAGTGAGGATATCGTCCGGCAAAGCCGGATTTCGCTCTCTGTCGGGTTGGGCTTAATCTTTTCCCAATGATAGGGAAAGAGACTGAGTAAGGCCTATTGGGGAACGATATCCGCGAGCCGGGGCTCGCGGACTCAGGTCGGAAGCAAAAGGCTCACCGGATTATACAACAAATCCCCCAGGCGGGCAGCGATGCGGTTGGCCTCCGCTGCGGGGATGGTGGTGGAGACGTAGAAGGTATACGGCAGGGAGTAGTTGCCGGGGTTATCGCCCCCGGCGCGGATGCCGACCTTGGCGCTGCGGCCACGGGCCACAAAGCCGAAAGCAGGGCGTTTGCCGCTGGCAATGTAATCCACCACCTGCTGGCGGGCCGTGGCGGCATCGCACACGGCGATATGGGGTGTAAAGTTCTCGAGCACGGAATCACTATCCTGCTGCACTTCGCGAGCCAGGCGGTAGATGCTCTTGTTGGCGGCATTCTCAATGCCCATGACCTTGCGCCCCTCCTCCTCAAAGAGGAGCACATCCACCTTGCCATCCGCCGGCATCCAGCAGGGATGACTGGTGCAGGCCTTCACCACCGCACGGGTAATGTAGTCGAACAGCGAATAACGCTTCTCCAGCAGCTTTTCGCACTGCACCGCTATGGGCAGGCTGATACGGGCCAGCGCTGCCATGTCCACCTCCTGGTCGTAAACGTAGTATCCGTCAATCTCCGGGCGGGTGGGGGTGATGGCAAAATCGTTCACCACCGTCCTGCCGCGGCTCGCCGGGGCCGTGGTGGGTTCCACCACATCTGCCGCCATAATGCGGCCGCGCGGGCCGGTGCCACACAGGACCGTGGGGTCTATTCCCTTTTTCTGGCACAGTTTACGGGCGAGGGGGGAGATGAGCATGAAACCTGGATGCAGTGGTTGTGAGATGAAAGAGTGGCGGGGTGCCGCAGCACCCCGCCGGTTGAGTTGATTTATGCCTGGTAGCGGAGCTCACCGTCGATGATAGTCATGACGGTTTCGTACTCGGCATCCAGCACCACCATATCGGCGGTGTAGCCGGGGGCAATCTTGCCCAGGTCAAAGAGCCCGAGGCTCTGGGCCTGGTTCCAGGAGGTAGCCTTCACCAGCTCGCTGAGCGGGGCGCCGGTGAGCTCCTGCACATTCTTGAGGCCCTTGGCATAGCGCAGGGTGGAGCCGGCCAGGTTGCCGCTCTCCAGGCGGGCCACGCCGCCCTTCACGATGATGGGCAGACCACCCAGCTGGCCGGGGCCATCGGGCATCCAGGAGCAGGCCAGGGAGTCCGTAATCATAATCATCTGGTCAATATCCTTGTTGCTGAAAGTGAGCTTCAGCATATCCTCGCAGAGGTGAATCTTATCGCAGATGATTTCAATCTTGATATCCTTATCCAGCATGCCGGAGCCCACCAGGCCGATTTCGCGGTGGTGCTGCGGGCTCATCTGGTTGCAGAAGTGGGTGAGGTGCTTCAGGCCGGCAGCCTTGGCCTTCTTGAAATCGGCGTAGCTGGCAGCGGAGTGGCCTGCGGAGCAGGTGATGCCGGCAGAAGTAGCCTTGTTGATGAAGTCGATGGAGCCGGGCATTTCCGGAGCCATGGAGATGAGCAGCACCGGGTAGATATCGTTCAGCATGGCCACTTCCTCAAAATCGGCAGGACGCACGAAAGCGGGGTTCTGGGCGCCACACTGCTTCGGGTTGATGTAGGGTCCTTCCAGGTGCACGCCGGGGGTCTTGGAGCCGCTCGGAGCGGCGGCGTATTCCTTCACAACAGTGCATACATCGGCCAGGGTCTTGGTGCCCAGGGTCAGAGTGGTGGGCAGCCAGGTGGTCACGCCTTCCTTCATCTTGCAATCGGCAATCGTGCGGATGCTCTCCACCTTGCAATCGCAGGTATCGCAGCCGCCGGCGCCGTGGGAGTGGATATCGATGAAACCGGGCATCAGCATGTTGCCGCCGGCATCAATCGTCTTATCAGCCTCGGCGGTTTCGCCGGGCTGCAACACAGCAATAATCTTGCTGCCTTCCACAAGTACAGAACCACCGGGCAGATCAATGCCGGGGGAAATGATATGCGCGTTCGTGATGAGTGTCTTCATAATCGTATAAAAGGGTCAGCAGTGGGCTTATTCCCCCTGCTCACAGGTTGATTTTAGCGTTATCTCCACCACGATGCAAGGCAAAAGAAACAAGATGCGCCAAATTTCCACACGTGTCCCCAAGATTTGGTAAGCTATAGAAACATCATCAACATTTTGGAAGAAGCCCTCCTCCCTGTCCCGGAAAACAGAAAGCACTCCGGCTGCGGCGGGGTAATCGGGTGTCACAGGGAGACTGTCTTCTGCCGGAGAAGGTGGTCGCAAAGGACAAGCCAAGCCATAGATTCGACCACGGGCACGGCACGGGGAAGCACGCAGGCATCGTGCCGGCCTTTACCACGGAGGGTGGCAGGCTGGTGGGCATCGTTCACGGTTTCCTGCTCAATCATGAGGGTGGCAGTGGGTTTGAAAGCGAGGCGCATGTTGATATCCTCACCATTGGAGATACCGCCCTGGATACCGCCGGAGTTGTTGGTGCGGGTGCGCACGCGCGGGCCGTCCATATAGAAGGAATCGTTGTGCTGGCTTCCCCTGAATTGCGGAGCCGAGAAACCGCTGCCGATTTCGAAGCCCTTGCAGGCCGGAATGCTGAGCATGGCGTGGCCAAGGGTGGCCTCCAGCTTATCGAACACCGGGTCACCCAGCCCCACAGGACAGTTCCGCACCGTGCACGCCACGATACCGCCAAGAGAATCGCCAGCACTGCGGGCGCTGCGTATGGCAGCTGCCATTTCCTCAGCAACGGCGGGGTCGGCCGTGCGCACGATGTTGCCTTCCACAGTGGCGGCGCACACCTCAGCCGCCGGGGTGGGGCAGATGATGGAGTGCACCTGCTGCACCCAGGCAATGACCTCTACCTGCGGGCAGAGGGTGCGCACCACCGCGCGCGCCACGGCTCCGGCAGCCACGCGGCCTATGGTTTCGCGGGCGCTGGCGCGGCCACCACCGGCCCAGGCGCGTATGCCATACTTGGCGTCGTAGCAGTAATCCGCATGAGACGGCCGGTAAGTGTGCTGCATTTCATCGTACGCGGTGGAGCGGTGGTCCTTGTTGCGCACGGAAAGCGCAATAGGCGTGCCGAGGGTGAGCCCATCCAGCACCCCGGAAAGAATTTCCACGGCATCGGCCTCGTTGCGGGGGGTGACAATATCACTCTGGCCGGGGCGGCGGCGATCCAGCTCTGCCTGAATCATTTCGCGGGTAAGGGGCACGCGAGCCGGGCAACCATCGATGACAACACCCACCCCCACCCCGTGAGACTCACCCCAGGTGCTGATTTTGAAAACGGAACCGAATGAACTGGACATACTCTTGACTGCCGCTGATGATACTCGAAGCAGCAGCAGAATGCAAGACTTCATTCAGCATGCACCCTATTGGCTCCATTTGGCTCAGGATTTGCAGGGAATAGAAATAACATCCACATTTTTGAAGCCCCCAGTGCTCGATAAATTGATGTTTGTCGTTGTCGGGGCACGGGACTTCAGTCCCGAAATAACGGTGCTTCCAATCGGGACTGAAGTCCCGTGCTCCGACAGAGTTCCCCCACATATTCTCATTTATCGCGCTCATTTCATAAACTTTGGGGGCGCAAGCGGCTCGCCCGGGGCAACATGCTTTTTGAACTTGCCAAACGGGGCGAGAAGTAGTAGGATAGCCTAGGTTCCGCTTATGGCGGAGAAGAACGATACCATGAGCCCGGAAATCAACGAGAAAGCCGACCTGAAAGCAGGCGCCGCCGCACACACAGGCGCAAATGTGGTTATGCCGCAAGCGCCTAATATCGAGAAAAGCCTGCTGGCGATGATGACCATCGACCCGACCAATATCGTGTCCCAGTGCGTCTCGAAGGGCATGACGGGCGATTTCTTCTACATTCCGGCGCACCGCATTCTGTGGGAAATATTCCGCGAGCGCTACGACAAGGGCATCCCCATCGATGTGACCTCAGTCATGCAGCAGCTGGCAGACAAGAAACAGCTGGAGGCTGTGGGCGGTCCCGCCGGGCTCACGGATGTCTTCTCCTACACCACCAACACGGGCCTGTTCAACCTGCATTTTGAAACGCTGAAGGAAAAATTCATCCGCCGCAGCATCATCCTGACCGCCAACCAGGCCAGCGAATCAGCCTACACGAGCGAGGCCGAGGTGGATGCCCTGCTGGATGAGACCGAACAGGCGGTGCTGAAAATCCGCCAGAGCACGGATAAAGGCGGCGAATGGAAGCTGAGCGCCGATATTGCCGCCGCCGTGAACAACATGGAGCGCATGATGAGCAGCAAGGGCGAGGTGCTGGGGCTCACCACCGGTTACCCCCGCCTGGACACCATGATAAACGGCCTGAAAGGCGGCGAACTCTTCATCATCGCCGCGCGTCCGTCCATGGGTAAGACCTCCTTCCTGCTCAACATCATGGAGCACCTGGCGCTCAACGTCAAGAAACCCATCCTCATCTTCTCCTGCGAAATGCCCAGCGTGCAGCTGGTGGAGCGCCTGCTCTACGCCCGCAGCGGGGTAAGCAAACAAGCGCTGGTCTCCAAGCAGGGCGGCTTATCCAAGGAGGAAATGAAACGCCTCAAGCACGCCATCACCGAGCTGCGCTCCAGCAAAATCGTCATCGACGACACCGCGGCCATCTCCATTGCAGAGCTGCGAGCCAAGGCCCGCCGCGTGATGCGCGACCACCCGGACCTCTGCTGCATCGGCATCGACTACCTGCAGCTCATGCGCTCCCACACCAAGCAGGCCCAGAACAGCCGCGAACGCGAAATCGCAGAAATTTCCGGCGGTCTGAAGAGCCTGGCCAAGGAGCTCAACCTGCCCATACTGGCCCTGGCCCAGCTGAACCGCGGCCCGGAAAACCGCCCCGGCAAGAACAAGGGTGTGCCCATGATGAGTGACTTGCGTGAATCCGGCGCCATCGAGCAGGATGCCGACATGATCGGCCTGCTCTACCGCATGGCCTACTATGCCGAGGACGACGAGGAGCGCGAGACAGTGGGCTCCGATGCCAACCTGGCACTTTCGAAGAACCGAAACGGCCCCACGGGCGATGTGCCCCTCACCTTCATACCGGAGCTCATGCGATTCACCCCGCGCATTCCGCGCGCAGACGAGGAGGAAGGCGGTTAATATGCAGCACCGCTGCAAAGCCCTGCTGCTCAGCCTGGCAGCCCTGGCACTGGCTGCCTGCCAGCAATTCCCCGGCCCGCCCACCACTGCGGTGGTGCTGGATATCGGACACACGGCTGAACACCCCGGCGCCCGCACCCCCGGCAAGGTGGGCGGCAGGCGCATCTCCGAATGCGAGTTCTGGTACGAAAACGCCTACTACACCAAGAAGGTGATTGAGGAAGCCGGCTACCCCTGCGTGGTCTGCAACCGCGGCGATGAGCCGGATGACGAGCGCTACGAGGCCTGGGCCGGGCGGGCCGATGTGCAGCACCTGGAGAAAGACGAGAAACCCGGGCGCCGCTACCCCTCCCGCTACTACCCGGACCGCGTGGCCGGCGGTATCATCAGCGCCGATTACGCCGTGTACCGCCAGGCTCCCGCCGCCGTCTTCCTGCACCACAACAGCAGCGGCAACGGCTGGCGCAGGCACAACCAGAAATCAATCATCCTCACCAACCGGCACAACGGCCAGCCCCTGGCCCAGGCCATTGCAGATTCCCTCAACTCCCGCTGCCTCAACCACGGCATGCCCAACAAAGGGCAGCCCTGCCGCGTGCAGACACGCTTTGTGGATGCCTCCCGCGGCGGCGGCTGGCTCAACGTCTGCGATGACGCCGGCATCCCCGCCGCCATCATCGAGGCCGCTTTCCTGAACAACCGCCAGCACGCACGCTACCTGGCCGACCCCGAAAACGCCCGCCGCTATGCCGAGGCCGTGGGCCACGGCGTAGTTCACTACCTGCGCACCCAGAGCGGCACCGTGCACCGCCGCCGCAACACGGACGAGCCGGACGAAGGCTCCTTCGGCTACGCCCGCGAATCCCGCCGGCTCGATGTGCCGGGCGCCAGGCGGCTGCTGTAAAAGCAAGCACAGGCCTTCGGGCAATGCAGCACCTGTATCCCTGGCATTCTACCCCCAATCACTGTCCCCCCCTGCACAATGAGGAGATGGTGAAACAAAATCCCCCGCGAACAGCGCTTGCTCGCGGGGGATTTTGTGTGAGGCAGATGATTACTTGGAAACGTTGAAGCGGAATTCGACCACGTCACCGTCCTGCACCACATATTCCTTGCCTTCGATGCGGAGCTTGGCCTGCTCCTTGGCCTTGGCCAGGGAACCGCAGGCCACCAGATCCTCGTAGGCCACCACCTGGGCGGCGATGAAGCCGCGCTCAAAGTCGGTGTGGATGACGCCGGCGGCGCGGGGTGCCTTGTCACCGGCGCGGATGGTCCAGGCCTTGGTTTCCTTCACACCGGTGGTGAGATAGGTGCGCAGGCCGAGCAGGTGGTACACGGCGCGGATGAGGTCGCTCACGCCGGAGTCCTCTACGCCGATATCGTTGAGGTACTCGCGGGCCTCGGCGGGGTCGAGCTCGGAGAGTTCTTCCTCGATGCGGGCGGAGATGACGATGGCCTCAGCATTGTGGTGCTCGGCCACATACTTGCGCACGGCGGAGACGTAGGGGTGGGAATCGGGGTCCTTCACGGCCTCGGCCAGCTCTTCCTCGCTCACGTTGCAGGCAAAGATGCTCTTCTTATCAGAAAGCAGGTAGAAGCTGTGCAGCAGCTTGCGCTCTTCTTCACTCAGCTCCAGGGTGATGGCGGGGTTGCCGGCATCCAGGTGCGGCAGGAGCTTCTCGATGAGCGCCACCTCGGCCTTGGCTTCCTTATCGCCGCCGCGTGCCTTCTTGATGCGGCTTTCCTTTCGCTTTTCCATAGCGGCCAGGTCGGCCAGGATGAGCTCGGCATTGATGATTTCGATGTCGCGCACCGGATCTACGGAGCCGAGCTCGTGGATGATATCATCATTCTCAAAGCAGCGCACCACCTGCACGATGGCATCCGTCTCGCGGATGTTGGAGAGGAACTTGTTGCCCAGACCGGCACCCTCGGCCGCACCCTTTACCAGACCGGCAATATCCACGAACTCGATGGCGGCGGGCACCACGCGCTCGCTCTTGCTCATCTCTGCGAGCACCGCCAGGCGCTCATCCGGCACCTCCACCATGCCCACATTCGGGTCAATGGTGCAGAATGGATAGTTAGCCGCCTCCGCCTTGCGGGAGCGCGTGACCGCATTGAAAAGGGTGGATTTGCCGACGTTCGGGAGACCTACGATACCTGCCTGTAACATAACGCGCCTATTCTACACGATAGACCTCGCGCGGAAAAGCCTAAACTACGCCATGCCGGATTATGCCCACTCGCGCGCGCATATCCCAAGGATTTCGTTAGAAATTGAAACGCCCACAACATTTTGGAAGAAGCCCCCCCCTCTACCCGATAAATGTGAATTTGTGGGGGAACTCTGTCGGAGCACGGGACTTCAGTCCCGATTGGAAGCACCGTTATTTCGGGACTGAAGTCCCGTGCCCCGACAACGACAAACATCAATTTACCGAGCTCTGCACTCAAACTTTGGGACAGGTGTCCACTCTCCGGGTCTCCGCGTCTCCGCCAGAGCTACGCAGAGACAGGCTCCTGAGGCTCGCCATTGATATGCCCTCCCGGTAGGGGGAGCAAGAGCAATAGGGCCGGGGATATACCCCGGCCCTATTGCTCTTTCGCCCGCTTCACGGGCTCAAAATTCCGCGGTCTTTCAGCCCGCTTAATGAATTCGACGGCTTTTTAGTAGCTTCCTTTACTAATGGCAACGACCGGAGACATCAGATTGACTGTAATCTCCTCCTCCAGCTTGGAATTATCTGCAATAGCCGAATAGGAAACCATGCCCTTCCATGTAATCTGTGTGGGGGTAAAAATCATCTGCATGGAACCTTCAGGGAAGGTAAGCTTGGTGATAGCCTTGTTGGTACTTATAATGCCCGTGATAATGTTGTAGAACGCAGCATTGTCATCAGCCACGAATGATGCAGGAGCCACAGCCGCCTCGAGCCGCTTGATTGTCTCGTCATCCTCTCCGTATTCAAGCTTCGTGATAGTCATCACCATGTTTGAGGTCATTGATCCCTCAACATCGGAAATTGTGCATTCATATGCGCCTAAACCAGGAGCAATTTCGGAACCTTCCACTTTCTTCCCTATACTAATCTGGTAGGCTGACGAAGCACCGTTAGCCATAATCGTTGTGCCGGAAAGGTTACCACCACCACCACCGCCGCCGCAGGAGGTGAGGGTGAGACCGGCTACCATGCCCACCAGGGCCAGGAGAGATGCGAAGAATTTTTTCATAGATTTTCTGTGTTTGGGGGTAAAAAGGTGTAATATGCCTTACTAATGCTGTAGTCTACCATGCGAACCACGGAAAGCAAGAAAAAAAAACGTGTGCAGCATTTTTTTTGCCGCTACCTCTGCGGGCGGGAATGTCGCACGGAATGGGCCTTGTTTTGATGCAGGGGCAGAATAAAGGCGTTACTGCCAGGCCCTACCTCTGCAAATGAGAATTTGTGGGGGAACTCTGTCGGAGCACGGGACTTCAGTCCCGATTGGAAGCACCGTTATTTCGGGACTGAAGTCCCGTGCCCCGACAACGACAAACATCAATTTATCGAGCGCTTTGCTCAAACGCAACAGTCTGAAGGGCGGGCAGAAATTTCTACAGACCGCACTTACTGCAGGCTTCCGTTTTTCGGCGCACCGAAGACTACAGCATTAGTAAGGCATATTACACCTTTTTACCCCAAACACAGAAAATCTATGAAAAAATTCTTCGCATCTCTCCTGGCCCTGGTGGGCATGGTTGCCGGTCTCGCCCTCACCTCATGCGGCGGCGGTGGCGGGCAAACGAACTTGGATAATACCAATATCATCGTTTCCGGTGGTGGCATATCATACCAAATCAGCTTCGGTTCTAAACTTGAAGGCACAGGTCTTTACGATGGTTACATCGGTGAGGTGACAGGATTGAAAGGGGTACGGGTTCTTATATCCCCGTCAGTAAACGTCAAGAAGACGGATACGGAGACAGGGCTCCCCAGTGATATGTCGTGTACGATGTCCATGGCCGAATGGGAGAACGAGTCTGCAGCGGTCTTTGCTGCGATTCTGAGTGGTGGCTACAAAAGCAACGTAAACGGTTTTTCAGCTAACAACCTCACATTCACTCTGAAGGAGGATGGAGGAGCTTACTCCTTGACATGGTCCTGGACGGGTGAGGCTTCCTATACTACGCCAAACGAAAATGGTAATGGTAGTATCACTCACGAAATTGTGGGCGATGGTGCGGGCAATGAAATCGTGCACACAGGCGTAGCCGTGACGCGTGGCTGACAAGTTCATCCCTCCGCCCCCCCAAAAAAGGATGGCAGGTATAAACCTGCCATCCTTTTTTCGCGATCGTGTTTCAACCAGCCGATGGGCGGGAGAGGGTGTTCAGATAACAAGCCGGGGACCGCTGCGCAGCAGCTCACAGCCGGTGGCGGAAATCATCCTGCGGGGAGAGGCTGGCGACAAAGGCAACGAGGAGGTCGATGCAGCTCTGCACGTCGCGCATATCGGCAGTCTCCACGGGGCTGTGCATATAGCGCAGGGGGAGGGAGAAGCAGGTGGCCGGCACGCCGCTGCGGGAGCGGTAGACCTGGTCTGTGTTGGTACCGGTAGAGCGGCCTGTGGTTTCGCGCTGCATGGGGATATCCTGCTCGTAGGCGAGGAGCTCCAGGCGGGCATTCACATTCGGGTGGCAGACGGGGCCGAAGCTGAGGCAGCCGCCCTGCCCCAGGCGCACATCGCCATAGCGGCCTTTATCCAGGCCGGGGGAGTCGGTGGCGTGGGTCACATCCAGGCAGATGGCGGCATCCGGCTGCAGGCGGAAAGCGAGCATGCCCGCGCCCACGCAGCCTATTTCCTCCTGCACCGTGTTGGCAAAGACCACATTCCAGGCGGGTTTGATTCCCTTCTCCGCCAGGGTGCGGGCAACCTCTGCCAGGATGAAGCCGCAGAGGCGGTCATCCAGCGCACGGCAGACCAGGCGGCGGCCATCGTTCAGCATGAGCGGGCCATCGCAATACACCCCCACGCTGCCTACGCGGAGCCCCAGGGCCTCCACCTCCTCGCGGGAATCGCAGCCGAAATCCACATAGAGCTCGTGGAGCTTGGGCGCTTTCTCATCCGCCGCGCCGCCTCTCAGGTGGATGGCGGTGTTGCCGGTGATGCCGATAACCTCGCCATCCGTGCCCAGGAAGCGGATGCGCCGCCCGCGGGCAATGCTCACATCGCTGCCGCCCACGCGCTCTACGCGGGCAAAGCCGCTCTCGTCTATATAGCGGATAGAGAAGCCGATTTCATCGGCATGCGCATCGAGCATGAGGGTGGGAGCCCCCGCCTCTGCCGCGCGCAGCAGCGCCCAGGTGGAGCCATACGCATCGCACTGCACCTCGTCCGTATACGGGCGGATATAGTCCGCCCACAGGCGCTGCGCATCCATCTCCAGCCCCGTGGGTGCCGGAGTCTCCAGGTATTCGCTCAGGAATTCAGCAGATTTCTCGTTCATGGTTATTTTATCTTGTCATTTACAGGCTCATTTATCGGCTCATTTATCGGCTCATTTATCGGCTCACCCACCTCATCCAATTCACCACAATTCATTCACTTCCAGCATCTTTTACAGGCTCATTTATCGGCTCATTTATCGGCTCATTTATCTTGTCATTTATCTTGTCATTTATCTTATCATTTACACGCTCCCCCACCTCATTCAATTCACCACTATCCATTCACTTCCAGCATCTTTCCCGACCCTTTTACAAGCCCATTTATCTTGTCACAGTTTTATCTGTGCCGTATGCTTTATTACTTCCCAGACGCCATTTTTGCGAGAACCGCGTCTTTGAATCATTCCCATTTTCCTGAGTATGGTCAATTCTCGATTTACCGTACTCGCACTGGCACATGCTGAAGTCGCAATTTCAGACAAAGAAAAAAACGGATGCTTATCTATAATATGCAGTATGGTCGTCTGACGTTCCGTCAATTTCACAGCAACGGCGGGAGGCGCTTCTGAATTCTCAACCGTATATGGTTCTGACTCGACATATTCAAACACGGTCACGACCTCGCTGTCGGTGAAGCGGTAGGACTGCGGAGCAGTGCCGTATTCACGGCAGGCATCGGCAATACGCTTAATACCCCGGCCCCAGGATTCCACATGGCCGGCGCGGTAGAAAGCGCGGGCAATGAGGGGATTGATTGCCTTGGAGCCATGCTTATCAAGAGCCCCCTCCTGCACCCAGAGCATAGGGATGCGGGCCTGGTTATAAATCACCACTTTCTGGTCGTACACCCGGATCTGAATGGGCACCCCACTGGAATAGTCGGAGTGGATGATGGCATTGAACACCGCTTCGCGTATGGCTGTGCGGGGGAAGGGGTACCTGTCCACGCGCGTGATACCGTCGTACGAAATCCAGGCGCGCATGTACTTGGTATAGATGAGGTCGATAACCTGGTCGGCCTGGCGGAAAAGGGAGCCTTCCAAGGTGTCATCGTAGAGGATTTCAGCATCGTTCTGGAAGAAACCGACCTTGATGAAAGCCCCGGCAAACCAACGCGTGGGGTGCGGATGAAAAAGAAGGAGAGCGGCCCGTTTGAGACGCCCCTGTTCATCCAGCAGTTCGAGGCGCTGCAGAAGCTCGCGGCGGGAGATATCAAAATCCTCCGCACTCATGCGGCGGTTGCGCAAGGCTTCGCGCTGGAAAATCTCGAAACTGATGGAATCGAGCTCCTCCGGCGCAACGCGGTCTACCGGTATGGAATCCCACTGGGCACCCGTCTTTTCGAGCAGGAAATAGGTGAGCGCCGGTCCGGTCAGCTGCTGGCACACGCTGCCACTGCGGTAGTAGAACTCGCCGCGGCAGGAGACGGGAGTACTCACCGCAGGCACAACCACCTCCAGCCAATACAGGGAGCCCTCCGCATGCAGATTCACATCGACCTGCACACCGGTGACATCGCGTACTTTGTTGGGGAGGTTTTCCAGCAGCTTGCGAGCCGCAGATTCAGGCACACCTGTGACCCGGCCGTGGTCATCCTTGCCGATGCAGAGGATGCCGCCCTGCGCGTTGGCAAACGCACATATTTCGCGCAGGTGGTCATCCTTCCAGGTGGATTTCCACTCCAGGACCTGGTGTTCTATCTGCATGCCGGCCTTACATGTTGGCGTAGCCGATATCGGAGCGGCGCTGGGAGCCGGCAAAATCGACCTTGGCGGCCTCGGCATGGGCCTTGGTGCGGGCGGCATCGAGCGTATCGCCCTGGGCCACGATGGCGAGCACGCGTCCGCCGGCGGTCACCCAGCCCTCGGGGGTCTTCTTTGTGCCGCAGTGGAACACGCGGGCATCGCAGGATTCGAGGCCGGAGATGAGGTCGCCGCTGTGGGAGCTGGCGGGGTAGCCTGCGCTGGCGAGGATGCAGCAGATGCTCCAGCCCTCGTTGAAGGAGATGAGCTCAGGGGCGAAATCGCCCTGGGCCCCCTTGAGGCAGAAGGTGGCCAGGTCGCCCTGCAGCAGGGGCATCACGGCCTCGCACTCGGGGTCGCCGAAGCGGCAGTTGTACTCAATCACCTTGGGGCCCTGCGGGGTGAGCATGAGCCCGAAATACAGGAAGCCGCGGTAGGGCAGGCCATCTGCCTGCAGGCCACGCACGGTGGGGGCCACGATGGTTTCCTCGATGGTCTTGATGAGCTCCGGCGAAGCGAGCTGGCGGGAAGCCACGGCACCCATGCCGCCGGTGTTGGGGCCGGCATCGCCCACTTCCAGGCGCTTGTAGTCGCGGGCCGGACAGAGGATGAGGTACTTATCATCGCAGATGGCACCGAAGATGGAAATTTCCGGGCCGGTGAGGAATTCCTCCACCAGGAGGCGGCCTGCGCCGAAACGCTTCTGGATGAACACCTCGTTGAGGAACTCCTCTGCACTGGCGGCATCCGGGCACACGGCCACGCCCTTGCCGGCGGCCAGGCCGTCGAACTTCAGCACGGTGGGGTACTGGCCATTGATGGCAGCGATGGCTTCATCATAGCTCTCCACGGCGGTAGCCATACCGGTGGGGATGCTGTGGCGCAGCAGGAAATTCTTGGCGAACTCCTTGGAGGCCTCCAGCTGGGCGCTCTCCTTCTGCGGTCCCCAGCAGGGAATACCGGCGGCGGCGCAGCGGTTGGCCAGGCCATCTTCCTTCACCAGGTAGCTTTCCTCGCCGGCCACGCAGAGGTCAATCTTGTTGTCCACCATCCACTGGATGAGAGCATCGAAACCATCGGCCTCGATGCGGGTGGCAGTCCGGCAGATGGCATCGCTGCCGGGGAACGTGTAGAGCTCGGGTTTGCACGGGCTGGCGGCCAGGGTCTCTACCAGAGCCTGCTCGCGCCCACCTTTTCCAATGACGGCAATTTTCATGTTGCGCGCATTCTATCATATTCACCCGCGCGGAGCAAGGCGAATGTAAGAGTTAAATAAACAGGAAGTTGTTGTTGTCGGAGCACGGGACTTCAGTCCCGTGCTCCGACAAAGTTCCCCCACAGACATCGATTCGGTGGGTTTTCAGAGGCTCCCAGGCATTTACTGGCTCCGTTTGCGCAAGGCCAGGCGGCGGGTATTTTTGCCACTCACTTTGCGCTTCTTGAAGCGGGGCGAAGAAGAGGCCATACCGCGGCGGGACCAGCGGCTCATCTTGCGGGCACGGTAGCGGTGAGTGGGTTTCAAGCCATCCACCGGCAGCTTGGCCACGGCCTCCCTGGGCACCTGGATGCTCCCCTTGCTGAAGTCCTGCTCGGCGGCCAGGTAGGTGGCCTGGGTGCAGCTCTCAATCGCCACCGGCATGCCGCGGTGCACGCGCCCGAAGAGGTCCACGATATCATCACTCTTCATGCGGATGCAGCCGTAGGAAGCGGGCTGGCCGATGTAGCGTTCCTCAGGGGTGCCGTGAATATAGATGCGGCGGCGGTGGGTCGAACGGTTATCGTTCTCCAGGCCGGCAAGCTGAATCACACGGGTGACCACCGGGTCGCGCCCGGCGGCGTCCACATCCACCACCTCGCCGGTGGGTTTGCAGCCTTTGAACACCATGCCCGAGGGCTGCCCTGCACCGTTTTTCTGGGAGATGGCATGAATGCCCAGCGGGGTGCGGCAGCTGCCGTTCACATTCCCGATGCCGAACTTGGAAGAGCTGATGCTGTAATCCTTGACCTTCTTACCCTCCTTGAAAAGCGTGAGCTTCTGGTCGCTGAGGGTCACCGCCACACCATCGCGCACCACGGCCTTCGGGGGGATGTCCTCAGCATACAGCTTCGGCCCCTTGCGGAACAGGCTGCACGAGGTAAGCAAGGCACACGCCCCCAGCACCAGGCAGAGGGAAACGCGGCTTGTAAAAATCTTTCTCATGAAATCAGGAAACTGTTATTTCTGGGAATCAGGCGTTGCTCGCAGCCCGGCGTTTCTGCATGGCGCCGTCTATCAGGCGGGCAATGGAGGCAAAACTCGTGTAGAAGAAGCCCAGGAACGGAGTCATGAGCACAAAGGTGAGGTAGTCACCGTTGGAGAAGTTCACATACTCCACACAGCCGAAGAAGATGGCGAAGCAGAGCTCCAGCACCGGCACCAGAATGGACTTGATAGCCTTGTACCCCTTGGCACGCTTCTCGATGGAGAGGGCTCCCTGGTTGGATTCACCGAACTTGGGCGTGCGCACAAACTCGCTCTGCTGGCCGGCCATGGCCTCCAGCACCGCCTTGGCGTTATTCACCGCCATGCCCACGCCCAGCGCCAGCAGCGGAATGATGAGCGGGAACACCATATACCAGCGGCGGGGCCGCACGATCATCTCAGCCGTGATGTAGAACAGGCAGACCGAAATAGTGGCAAAGAAGAACAGGGTGAAAGTGAGCAGCATCATCTGCCACTGGTCCCAGGCCCAAGCGCCCGTGGGGGCCACCATGCCGGTGCAGACCGGCATGACCAGGAAGCACAGCAGAATGAGCGCCAGGTAGGAATAGTTGCAGGTCAGGTGCGTGGTGGCCTCCATCTTGGCCTTGAAAGGAACATTGGAACGCCAGATATCAAAGAGCATCTTGCGGCATACCTGGATGCAACCCTTGGTCCAGCGGTGCTGCTGGGCCTTGAAGCCGTCCATATCCACGGGCAGCTCGGCGGGGGTCTCATAATCATTGAGGTACACGAACTTCCACCCCTTCATCTGGGCGCGGTAGGAGAGATCCATATCCTCGGTGATGGTGTCGTGCTCCCAGCCACCGGCATCCACGATGGTGCTCTTGCGCCACATGCCGGCGGTGCCGTTGAAGGTGAAGAAGCGGCCGGAGCGGTTGCGGCAGGTCTGCTCCAGCGCAAAGTGACCGTCCAGGAAAATGCTCTGCAGGCGGGTCAGCAGGTTATAATTGCGGTTGATATGGGCCCAGCGGGTCTGCACCACACCAATCTGCGGGTCAGTGAAGTAGGGCACGCACACCTTCAGAATATCCGGCTCCGGGCGGAAATCGGCATCCAGAATCAGCAGAAACTCGCCCTTGGCCACGGCATCCGCAGCTTCCAGGGCACCGGCCTTGAAACCGGTGCGGTCCGTGCGGTGCAGGCACACGATATCAAAGCCCTGGGCCCGGTAGTACTCCACCTGCTGCATGCAGAGGTCGTAGGTATCATCCGTGGAGTCATCCAGAATCTGGATTTCGAGCTTATCTTTCGGGTAATCGATGGCGGTCACCTTCTTGAGCAGGCCCTCCACCACGAATTTCTCGTTGAACATGGGCAGCTGCACGGTCACCACCGGCCACTCCTCCCACTGCCCCTTGGGCTGCGGAATATCCTTGCGGTGTTTGATATAGAGCATCACCATGAGCAGGCGGTGAAAACCATAACCCGACATGCCGATGAGAACCAGGAAATAGGCTACAAGCCAGAAAAAGTTGAACCAGTATGAAGACGAATCCATAACTATTTTTCAGGGGGATACATGAACGCCCCGCACAGCGTGTGCGCACGCGGGCCATTTTTGCGTCAGCATTCCAGCAGGTGCTTGACGCGGGGCGATAGTAATGTAAACTGGGTATTGAGTCAAGCCTAAATTAACCGCTCCGCCTTCCAGATGAAAATGCCCATCCGCCACGTTCTGCTCACCACCGCCGCCCTGGGGCTTCCCCTTCTCTATGCCCAGGAGCTGCCCGAATTCAGCGAAGAAGCCGTAGACACGGCGTTTGACGGCATTCCGGAGTACCTGCCCCAGGCAGATGAGAACCGCCGGCCCGGCGAGGTGCCGGCCATGTTCCGGGATGATGCCATGCTGGATGATTCCCACTCCAACCAGGAGCTCGGAATCAATGTGTACACGGCTCCCTCCATCAGCAAGATATTCGCCCAGCTGGATAACCTGCCCGCCATCCCGGAAGAATACGTGCTCCGCAACCGCCCGCAGAACCTGCCGATGGATGCCGGAAAGCTCGCCCTGCAGATGGGCTACCTGCTGGCAGATGGCTTCATTGCCGTGCGCAGCGGCCACATGAACGACATCAAACCCATTGCGCTGGAGCTCTCCCGCTATGGCAAGGCCATCGGCGTGGGAGAAAAGATGAACACCTACTCCGCCAGCCTGCTGGAGCATGCCGAAAAAGGCCAGCTGGAGGAATTCAAGCGCATCCTCTCCACCACGCAGGGTGCCGTGAATGAAGAACTGACGGCCCTGCGCGACCCGGACCTGGCCCACCTGCTGGCGCTGGGCGGCTGGGTGCGCGCGCTGGAAGCAGCAGCGGCGGCCATCGAACAGCGTTTTGAAGCCGCCCCGGCTGTCGTTATTTTCTACCCGGATGCCCCCGCCTACTTCAACGAGATACTCAGCGGGGTGCACCCCCGCACGGCCAAGCGCCTGCACGTGGAGCAGATGAGCGTGCTGCTGGAGCAGCTCGTCTCCCGCATGAGCCTCGCCCCCGGAGAAGCCCCCACTCCGGATAAGGTACGCGCCATCCGCGAAACCGCCGCCGCCATCTCCACCATCGCCGTGGGCGAAGGTTATGAGCACTAAGAGCCACAGCCTGCCGGTCTACGCTCCCTTGGAAATGCGCCTCGTCATGTCCGGGGTGCAGGCCATGCGCCGCCCCCGCCCCATCTACCGCACCCTCTTCCGCATCAGCATCTGCAACACCGGCGCCCACCCCGTGCGACTGCTCGGCCGCAAGTGGACCCTCCGCGAGCGCAACGGCAACACCCGCATCATCGAGGCTTCCAAAGTCTTCAACGACTACCCGACCCTGGCACCCGGGGCCGTTTTCTCCTGCAGCGGCTGCCATGAGTTCGACTCCCCGCCAGTTTCCATGGAGCTCCGCCTCTTCGGCAACGATGAGCTCGGCACCCCGTTCATCTCCGCCCCGCTCCACTTCCCCAGAAGCTGCTTCCAGAGCTGATTCGACGCTCGATCAGCCAGCCGCCCCCCGGCATGATAAATGGGAATTTGCAGAAGTACGAGGCACGAAGTAAAAAGGCCGGGATTCAGGGAATCAGCGGCACCACGAAGCGGCTGCCCAGCGCCAGCCAGATAGGCAGCGTGATGAAGGAGCACAGCGTGGTGGCCAGCAGCACCTGGGTACCCACCTCCGGCACACCGCCGAAACGCTTGGCCAGAATCACCGGAATCACCGCGCTGGGAATGGCACTCTGAATCACCATGATGCGCTTCATCAGCGGGTCCACCGGCAGCAGCCAGGCCAGCAGCAGAATGAGCGCCGGTGCCAGCATAAGACGCGTCACCACGCCCGCCACCAGCATGCGCGGCTGCCAGGTGAAGTTGCGGGTCAGATCAAACAGCGAGCATCCGAAAATAATCAGGCAGATGGGGGTGGAGACCGCGCCAATCATCTCGGCCGCCTTCATGAGCGGCGGCAGAGCCACAAACGGCCCGAGCCCCACCCAGGCAATGAGCAGCGAGACGATGACCGCCAGCAGGGGCCCGCGGAGCAGCAGCCCCAGGCGCAGGTTCTTCACCCCGCCGCACATGAGGATGACCCCCAGGCTCCAGATGAAGAGCTCGCAGCCCATGTTGTGAATGAAGAGCACGCCCAGCGTAGGATCACCGGGGGCTGAAAAGAGCATCTGGATGATAGGCACCACGAAGAACACGTAGTTCTGCACCCCGGCGGTGAGGGTGAAGGTGCGCAGCCCGGTGCCGATGCGCAGCCGCAGCACCCAGGCCACCGCATAGGCCGCCAGCACACCCACCAGCATCTCCAGGAAGCCGCACAGAATCCCCTGCAGCGAGAAGCCGATGCCGGCCATGGCGGGATTAGCCTCCACCACCATGTATTTCATGATACTGTGAAAAATCAGGCAGGGGTAGCCCACATCCATGGCCAGTTGCAGAATCACGCCATCCTGCTCGGGTGCAATGGCTTTCTTGAACCGCAGCCAGAAACCGATTCCGAAGAAAATAAACACCGGAATCGACGCAAAAAAGGAATTGAGGACGAGGTCAATCATGGGCTTACGGCGGGGAGTCTAACACAATTCGAGTGAATAGTGAATAATGAATCGTGAATAGTCGCAAAAAAATCTGCAAAACTTCACTTGCGATTCACCACCACCCACACCCACCAGAGGAGGTACGCGGCTGAAACCACCAAGGCCAGCGTCCAACCGGGGTGGAATCCCTGAGCGTGAACAGCCAATACCGCTACTAACAGCAGAGGCACTGCCACACTGCACAGCACAAAATGCAGCACACTGCGCGGCCGCAGCAGCACCCCGAACGCCACATATGCCAGCAGCGCTCCGCCCGTAAACGCGTAGCAGTACATGCGGTGATGCGCCACCGCCGCCGGGTCAGCAGCCGTGAGCCAGGCATGCATCAGCCCTCCATTCAGAAGGTAAAGAGAGGCCAGAAAGGCCAGCACGCATGATATTTTGCGCCACATGGCAGGTATTATATCCCTCGTTTCATGCCATAACAAGCCCTAATTGCTTGCACCTCGCAGCTCACTGTGCGATACTGCATTTCATGCAGCACGAGGTACACGTATGTTCCAATGGATTCACCACGGTGGTGGCTCCGCAGAAGGCTTTTCCGCTGGTTTCGCTCCAGGTATGGATTGAGACAGGCTCCATCCACGAAGGGGAGCACCTGGGCGCGGGGCTTTCGCACCTGCTGGAGCACATGGTGTTCAAGGGCACAGATGAATTCAGCGCCCGCCGGCTGAACGAGCGCGTGCCCGAGCTGGGCGGCATGTGGAATGCCTACACCAGCACCGACCGCACGGTGTTCTACATCGATGGCCCGGCGGCGCACTGGCGGGAGTTCCTGCACCTGCTGGCCCAGCTGTGCCTGCACCCCGCCTTCCCTCGTGAGGAGTGGGAGCGCGAGCGCGACGTCATCCGCCGCGAGATGAGCATGTACAACGACGACCCGCAGGACACCGCCTACCACGCGCTCATCCGCACGCTCTTCAAGGTGGCCCCGCGCCGCCTGCCGGTCATCGGCACACGCAGCGCCTTCGATTCCCTGAGCTATGAGGACATGGTGGCCTACCACCGCAGCCGCTATGTGCCGGGCAATATGTTCCTGTGCGTGGCGGGCGATGTGGAGCCCGCCGAGCTTTTCGCCGCGGCCGATGCCGAGTTCGGCAGCGCCGCCGCCACCCCGGCCAGAGCGGTCGTTCCCACACCGGAACCCCGCCAGTGGGGGCCGCGCACGCACCGCTGCGAGTTTGCCCAGCCCACCAGCACGCTTATGCTGGCCTGGCGCACCCCCACCTCCAACCACCCGGATGCCGCCGCCCTCTCGATTCTCGGCTCCATTCTGGGCGATGGCCGCTCTGCCTGGCTCTACAAGCGATTCCACGATGAACTGGGACTGGCGCACGATATGTCCATCATGCCGGTGCCGGACCGCACGGGCGAGGGTGCGCTGGTGCTGGAGTTCGATGTGGACCGCGAGAAGCGCGATGAGCTCCGCGATGCCGTGCTGGAGTTCATGCGCACCTTGCCGGAAGCGGAATTCGACGAAGCGCGCCGCCGCTCGCGCCGCCAGATGCTCACCGGGCGCCTGCGCGGACTTTCCACCGTGCAGGGCGTGGCGAATGTGCTGGGTATGTCCTGGCACCTGAGCCGCAACCCGCACAGCATGGAGGAGTGGGATGCCGCGCTTTCCCACGTGACGAACGAAGACCTGGCCCGCGTGGCGGCCACCTATTTCATCCCCGACCGCCTGGTGGAAGTGAGCGTGGACCCCACCGGCACGAATGCGGACACCACCGCCGCCACCGGCAAGGCCGATGACCACGCCCCGGTGGTGCATACCCTGCCCAACGGCCTGCGCGTGGTCACCCGCGTGGACAAGCGCGTGCCCCTGGCCTATGCCGAAATCGTGTTCGGCGCCGGCAGCCAGACCGAAACCGCGCAGAACGCCGGCATCAATTCCCTGCTGGCTGAATGTCTCTTGAAAGGCACCACCACCCGCAGCGCGGAGCAACTGGCCAACGAGGTGGAAAACCTGGGCGGCGCTATCTCCAGCGCCGCCGGGAACAACACCTTCAACCTCTCCATCCACGGGCTGGCGGCAGATACCCCCGCCCTGCTGGAGCTGCTGGCCGATGCCGCCCTGCACCCCACCCTGCCCGCCGAGGTCATCGAGAACGAGAAAAGCGCCATGGTGGCCGATATCCTGGATGCCGAGGAAGACCCCGCAGCCCTCGCGTTCCGCAAGCTCCGCGGCCTCTGCTTCGGCAGCGTCTCCTACGGCAACCACCGGGATGGCACCGTGGAAAGCGTGCAAAGCCTCACCCGCAGCGAGCTGCTCAGCCAGCATGCCCGCCTGGTCTGCGCGCAGAATGCCGTGCTGGCTGTGGCCGGCGATATCGACCCCGGGCAGGTGCTGGCGCTGGCGGAGCAATACTTCGGCGCCATGCCCGCCGGGCGGCCAGCCGAGCGCACCGCCACCCCGGCCCAGATGCCTGCGGATGCCGTGCAGATTCTGGATAAGGAACAGGCCGTGCTGGCGCTGGCCGTGCCGGCTTCCCATGCGCTTTCCGACTCCACGCCCACGCAGCTGCTCTTTGAGGAATGGAGCCGCGACATGGCCGGCCCGCTCTTCGATGAAATCCGCGAGAAACGCGGGTTGGCGTACTACGCCGCCGCTTCCTCCCTGCTGGGGGTGGATGCCGGCTGCCTGTACTTCTACCTGGGCACGGCCCCGGAGCAGCTGGCCGAAGCCCGCGCCGTGCTGGAAGAGCTCCTCAACCGCCTGGCTCTGGAAGGCATGCCCGCCGATGCACTGGAACGCGCCCGCTCCACCGCCCTCACCGCCCGCGTGCTCGCCCTGCAAAGCTGCGGCAAACGCTGCAGCGGCATGGCCGTGAACACCCTGCTCGGCCTCGGCGCGGACTACGACGACCGCGTCCCGGAGCTACTCCGCGCCGTCACCCCTGAGCAGATGAACCACTTTATCGCCGCCACCCTTTCCCCCGCCGCCACCCGCACGTGGATTTCCGTTCATCCCTGACGTCCGGACAACGTGAGGATATCGTCTTGCCGAAGGCAAGATATCGTCCGGCGCCAGCCGGATGTCGTTTTCCTACAACGCATACAGCGGAATAAAATATTCCCTTTTCGGAATATTCCTGCTCCACACTCACCAACTCATCCTATTTTTATCCCAATTCGGAATAATTTGCTTGAAAAATGACATTTTAGCCTTATAATTTTCCCAAAAGGGAATATGCACATCTCATCAGATACAGAATTAGGCAGCATCATCCGCCAGCGGCGAAAGGAACAAGGGCTCACCATTGCAGAATTATCCATGCTGGTGCCCTGCAGCCCGCGGCTTCTGAGTGAGCTGGAGCGAGGAAAGCGGGGCGTCAGCATCAGCATGGCTTTTCAACTGTTAAGCATGCTGGGACTCGTTGTTGATATCAAAGGAAGGGAGGAAATTGACTCATGAACAGACTCCCCATCTACTACGAGGGACAGGAAGCAGCCGGGCTGATTTTGAATCAACACGGATTTCTGGAGTTGGAATACACCAAAGCCTGGCAATTGCATGGATTTGATATTTCCGTGTCACTGCCGCGATTTCATCTCAAACACACGGGATACGAGGTGCGCGCCTTTTTCGAAAACATGCTGCCGGAAGGCCGCATAAGGGAGAGCCTTGCCCGGCAGTATGGAACCAATCCTGAAAACATCTTCGGCATCCTGAAACACGTGGGACAGGACTGTGCTGGCGCCTTTTCCATAGGCGGCCCCGGCACACAGGGACACTATGCAGCACTTTCCACCGGACAAATTCAGGAACTGCTCAATAAGCTGCCTGAGTTCCCGATGGCTTCCGGCGAACGGCAGACCAGTCTTTCACTCGCCGGAGCGCAACACAAATTACCGCTTTTTCATCACGCGGGCGAGTACTATCTTCCTCAGCAGGGAGCCGCGAGCAATTGCATTCTCAAACTCCCCATTGATGGGTTCCCGCACAGCGTTGAAAACGAGCATCTCTGCCTGGAACTGGCTCGCAGCATAGGATTACCGACAGTGCGCAGCCACATCCTCCCCCTGCCGGAATACCCGGTTCTGGTAGTGAATCGGTACGACCGGGAAGGGACAGACTTTCACCCCCGGAGACTGCCGCAGGAGGACTTCTGCCAGATGATGGCACTGAGCTCCGATATCAAATACGAACGCGACGGGGGGCCATCCTTCTACGACTGCTCGGTACTCATACGCCGCTATTCCTTGCAACCGGCAGTTGATCTGAGTCTGCTGATAAAGTGGGCTGCATTCAACCTGTGTATCGGCAACAATGATGCTCACGCCAAAAACATCTCCATGATTCGGCAAGGGAACGGGCGGAGTCTGGCTCCTTTCTACGATCTGCTCAGCACCACCTATTACGGACGACGACTGGCCCGATGCATGGCTATGGGAATAGGTGGCAAGCGCAACTCCTTCTTCATTTCCGGAGGCAGGTGGGAACGTTTTGCCCAGGATATCAACGTGCCAGCCAAAGCAGTCATACAACAGGTTAAAATGACGGCGCAATCTCTTTTGTCCGTCCTGAATAAAATACCACAGCTCCCCCATATCCCTGAAAGCACCATGAGCCACCTCACTCAGCACATCCGGCAGAGAACTCAAGGTGTGCTGGAGCATTTGACGTTCAAGTCCTGCCCCTGACGTCCAGACTCCGCAGCAGGATGGGCATCATTCCCCATGAGCCCCATTCTCAGCATACATACCTTCAGGGGCATAAAGACACGCAACCGTTAGGCGGCGGACGCATAACATTGCTTGAAAACAGGTTGCAGTGAGGGCATACTGTGGGCATGCCCTCACTGCACATGATAACCTTCCGCTGCCAGGAGGCTCTCTTTGAGCGACTGGAAAGATTTGCCCGGCAACGCGGGCTGGACCGCACCTCGGTGCTCAAACTTGCGTTGCACTACTACCTGAACTGCCTGAGCGGCCGGAGCTCCAATCCACCGAGCTGAGGCCACGGAATACCCCACCCGCCGCCCCCAGCCAGGCACCCTTGCTACGCAGGCGTGCCTGGCTTGACTGCGCCTGCAGGTCGTGCGCATCGTAGGCGCCCTGGGAGCGGATGGTGTTGGCTTCCTGCAGGGCGGCGTTGGTGCGGTTGTTGATATCGTCCTCCAGGCGGGTGGCCAGGTCGCGCTCACGCACTGTGGCAGTGGCGGAGCTGAGGAGGCCGGAGGCCGCAGCATCTGCCCGAGCGGTGGCGAGCTGCATCTGCGCGTTGCGCTGCTCGCGGCGGTTATTCTCCAGGGCGGTGCGGGTGATGGCGCCGGCCTGATTTTCGGCCAGGCGGCGGCGTTCGTCGGCAGCAGCATTGAAGGCTCGGGCCTGTTTGCGTTCGGCGGTGGCCTCCAGGGCCTTGCCCGCCACAGTAGCGGCGGTGGTCAGTATAGTTGCGGCAGTTGTAAATCCCATGTGCGGAGTTTTACACCGGAACCGGGAAAAAGCACCAGCATATTCTGCAAGGGGACACTGCTTTGCATGCGGAAATCACTTCTCCACCCCGCGGCGGTCAATGACCTTCACCGGCACCGGAAGGGGCATGGACAGGCCATCCACCACGCGCTCACTCACACCATCTTCCATACCGCTGATGAAGAAGGTACACCCCAGCTCCGCATGCACCAGGGGAGCGCAGACAATCTCACCATCCAGCAGAATGGCGAGACGCTCCTTTCCGAGGCGCATGCTGCGGGTGAGGCGGGTGAGCATCTCGCCTCCGCGGGCAGTGAGTTCCACATTGATATGCCCCCGCAACACATCCGGCGAGGCGAGGTTCACCTCCAGCTCGGTCACCAGCATTTCCTCCTCTGCGGCGGCCTCAGGGCGCTGCACCACCATGTATTCATAGTAGCCGGAGCCATCCTCCGGTGAGACCACGCGGTGCTCCGCCAGCATGTAGCCGGGCAGCCGCAGACGCGCCGGCAGAGCCGGCATCTGCGGCGCAGGCGTGTTCAGCTCCGGGTGTTCCTCGTGTGCCACTACGGCCGTTTCATACGCCACCAGAAGCTCCTGCACCTCGCCATCGCGCACCAGCAGCTCGCTGTCCGGGTGCACGCGGAGCAACTGCATGGAGGTTCGCTCATTCAGGACAGACTCCAGCTCATCCAGCGTTTCGGTGTATTCCTCCATCGTGGGTATGAGCCCGCTCTGCACCTGCACCAGAAAATGGCGACCGTCCCGCCGCACCTGCACCTCGCGGAGCCCCACCAGCTCGCAGCGGAATTGAATGGCGGCCAGCATCCGCTCCTCCTCGCGGCCGGTCAGCTCACCCTCGCACTGCGGCTCCAGCACCAGCTCGCGCGCCGGCAAGACTGCCTCCCGGGCCGCCGATTCCGGGAACTTCACCCCCGCAATCGGCGCCAGCGCAGTCAGAATACCCAGCAGCAGCGTAAGAAGAGACATGGTGTTATTCTAACACGCTCACCCGTGAATGCAAGGGAATTATCCGGCGGAAACGCGCACGCGCGCATAAAATGACGTCCTGCGGACTTGACGCAGAGCAAAAAACTGGCAGAATGGTGCGGTTCACCTATTAGCATCATGTTCCAGTTCTTACAGAGCATCATTCACACACCGGCCTTCTACTTCATCGTGGGCATTCTGCTCATCGTGCTGTTTTTCTGGTATCTGGCAGCCGAGGAAGACAAGGTAAAGCGCAACGCGGGCACTTTCTTCATCATTGGTCTGTGCTCGTTCTCGTTGCTTTCTCTGTTCCTCAACGGCATGCATTACGGCATCGACATCCGTGGCGGTGTGGAGCTCACCCTGGAGGTGCAGCCCAAGCTGAATGACCACGGCGAAATGCAGCCCCCCACGCAGGAAGACATGCAGCAGGCCTGTGATATCCTGAATGAACGCCTGAACGCCACAGGCACCAGCGAAGTGCAGATTCTGCACTCCGGCAACAAGATTCTCATCCAGATTCCCCAGCAGGACAGCGACCCCGCCAAGAACAAGGAAAAGCTGGACGCCATGGTGAAGATGCTCACCAAGATGGCCAAGCTGGAACTTCTGGCCGTCTACCCCGAATCCGAACGAGTCATCGGCGATGCTGACACCTACGAGCTGATTCAGGCCTACGAGCAGAAGATGGCCGCCTACGAGGCCGAGCTGGCCGCCGGCAACACCAAGGCCCGCAAGCCGGCCATGCCCCGCATCCCCTCCAAATTCGGCCTGAATGACTACATGATTCTGCCCTACCCCCACATCAACGAGGAAACGGGCGAACCCGAGGTGGACAAGCACGGCCGCCCGGTGGTGGAATACATGGTGCTGCAGAAGCCCTATGCCGCCATGCAGAAGGACGTGTACATCACCGGTAAGGAAGTTTCCCGCGCCCAGCCGGACTATGTGCGCAAGGGCTATGTGGACGTGGTGCTCAACCGCACCGGCGCTGACCGCATGGGCCGCCTGACCGGCGCCATGCAGATTGGCCGCGACCGCCTGGCCGTGGTGCTCAACAACCAGATCAAGTGCGCCCCGGTGGTGCAGGCCGTGCTTCACAAAGACTTCAACATCAGCGGCCTGAACGGCAAGGGCGAGCCGGAGGATATCTCCAAGGCCCTGGCCAACCCGCTCTCCAGCGACCTGAAGGTGGAAGGCCGCAAGGACGTATCTGCCCAGCTGGGCCAGAGCGCACTGGAGCAGAGCGGCATCGCCGGTGCCGTGGGTCTGCTCGGCATCTTTGCCTTCTGCTACTGGTACTACCGCGCCGCCGGCATGGTGGCCATGGTGGGCCTGACCTTCAACGCCATTGCCCTGCTTGGCCTGATGAGCCTCTTCGGCTTCGTGCTCACCCTGCCGGGTATCGCCGGTATCGTGCTGACCATGGGTGTGGCCGTGGACGCCAACGTGCTTATCTACGAACGCATGCGCGAAGAGCGCGCGGCGGGCCGTCCCTTCCTGGTCTGCCTGCGCCAGGCATACGAAAAAGCCTTCTCCGCCATCTGGGACTCCAACATCACCTCCCTCATCACCGCCGTCATTCTTTTCTGGATTGCAAGTGGTTCAATCAAAGGCTTTGCCGTGACCACGAGCGTGGGTATCATTACATCGCTGATTGGTGCGGTGGTGGTCACACGCGTGCTCTTCTTCTGGGCAGAGCACCTGGGGCTGCTGAAGGAATTCGCCTTCGCCCGAGCTCCCTTCCAGGGCAAAGTGTTTGATTTCATGAAATACCGCAAGCACGCCATGATCGGTTCCTCGGTCATCCTGCTTGCCGGTCTGGCCTACTCCGTGTTTGTGCGCGGTGAAAGTGCTCTGGGCGTGGACTTCATGGGCGGTTCCACCTCCACCTACGTGGTGCCCGCCGATTCCAAGCTCGACTACAAGCAACTGGAAAACTACGTGGAGAACATGAAGCTCTCCAAGAAGGCCACCACGCAGCAGTTCACCTCTGCCACGGACACCAGCATCAAGATTCGCTGCGCCAGCAAGGAAGAAGCCCAGCGCATTGACACTGAGCTGCGCGCCAACGTGCCCGGCGTGAAGGAGCTCCAGTCCCCCTCCATTGAAGAAGTGAGCGCCGCCCTGGGTTCGGCCTTCTTCAAAACCGCCATCATCGCCCTGGCCGCCGGCATGCTCGGTATCACCATCTACCTGGCCATCCGCTTCGAATGGTCCTTCGCCATGGGTGCCTTCTTCTCCACCCTGCACGACGTGCTGGCCATCATCATCCTGGTGGTGGTCATGGGCACAGAGCTGAGCATCATCCACATCGGCGCCTTCCTCACCGTGGCCGGTTACTCCATCAACGATACCATCGTGATTTACGACCGTATCCGCGAGCACCTGCGCATGGCTGAACCCGGCGAGAAGCTGGTGGACATCATGAACGAGGCCATCAACTCCACGCTGTCCCGTACGCTGCTCACCTCCGGCTCCACCATTGCAGCGCTGATTTCCCTGCTGGCGCTGGGCGGTCCCTCCATGTGGGACTTCTCCATCACCATGCTGCTGGGTATCTTCATCGGCACCTACTCCTCCATCTACATCGCTTCCCCCGTGGTTCTGTACTTCGACAAGCGCGGCGACCTCCGCAAGGAGCTGCAGGAAGCAGAGGATGCAGCCGGTGCCTAAACACACATTATCCCCGGCGTGAACCGCAAGCTCTTCCACTCTTTGCTTCTGCTCTGTGCCGCTGTGTTTGCGGCTGCCGTGTGGGGCTCCGTGGATTGCGGTGCGCGCCTGGACTCCTCCTCCCTCACCCCTGAGATGGAACACCATCTCAGGGGTCTTATTTACTTCCATTTTGCGCTGGCCCAGCTGGCCGTGGCCGCCGCCATCATCCTGGTGTACTGCCATCACTGGAAATGGAAGCGTTACTATCTGATTGTCAGCTACAATGAGCGTGGGCTGGGACTCAACCCGCCCGGCATCCGCATGCCGCAGCGGCGCGTCTGCCGCTGCCACCTGGGCAACCTGTCCACAGCACCGCTTCCGCCGCCCGGCGCACCGATTCTGGTGTACCCCATGTTCATGCTCAGTGGCACCAGCAGCGGCCGCAAGCTGGTGGAGGGCTTGCAGCAAGCCTACCGGCACTCAACCGTGCCGCCGCAGCTCTATTTCCAGCCCGTTCTGGGGGCCTCCCCCTGGCTGGCCGAGGCTGCCGCGCGTTTCATCCGCCCACAGCTGAATACCGATACGGCCGTGCTGGTGGTGGCGCACGACTCCACCCTGCCCGAGCCGCCGCCGGAGCCGGCCCTCTTCTGCCGCCGCCTGCGCGAGCTGCTGCCCGGCACCGAAATTACCCTGGGTTACTTCAACCAGGCCCCCGCTGCGAGCGGTGTACTGCCACAGATGAAAGCCGCCCATGTGCTGGTGCTGCCCTTCCTGCTCACAGAGGGTATACACACCAGCCGCGACCTGCCGACAGAGGCCGATGCCGCGGCCTGCGGCAAAACAATCACCAGGCTTCCTGCCCTGGCCCTGCTCCTCCACGACCCCGCATGAAACTCGCCCTCAAAGTAACCCCCGGTGCCAGGAAAAACGAAATCCTCGGCTGGGAGGATGATTATCCCCAGGTAGGCCGCGTGCTCAAAGTAAAGATTGCGGCGCCGCCTGTCGAAGGCAAAGCCAATAAGGAAATCGTCCTCTTCCTGGCCAAGGCTCTCGGGGTGACTAAATCATCCATTGAAGTCGTGCACGGCACCAGCGGGCGCATCAAGCTGGTGGAAATTCCTGACAGCTGCGACCTGAGCAAACTCGGTAATGATTGATGCGGCAAGTCAAGGAGTTTGCTTTGACGGCCCGCCAAATTGATGTTTATCGTTGTCGGGGCACGGGACTTCAGTCCCGAAATAACGGTGCTTCCAATCGGGACTGAAGTCCCGTGCTCCGACAGAGTTCCCCCACAAATTCCCATTTATCGGGCAATGGAGGGGGCTCTATCAAAAATGTTGGTGATATTGCAGCGGCTCACAAAATCCTGGGGCTGCGCGTGGGAAAATTTGCCGTTTGGAGCAGAATTATCTTGCAAAAATCACAAAGCAGGTTATGATGAGTATTGCAGAACAGTAGCGGCATTTGCTACGGGCTGCACAGAAAACCAACCAAACCAATAGAAAGAGGTAAAAACCATGCCGAGTGATACTAATATTACTGTTACGGGCCGTCATATTGAAGTGACTGATGCCATCCGCGAGTTCGCTACGAAGAAGATTGAGGCCATCCATATCGATTACCCGAAGATTGTGGAAGCCCGCGTGGTGGTGGATGTACAGAAGGAACGACAGATGGCCGAAATCGTGCTGTTCTGTGCCGATCACATAACCATCCAGGCATCTACCTCTTCCGAAGATCTGTACGCCGCCATCGACGAGACAATCACGAAGATCATGCGCCGCATGCGCAAGCACAAGACCCGCCTCATGAAGCACTTCCGGCCGCACCGCTCCAAGAGCATCCGCAAGCTGGATGAAAAGGTATACGAGGAGGAAGTGCTGGACTACGATGTGGACACCGATGCCCCGGAAGATCCGAAGCCGGTGCGCATCTCCCGCGAGGGCTACGACCTGCGCACCATGTACAAGGAAGACGCCATCATGGAGCTGGAAATCTCCGGCAAACCCTTTGTGCTGTATCGCAATGCCCGCCGCAACGTGCTGCAGATTGTCTACCGCCTGTGCCCGGGCGAATACTCCATCATCGAGCTGGGCAACGAGCTGAAAGCATAAGGTCTAACTCTCGTAAACTCTGGCAATTTTCCGGGCCGCACTCTGAGGAGTGCGGCCCGTTTTGCTGAACATCTGTGAGCCCCCGCATTAGCATGCGTTGCCGAAAAGGCGTGGTGGGCGCCTTACTTTTTCTCCATCAGCATCTTGCCGGAGCATTCGTGCCAATGGTCATTGCACTGGGCGCGGAAGCGCACTTCCACCTTACCCTTCAGGGTGCGGGGCACCTTGAACTCCACGGACTTGGTGTTCACATTCTCGGGCGTCGTGGCATCAGCCACGTGCTTGCCGTTGGCATAAAGCTTGAACGCGCGGGTAACCATGCTGCCATTCAGAATGGGCTGCAGGGAGAACACATAGGTGCCCGGCCCCTTCATGGAGGAGCTCACATTCACGCGCCACTCCTTCTCAAAACCTTTTGTCTGGTGCTCGCGGTCGTAGTACGGCTCCTCGAACTCGTAGTACACAGAATCATCCCAGTAGCGCACCCAGCGGGCAGCGCCCTTGCCATATTCACTGGCGGGGTCAATCTCGACCACACGGCGGTAGCACTCCAGCATCTTCTGCCGGGCCTGGGCGTCCTTGGTGGAAACATGCTGCTCGCGGTAAACATAGGCCAGGCCGGAGTTCCACTGCTGCAGCAAGTCCGTATTCATGGGGTGGGCCGCCAGCACCTTCTGCACAAAGGCCAGAGCCTCCGCAAACTTGCGCTGCGCCCCCTTGAACCTGGCATCGGCTCCCTTGCCGCCATTCAGCACGGCGTTAATCTCATCATACATGCCCATGTGATCCATGCCGTAGAGGTAGCGGTACATGGTCTTGTGCTCCGGGTCCTTCTCGTTCAGAATCTTCCTGAGGGCATGATTGCGCATGGCATCCGCATAGGGCATCATGGCCAGCGCCTCGCCGGCAGCCCGGGCACCCTCCACACCGGCAGTGCTGCGAGCCTTTGCCACCAGGGCCATATACTCGGGCATGCGGTTCAGCGTGCGCTGCACCGCGGCTTCCATGGCCGCCGCTGTGAGCACGGCCTTCCCCTGGTAAACAGCCAGCAAGGTGTCATCCGGAGCCAGCAGCACAGCCACGGGCAGATTCATGAAGGCCCCGGTGGGCAGCAGCTTCTCACGCTCCGACAACTGGGGCACGGCTCCGCTGTGTTCATTAATCTGACCGATGATAACCGGCAGGTTACGGTCTGCAAGCTTGTTCCACTCAGCGGCCAGTTCATCCGTATTCTTCTGCCAGTCAGAGCCATACCACAAGATGAGCGCAGGGCGGTTCTCAGCCTTGGCCTGGGCGCGGGCATCCCTGTTATCCGGGAAAGCCAGCGGGCTGGCAAGCGGAGCAGCAGCGGGCTGCGGCTCCGGCTCCGCGGCGGGGAGATTCGGCTCAGACTCCGGAGCGGCGATTTTCGCGACTCCTTTCTTCATTTCCGCAGAGAGCTTATCCCAGGCCTCCTTGCCGGGGGTACCGGGCGGCACCACCTCGGGGCAGAAGTAACAGACGGCGCCACCGGTCACCGCCAGCAGCAGCAATAATCCCAGACATTTCTTCATATCGGCAAAGGGGGGTTAGCGGGCGTAAACAACAAAGTGGGTGAGGTGCGCAAAATCCGGGCTGGCATTCTGGAACTCCAGCTTCACCCAGCGGGCTCCGGTCCCCTCCGGGAAGGTGGCCACCCATTCCTTGGGCATATTATCAATTTCGGCTCGTTTGAACCAGGTGGCACCGTCCTCACTGGTATAGACCACGGCTTTCTTCATGCGGCCTTCGTTGCCATCCGTCTTGCGGATGATGCAGCCGGTGGCAAAGCCGTGCTTCTCCAGCTCCACAATGAAGGTGGGGGTCTGCTCCTTGGCGGTGTGGCACTTGCCGCCGGCGGGGGTCATGATACCGGCATGCAGCACCGGACTGTCGTAATTGCTGCTGGTGGACATGCGGAACAAGGCGGCCCGGGCAGGCTGTCCCTGCAGCTCGCCGGCCTTCTGCAACGGAGCAGCCTTGAAATCCGGCATACCCAGAGCCAGGGCCCCCTGCGTGAGCGCCTGGAAGGCAGGAGCGGAGCGGGCCTGCTCTGCCGCCACGATCGCCTTGCTGTAGGCTTCCTGCATCTTCTTGTTGCGGTCAGATGCGGCCTCAGCAGCACCGGCAGAATCCGCAGAGGAAGCCACCTCGGCCGCAGCCGCGGCAAAGGCGCGGTTGAACAGCTTGCTGCCTGCCTCCGTGGGGGTAAACTTCTTCACAGCCCACTCCAGCAGCTGGCCGAACATCGTGCCGTCGCCCCGCTTCATGAGCTCGGTGAACACCACCTTGAGCAGCTTCTCGCGCCCGGCATCATCTGCCATGGCGGCAGACTGCTCCTCCACCAGCTTATCCGGCTTGAGCGCCCAGCTGGCGGGGGTGAGGGAAAGCGCCTCGTGCACCTTGCGGAACACATCCAGCCGGTTGCGGTCATCCATGCTGGCTATCACCCCGGCCAGGTCGGCCATGGCATTGGCAGCAGCCACACCATGCCCCACATACTGGGGCAGCATATCCGTCATCAGATAGGCATAGCACTCACCGGCGGAAATGCCGCGCTTCAGCAGCTGCGCATGCAGCCCGGCCCGGAAAAACGGATGCAGCGGTGCTTCCTCCAGCGCCACGCGCCACATCTTCTCCGCATCGGCATCGCGCCCGGCGGCTTCCAGCGCCCGCGCGCAGAAAGACCTGCGGTAGGCAGTCTGAATCTTCGCATCATCCGCAAAAACCGCCTCCATCAGATTATAGGAAGTAGGTGCATCATGCCCGAAAATGTGATTGTGCATGCCGCCATCCGGGCCACCGAAACCGCCTATCCATTTGCCGCGCTGCGGTCGCACGGCATACGCACAATGCCCGGGCTGGCCGCAGGTATAGGCCGGAATGCCATGAGCCATGGCCGCCACAGCCCCCAGGTGCGACATAGCACCGCACACGCCGCCATTGAGCAGAGTGCGCTCCGCCTCGCTCTCATCGCCGAAGGGCAGGTTGTACGCACCGCCCTGCACCGAATCACCGAATTTAGAGGTACCGGTGTATGTGGCAGCCCAGCAGGAAATATCGTACTTATCCCAGGGCATATTGATGTTTCTGGCGGCGAACTCATATGAGGCATCGTCCCAGTCCTGCGCGGGGTTCGCCACCACAAAGCGCAGCTCCCAGGCCTTCAAATTCGGAAAATTCGGGTGCAGATTTCCCTCTGCTGCCTGTTTCTGAAAAAACGTGTAGCGCCGCACCGGGTTGAACTTAGTCGGCAGCATCTTCGCAAGGGCGGGTTCCGGCCAGGTCTCGCCGCCACCCCAGCAGGAAGCCAGCGCCACAGCCAGCGGCTTGTTCTTCACCTTTCCCTTCTCCTCGCTCCAGATGCGGTAGAGAATATCCATACCCAGTGCCTTCTGGTACGGCACCAGGCCGCAGCTCAGGTAAATCTCCTGCCAGGCCTGGTCATTCGCAAACTCTGCCAGAAACCGGCATTTCTCCTTAGCATCACCGGCCATTTCCGTGAGCACCCCGGCCCCGGTCACGCGAATCCACTCGTGCATCATCGCCAGGCGCAGTGTCCGCGCATTCACCGGGCTGATATCACCGCACTGCTGCAACTCCGCCACCAGAGCCTGCTGAGCAGCCGCATAGTCTCCCATTTCCACAGCCTTCAGCACGGCCACTGGCAGCTTGCCGGACTTTTTAGCCAATCTGGTTGTTATCTTCTTCTGAACGGATTGAGCCTTTTCCTCTGCCGCACCTGCCACCAGGCCGAGAGATAACAGACCTAGCATGATTGTACCTGCATGAATTCGCATGATGTTATCCATACACCACAAGCCCCCCCGATGTCAAGACGAATCAGGCATCAACGTGTACAAATAAAACAATGCCCAGCATGAACTATTGCCAAGTTCAACCATATCTGCTAGAATGAATGCGTGAGAGGGCATTCCCGCATTCTTCTGGTTCTTCTGGCAGCCGGTATCCTGCTGTCGGGCACTTGCTGCAGCTGGCGCAAAAAGCTGCATTCCACAGCACCGCAGGAGGACACCCGCCCGGAACCGAAGCTGAAGATGAAGCCCTACACGGTGAATGGCCGCCGCTACCGTCCCATGGGCATACAGGAAGCCCTGCAATACCGCGAAGTGGGTGAAGCCTCGCTCTACGAGGGCGGCAACAGCATCGGCGCCCTGGGCGAACGCCTGCGCCGCGGGGCGAAATACGCTGCGCACCGCACCCTGCCCCTGCCCTGCACCGTGCGTATCACCAGCATCTCCACCGGCAAGAGCTGCCTGGTGCGCGTGAACGACCGCGGCCCCTTCCACCGCCGCCGCATCATTGATATCAGCCCCGCCGTAGCCCGCGCCATCGGCTTCCACCAATGGGGCGTACACCAGGTGGAGGTAGAGGTCGTCTCCGTAGGCGATGGCCCCAACCAGCGCACGAAGGAATAAACCCGGAGTTATTTTCCGGCCAGCGCGGAGCACTCTGCTCCCATTTGTGAAAGCGCATAGAGCGGAATATCCAGCTGCGTATATTCTCCACCGGTGACAACAGGGATGCGCTGCACATGGTAATGAGCCATTGAAGTGCGAATCGCCATAGCGGGAGCAAACTTCTGACAATAGAATTTAAGGCTCTTCGCGGTCAGATTCAATTCTGCCTTGACCTCCAGCGGAACCAGCTCCATGCCTTGCTGCACCAGAAAATCAATTTCAGACTGCCCATTACTGCTGGCCCAATAGTAGGGCTCCAGGCGACTTACGGCCCGTAACTCCTGCTGAACATACTGCTCCGCCAGCGCGCCCTTGAACTCCTGAAAAATCCGGTTACCATCGAGAATAACCTCAGCCCTGAGCCCGGCCTGGGCCCCGAGCAGCCCCACATCCAGGTGAAACAACTTGAACGCCCGCTCACTGTAGGCATTCACAGGCAAGGCTGGTTTCGATACCCGGTGCACCGCATAGGCCAGGCCTGCATCGTACAGCCACTGCAAACTCATATCCAGATGCCGCATCCGCATACCCTGCTGCACCTCGGAGCACATGAATTTCTTATTCTCGCGCGCCAGCTGATTGGGGAGTGAATCCCATATCATCCCGATGCGTGGCCAATGTTCGGCAGGTGCGTGTTTACTGAAATCGCGGCGGTAGCCAGCCAGCAAATCCCCTTGCACTTCCCGCACCCGGGCAAAATCCCGATTCGCTGAAAACACTTTCACCGCTTCCGGCATGCCCCCCACAAAATAATAATAACGCAGGTATTCAGCAAAGCGGTCGGCAAACAAGCTCACCATCTGCCAATCGCGGGATTGCAGCAGCTCCACCATCATCCCCTGACCGCATGCTGTCAGGAATTCACAGAAACTCATCGGGTACAGATGCAGCATATTCACCTTACCCACCGGGAATCCCGTGCCGCGGTGCTCATACAGGCCCAGCAAGGAGCCCGCCGCCACCACGTGCTGCTCCGGCAGGTCTTCGCAAAAGTATTTAAGAGATGTAAGGGCCGCCTGGCATTCCTGTATCTCATCCAGAATAATCAGGGTTTCTCCCGCAACTACTGACTCCCCGGCATGAAGTTGCAGGCTTGTCAGGATTCGTCTCATGTCAAAATCCTTCTCAAAGGATTCCTTCATGCGCTCATCCCGGTCAAATCGCACATAGACAACGTTGCGGTAATGTTCCCGCGCAAACTCCTGCAGCAGCCAGGTCTTCCCCACCTGACGAGCTCCCAGCAACAGTAGCGGCTTGCGAAGCGGGCTGCTCTTCCAAGAGGCCAATTCTGTTATCAAATCTCGCTTCATGTCATCTCCTCCTGCTGCGATTATGCCTCATCTCCTACTCTCTGTCAAGCCCGCTTGCACATTTTTCACGGGAGATTTGTGCACGTGAAGCACATTTTTCACGGGAGATTTGTGCACACGAAGCACATTTTCCACGGCAAAACGGGCACCCGATCAGGTGCCCATTTATATAAAACATTGTAATTGAGTAGCTTCTTATCTGATAGAGAAGAAATCGCGGATGCGGGGGTTATCACTGGCGGCGATGACGGCGGGCGGAGCATCCACCACGAGCTTGCCATCGGCCAGGAAAACGATGCGGTCGGCCAGTTCCATGGCGAAATCAGTATCATGGGAAACCACCAACATGGTCATGCCGTCCCTGGCGAGCTCGCGCATGAGGTTCTCCACCTCGCCCACCATTTCGGGGTCCAGGGCGGAGGTGGGCTCATCAAAGAGGAGCACCTCCGGATTCATGGCCAGGGCGCGCACAATGGCCACGCGCTGCTTCTGCCCGCCGGAAAGCTGGGAGGGGTAGGCCTTCGCCTTATCGCGCAAACCGATGCGGTGCAGCAGGTGCAGCGCCTGGGTCTCAGCCTCGGTGCGGCTCATGAGTCCGCATTTCACCGGAGCCAGGGTGATGTTGTCCAGGATGGAGAGGTTGGCAAAGAGGTTGAAGTGCTGGAACACCATGCCAACCTTGGAGCGGTAGTGATTCAGCCCATTCTCACTGCGGTCCACCGGCTGGCCGTGGAAAAGCACCTCGCCGCCCGTAGGCGTCTCCAGGAAATTCATGCAGCGCATCACCGTGCTCTTGCCGGCGCCGCTGGGGCCCAGCAGGAACACCACCTCGCCCTTCTTCACGCCCACGGACACACCGTCAATCACGCGGTGGTCACCGAATTCCTTCACCAGCTCGCGCACTTCCAATATATTATCAGCGTTCATTCTTCTTCAAGGAGTTTTCAAGTTTCTTCAGCAACTGGCTCAGGCACACCACCACCACCAGGTAGGTGAGCGCCACCGCAATGAGCGGCAGGAAAGCATCGTAGGTCTGGCTGCGGATGATATCGCCACCCTTGGTGAGGTCCTGCAGCGCAATGTAACCGCACACGGAAGTCTCCTTCAGCAGCACGATGAACTCATTGCCCAGCGCAGGCAGCACATTCTTGAAAGCCTGCGGCAGGATGACCGAGCGCATGGTGGTGCCATAGCTCAGGCCCAGACTGCGGCCAGCCTCCATCTGGCCGGAATCCACCGCCATGATACCGGAGCGGATGATTTCCGCCACATAGGCGCCGCTGTTCACACCGAAAGCCACGATAGCCACCAGCACCTTGCTCACATCCACCGAGCCGAAAATCACAAAGTAGATGATGAGCAGCTGCACCACCACCGGCGTGCCGCGCACCACCGTCAGGTAGATATGGCACAGGAAGTTGAGCACCTTGTAGCGGCCGGTCTGGTCATGCGCACTGCGCACCACCGCCACCAGGAAGCCGATGCACAGTCCCATGAGCACCGCACAGGCAGAAATCTCAATCGTGACCAGGAAACCATCCACCAGGTAGTGCCAGCGGTCGTCCTTCACGAAATTCACCTCAAAGGAATCCGCCAGGCGGGCCCACATTCCCTTGTCCTCCTCAGCCTCCACAGCAGGCACCGCCAGCGGCTTGCCATCCTTATCCAGATAGCGGGCCCAGATGGCATCCATGGTGCCGTCCACCTTCATCTCAGCCATGGTGCGGTTGAACATAGCCAGCAACTCCGGGCGGGACTTGCTGATAGCCATGGCGTATTCCTCCGATACCAGAGCCATGGGCAGGATGCGGATTCCCTTATTGCGGGCCACGTGTTCCTCTGCCGGTGCGCTGTCGAGCACCACCGCGTGAATCTTGCCCGTCACCAGCGAGGCCACGGCCAGCGCACCATCCTGGAAGCGCTCCGGCTCCTGCAAGTTCTCTGTCACGTACATGTCGCCCGTGGTGCCGTGCTGCACACCGATGCGCTTGCCCCGCATTGATTCCGGCCCGACGATATCAGAATCCTTACGCACGATGATGACCTGGTCGGCCTTCACATAGCTGGTGGTGAAATCAATCTGCTTCTTGCGATCCTCCGTCACCGTGATACCGGAAGCCGCCACATCCGCCTTGCCGGTCTGCACGGCCGCAATCACGGAATCGAAAGCCATATCCTCAATCACCAGCTCCAGATCATTGCGCTTGGCAATCTCTCGCACCATGTCGGCATCAATGCCCACAATGCGGCTCCCCTGGTAGAACTCATACGGGGGGAACGTGGCGTTTGTCACCATTATCAGCTTGCCGCGCTCAGCCTCTTTCTCCCCGCACGAAGTCAGGAAAAGAGCCATGAACGCCAGCATCACTGCCAGCCATTTCTTATATATTATACCGGGCATGCGCGTGGAGAATACCACAACACCATGCCATTTGCAAAGTTAAAAACAAAAAATGCTCATTTTAAGCATCCGCGGGCATCCTCATTTTCACGTTTCACGCCGGATTGACAGGCCTGGCTCCTCATGCTAGAATCAGCCATGGACGCCTACACCCGGAAAGCCTTGACCATCATCATCGCCATCTGCGGAGTGTTCGCCTTCCTTTTCCACGGGCATGATACCCTGGCCCGCTTTGCCCGGATGAGCGGCTACGTGGGCGGCATTGTAGCATTAACCCTGGCGGTAGAGCTCTGCCTGAGCCTGAAGGTACGAAAACAGAAGCCGGGAAGGAAGCAGGCTCCCGAGGCGGAAAATCACGACCAGCGAGCCCTCAACATCATGTATGGGCTTGATGACGGCAGCCGGCACTACCGTGACCTGCCCCCAAAAATCCGCGAAAAGAGCCTCTTCGGCGGTAAAATGCTGAATAAGCGCCCGCCCGACGATGAAGAACAATAAAGCGTTTGAGAACTTCTAAAAACTCACTAAATTGATGTTTGTCGTTGTCGGGGCACGGGACTTCAGTCCCGAAATAACGGTGCTTCCAATCGGGACTGAAGTCCCGTGCTCCGACAGAGTTCCCCCACATATTCCAATTTAGTGAGTTTCCGTTTGATACTAATCGAGAGCCGGTGAAGCCCCCGCATTAGCTCTTACTCCCTAATCCTTAATCCTTCTTAATACTGGCGCTCATGAGCTCGGCCACCTTGCGGCCGCTCATGAGCATGCCGCCGAAGATGGGGCCCATGCGGAAACTGCCGCTCACGCCATTGGCCGCCATGCCGGAAACAAAGAGACCGGGGTAAATCTCCTTGGTGTTATCGATGGTGGAGCGCTCGCCCTCGGCGGCATCCATACTCATCTCGCCCACCACTCCGCCGGTGGGGGTATCGAGCTTCACGCCATTCTTGCGGGCCACGGTGCGGGCAATCTCGCAATCGTGACCGGTGGCATCAAGCACGGTCTTCGAGAGCAGCGTGAGGGGGTCCACATGCAGCCCCTCGCGCAGCACGGGGGTCCAGTTCACCACCACACCGCCCACGCGGCCCTGCTTGTACACCACATCCTCCACTGAGTAGCAGTTGAAGATGGTGGCACCCGCCTTCGTGGCCTGGTAAAGCAGACCTGCCGTGGCATGCACGGAGTCCACGATGTAGGTTCCCTCCTGGTACGGACGGTAGGAAAGCTCCAGTTCCTCCACGATGGGCATGGCCTCTTCCTGCACCACGATATCGTTGAACATCATGGCGCCGCCCCACATGCCGCCGCCGGGGGAAAGCTTGCGGTCCAGCAGCGCCACCTTGTGCCCGGCCTTCGCCAGATAATAAGCCGCCACGATACCGGAAGGACCACCGCCCACGATAGCGGCATCCAGCTGCAGGCAGGAGGAAAGTTTACCGAAATAAGACTCAATAATACCACGGGAGATAAGCGTTTCCATGCCTGCAACTGTACACTGGCCGCCCTCATCTGTCAACGCCGTTTTTTGACTTGCAATGAAGCCGCATTTCAGAGAAAATCAAGCACATGAAAAAGCAGGTTCCGGCAGATGCCCGTTTGTACGGGATTGTTGATATGGGCTACGTGCGCCCGGAGGATGTGGAGCAAGTCACCACCGCCCTGCTGCAAGGCGGCATCCGCATCCTGCAACTGCGTGCCAAAGGCGTGGCGCTCGATGAGGTGGAAGCACTGGCGCGGCGCATGCAACCGCTCTGCCGCGCGGCGGGTGCCATCTTTGTGCTGAATGATTACCCGGAAATGGCCGCCCGCATCGGGGCCGATGCCGTGCATGTGGGCCAGGACGGCGGCCCTCTGGAGGCCGTCCGCGCCATCGTGGGGCCGGATATGCTCATCGGCCGCTCCACCCACAGCCCGGAGCAGGCGCTGGCAGCCGTGGCCGAAGGGGCAGACTACATTGGCTTCGGCCCGCTCTTCCCCACCGGCACCAAGCCCGGACGCCCCGCCATCGGCCTGCTGGATATCGCCACCGTGCAGGCGCAGCTGGGCGATTTCCCCATGTACTGCATCGGCGGCATCAACGGCAGCACCCTGCCCGCCGTGCTCGCCGCCGGCGCCCGCCGCGTGGTCATCGTCTCCTGGCTCCTCCGGCAGGCAGACGTGGCCACGGCTGCACGAAATGTGATTGCACAGCTGTAACACTCGGAGCGCGGGACTTCAGTCCCGCCTTACAAAAAAGCCGGAGAGCGAACCTCTCCGGCTTTTTTAGCGTTAAGAGTATTCCTTAGCGGAACCTGAGTTCCTTCACCTTGGCGGCGAGGGCATCGAGCACGGACTTGTGCGCGGCGTCCACCTCGGGGGCGGTGAGGGTCTTCTTGGCATCGCGATAGAGGAAGGTGTATGTCATGGCCTTGCGGTCGGCGGCGAGCTTCTCGCCGGTCGGGTCGCAGAACACATCCTTGAGCGCGCAGGAAACCAGCAGCTTCTGCTTGGCGCCTTCCACCACCTTCATGATATCCGCGTGGCGGGTGGCGGCGGGCACATCCAGCGAAGCATCGCGGCTGGAGCCGGGGAACTGGGGCAGGTCTGCCGCCTTGAAGGGGGCGGTGGCCACCTGCTGCAGCTTGCGGAGGTCGAGCTCGGCGTAGTAGCTTTCCATGGGCAGCCCCAGGGCGCGGCACTTAGCCAGGGACAGGCGGGCCACATAGCCGCAGGCCTGGTTGTTGATGGTGATATCACCACCCACGGCGGCATTCTCGCGCTGCTGCTTGGCGGGCACGATGCTGATGGCAGCCTTGGGCACGAGGATATCCAGCACGGCGCGGAGGTGCTCGAAGTGAGCCTCACCCGGCTTGGTGCAGGCCCAGCTGGCGGGGGCGAGCTTGCCGGCCATGAAGATGCCCAGCACCTCGTTCTCGATGTCCTTGCCCTTACCGCCGCCGGTGTTTCGGAACACGCGGCCGCACTCGAAGAAGCGCAGCACCTCCATGCCCTGGTTGATATTGCGGGCAGCCACGGAGATAAGGCCGGGGGCCAGCGAGGGACGCAGGGTGGAGTGATCCTCGGAAATCGGCAGGGAAACGCGGATGACATCGCCCTCCATCAGCGGCTTGATGGGCAGCGCATTCTCCACGCTGGCGATGGTCGGGTCGATGCTCTCAGCAGCGATGAGCTTGAAGGTCTGCACCTCCCAGAAACCGGCACCGGCCAGCTTGCGGGAAAGGGCCATGCGGTAATCGTGCGCGCGGTCCTGGGCGCTCTCCGGCACGTAGATGGAGGTGCTGGTGGCGGGAATATTATCAATACCGTACACACGCACCACCTCCTCCAGCAGGTCGCAGCTGCGCTTCAGGTCCAGACGCCAGGGCGGGCAGTCCCAGGTACCCTTCACGTCCACATCCTTGAGGCCCAGGTTGCGCAGGATGCGGGCACCCTCCATGTGGGGCAGCGTGCCGTTGGTCATCACATCCAGCTCCTTCCAGTCCAGCTTCACCTGGTCGAGGGCGTAGTAAATCTTAGCCTCGGTACCCTGCTCCAGCACCGTGGCGGTGGTGGCAAGCTCTTCGGACACCAGGCAGGGAGCCTGGCCACCCACCAGCACCGGCTCGGCGGTGCCGCCGCAGCACTCCAGAATCAGCTGCGTGGCGCGGGCAGCGGCGCGCAGCACATTCCACGGGGAGGTGCCGCGCTCAAAGCGGTAGGAGGAATCCGAACCCAGGGCCAGGCGGCGGCTGGTGAAGCGGATGCTGCTGCGCAGGAACCAGGCAGATTCGAGAATGATATCGGTGGTGGCATCCGTCACGCCGGAATCCAGGCCACCCATCACACCACCCAGGGCCAGGGCGGCGCCGCTGGCATCGGAGATGACCACGTCATCACTCTTCAGGGTATACTGCTCATTCATGAGGCTGGTGAACTGCTCGCCCTCCGCAGCGCGGCGGATGTTCAGCCCGCCGGTAATCTTAGCGGCATCGAAGGCGTGCAGCGGGTGCCCCAGCTCGAAGAGGCAGTAGTTGGTGATATCCACCACGTTGTTGATGGGGCGCAGACCGATAGCCACCAGGCGGTTGGCCAGCCACTCCGGGGAGGGGCCGATTTTCACGCCGGAAATGCGGGTGGCGGTGTAGAGCGGGCAGAGCTCCGGGGCGGAAAGGGTGATGAAATCGCCGGCGGGCTTCGTCTCTGCCGCAACGGCGGGAGCCTCGGCGGGGTCGGTCTTCAGGCTGCGGCCGGTGATACCGGCGAGCTCGCGGGCCATGCCCCAGTGGCTCAGCAGGTCCGGGCGGTTCGGGGTAATCTCCAGCTCGAAGATGGTATCCGTCTCCACGAAGGTACGCACCGGGGTGCCGATGACGTAGTCCTGAGGCAGAATCCACAGGCCGTGTTCCTTATCCGGCAGCCCCAGCTCAGAGGCGGAGCAGAGCATGCCGCGGCTCTCCACGCCGCGCAGCTTGCCGTCCTTAATCTCCCAGCCGCCGGGCAGCACCGCACCGGGCAGAGCGCAGGGCACCTTGTCGCCCACCTTGTAATTCTGGGCGCCGCACACAATCTGGCGCAGGGAGCCCTCGCCGGCATCCACCATGCACACATTCAGGTGGTCGCTGCCCTCCACGGGCGTCTTTTCCATGACCTGGGCCACCACCACGAGGTCGGTGGTCACGCCGCGCTCCTGGATACCCTCCACCTCAATACCGGCGAAGGTGAGCATATCGGCCATCTCCTGCGTGCCGAGGCCTGCAAGGTCAATGTAGCTGGAAAGCCAATTCAGTGAAACATTCATGATTCTAATTCAGAAAGGGGTTAGTGTTATTTATTGGAACTGGGCCAGGAAGCGGGCATCGTTCTCGATGAGGAGGCGGATATCGCGGATACCCCAGCGAATCATGGCCAGGCGCTCCAGGCCGATGCCGAAGGCAAAGCCCGTGCAGCCGGCATACAGGTTCTTGCCGGTAGCCTTGTCGATATTCTCGAACACGGCGGGGTTCACCATGCCGCAGCCGGCAATCTCAATCCAACGCGGAGCCTGACCCGCCGCCTGCAGCAGCACGTCAATCTCGAAGCTCGGCTCCGTGAACGGGAAGAAGTGCGGGCGGAAGCGCACCGCCGTCTCCTCGCCGAAGAGCGCCTTCAGGAAATACTCCAGCGTGCCCTTCAGGTCGCCCACGCTCACTTCCTTAGCCACATACAGGCCCTCAATCTGGTTGAAAGCGGAAAGGTGGGTAGCATCGATGGCATCGCGGCGGAAGGCGGAGCCGGGGCAGATGATACGGACGGGCGGGCAATCCTTCTCCATCACGCGGGCCTGCACGGTGCTGGTCTGCGTGCGCAGCAGCTTGCCACTGTCGAAATAGAAGGTATCCTTCTCATTGCGGGCGGGGTGGTCGTCCGGCGTGTTCAGCGCATCGAAGCAGTGCCACTCATCCTCAATCTCCGGGCCATCGGCCAGGGTGAAACCCATGCGGCGCAGCACGCGCACCGCTTCATCGCGCACAATGGAGATGGGGTGCAGGCCACCGGCAGGCAGCGTGGCACCGGGCATGGTGAAATCCACACCGGCCACGGCGGCAGCGTCAATCTCCTGCTGCAGGGCCGCCTTGCGGTCCTCCAGCGCGGCGGTGATGGTGGCGCGGGCTTCATTCAGCAGCGCACCCACGGCGGGCTTGTCTTCCTTGGGCACGTTGCGCATGCCCTGCTGCACCTGGGTGAGAGTACCCTTCTTGCCCAGAATACCCACGCGGGCATCCTCCAGCGCCTTCATGTCGGCAATGCCGGCTATGCGCGCCAGGGCTTCTGCTTGTACGCTTGCAATCTGATTTTTCATAAGTTCGCGGGAAACTATACGCGCGTAGGCGCATTTGTCAAGCTTTATGCACCTTGCAGCGTGTCAACACACACGCTGCATGACGTGCCGCACCGGAAAACAAAAAAAGCCTCCGCTCATCAGCGGAAGCATCTGTCAACGCGCTTCAGGAACCACCCCTCAGCACAGCTCCCCCCCGGATTCAGGAGGAGCACCTCTACCTGCCATGAAGTTACATGGCAAACTCCGGAGTCGGCGGCAGCGTATTCTCCGGGGTGGGAGGCAGAGTGTTACCCACAGCGGTCATGGCAGCAAGGCCGAGTACAATAGCGATAGTCTTCATTTTCTTCTGTTTTCCTTTCTTGTTCCCTGCCGGAGGACTCCGGCTGCGGCATTCTACTCCTTTTACCCGGGAAGTCAACCCCAAAATCACAAATTTTATTTTTTTATCAAAAAATTGAAAGATATTTCAGAAAAGCGGTGTACGCGCTCGCGTACACAAAGCGCGATTTGTTTCCGCATCCCAAACAATATGCTTGTAAGAGCATGAACAACGTGCTACTATCTGGTGCGTATGAACAAACTCTTTCAATATGCCCTGGCCGGCCTTCTGCTCCTGGCTCCGGCAGGCATGGCAGTGCAGCTCAGCGACCTCTCCCCGTCCATGGATCGCCAGACGGCGGATGACAACCTGACCAAGGACTACGCCTATCGCGTGCTGAGCGACCTGAGTGTGCGTCGCATATGGAATCTGGATGACAACCGCAAACTGACCGTCGATTTCGACGGCAAGACCGGCAAGCTCATCTGCATCGTAGTGGATTACCGCAAACCCGTTTCTCTGGACGAAGCAGACAAGGATGCCGCCGACATCGGCAAATTTGAACAGGCATCCTGGCGCAAATTCTCCGCTGACAAAGCCGCCAAGTACTACATGGACCGCGCCCGCGCCATGAAGTTTGAAGAAGGCTACATGTTCGAAGAGCTCAGCGGGGCCAACAAGTGCCTGCGCCTGACCTTCTACCCCAAGGTACCGAAAGAAAACCGCCGGCACCTCTCCGAAGGCAGCACCTCCAACGGCACCTCCGCCATGGGCAACACCCTGAGCGGCAGCGCCGTCAAACAGCTGCTGAAAGACGAGGAAACCCGCCTCTACACCCCCAACAAGACCGATAAACCCAAGGAAGTCATCAAGCCCAGGAAGCCCGTTGTAGACGAGGAGCCCGAGATTGAAGAACCCGAGGAAGAGCCCGAGGAAGAGCCCGAGGTCGTGGTGGAAGAGCCCAAGGAAACCGGCAAGGTGGTCAAGGCTCCTATCAAGGTCAAGCCGATTAAAACGGTCAAGAAGAAGGGTGACCGCGGCAAGGATGTGGACAGCCTTCTGGCCAAACTGGGACTGGACAAACTCGAACCCATCCACTGGATTCTTATCGGCATAGGCTTCATCATCCTTATCTCCCTCATCGGCGCGGTGGGCCGCAGCAACGAACGCCGCAAGCTCGAACAACGCGCCGAGCGACTGCGCAATTCACCCGGCGCCCTGAAAGCCAGCGTCCGCGGTAAAGGCAAAGGCGATAAATCCAAGCTGAGAATCTGATACCGCCCGCAGTCATTCACTTCCCGAATCCCCCGTTTTCTCACCGGAAACGGGGGATTTCCCTTCCCTTGCAGGAGCCGGAGAGATGCACCAGGCGGAGAGGCATAGCGCATCACGCGCGGCAACGATTATTCCGCCACCTTACTCAGTCTCCGGCATGGAAATAATACGCGGAGCAAAATCGGCCAGCAGGCGCAGAGGGGCCGCAGCCACCCAGGCCGCCAGCAGCTTGAACACCGCGCAGAACACCAGAAGCCCCGGCACATCCGTGCAATAAATCAGCAGCAGCAGCAGCGGCAGCGCCACCACACGCACCTGCAGCTGCCACGGAGCCGCCGCCATGCGGGGAATATTGACCACCGCCGCCCCCAGCATGATGACGCCCAGAATAAGCGGCAACTCTGCCTGGCGGTACAAAAGAAGCCCCCCGGACAGCAGCGTATACCCCCAGCAGAGCGGCAGCAGCGGCGCCAGCCCGGCACCGATGCGCACCAGCCAGCGCGTGACTACCACACCCCGGCCAGCCAGCAGCACCGAGTGACACCAGGCCACCAGCACCGCCACCAGCGCCACCCCCAGCGCAAAGAGGAAACCGGAAACCATACCGCACAGAATCCCGGCCAGGGGCATGCGCAACGGCAGCAGCACCAGCTCCGCCAGCGCCAGCACCGCACAGCCCCAGAGCACATAGCGCGCCCCGGCAGCGCACCGGCCCACCGTCTTCTTCACCGGCGGCAGGATGTGGTACTCAATCGGCAGCATCGGCAGCGGCAGCTTCTTCAGTGACAAGCGGAGCAAAGCCCATGGGGAATCGCGCCTTGCCGCTCATATCCGTGAGCACGCGGCACTGCATATACCCCAGCCCGGCCATGATATCGCGCGTGGCGGGCCCCTGGTCGTGCCCCACCTCCAGCATGACCAGCGCACGCGAGGCCAGGTGCGGCAGCGCCTCTTTCAGAAAACGGCGCACAATATCGAGCCCGTCCGGGCCGCCGTAGAGGGCGGTGGCGGGGTCATGCTGCACCTCGGCCGAGACCTCCTCCCCCTCCGGCACATAGGGCAGGTTCGCCAGCACCAGGTCGAAGCGACCCTCCGGCGGCTGCACCGCGCCCTCCGCCGGGGCATCCCAGGCAGAGAACAAATCGCTGCGGTAGGTCTTCACCCGCGCGCCCAGGGCGGTGGCATTCTCCAGCGTGAGGGAGAGGGCCGCCTCCGAAATATCTGCCATGACCACCTCAGGCACCTGCCGCGCCAGCTCCAGCGCCAGGGTGATGCCGATGATACCGCTGCCGCAGCCCATATCCAGCACGCGCATACCGCTGCGGCGCGGGGCCATCTGCAGCGCCAGCTCCACCAGCTCCTCGGTCTCAGGCCGGGGAATGAGGGCGCGGGCATCCGTGCGGAACTCGCGGCGGTAAAACTCAGTGCTGCCCAGCAGGTGCTGCAGGGGCACCCCCTGCCCGCGCTGCCTGAGCAGCTCGCGCAGCGGCGCCAGCTTATCCTCCGGCAGCGGGTCATCATAGTGCAGGTAAAGCCAGGTCTTGTTGCAGCCCAGCACATGCACCAGCAGACTCTGCATGGAATGCCGCGCCCCCTCCACCCCGCGGGATTCGAGATACGCCGTGCCGCTGCCCAGCACCTCCTGAATCGTCTTCATCATCACTTCAGCTCATCCATGCGCTCCTCCATCTCCACATGCTGCATGTGGGCAATCACCTCATCCAGCGCACCGGTGGTGATGACGAGGTCCAGGTTATACGCCGTGTAGCCGATGCGGTGGTCGGTGAAGCGGTTCTGCGGGAAATTGTAAGTGCGGATTTTCTCCTCGCGGCCACCGCTGCCGATAAGGGCGCGGCGCTGCGCGGAGTAGGACTCCTGGGCCTCGCGCTGCTTCATCTCGAACAGGCGGGCACGCAGAATCCGCATGCCGGTCTCCTTATTCTTCAGCTGGGAGCGCTCGTTTTCGCAACGCACCATGATACCCGTGGGCAGGTGAAAAATCTGCACGGCAGACTCCGTGCGGTTCACATGCTGGCCACCGGCGCCGCCTGCGCGGCAGGTCTCGATGCGCAAATCTTCCGGGCGGATTTCCACGTCCACCTCCTCAGCCTCCGGCAGCACCGCAACGGTGGCCGTGCTGGTGTGGATACGCCCCTGCGTCTCCGTGGCCGGCACGCGCTGCACGCGGTGCACCCCGCTCTCGTACTTCAGGAAGCGGAACACCTCCTCGCCGGAGATGCGGGCCGTCACCTCCTTGAAGCCGCCTATATCGTTCGGGCTGGCATCCAGCACTTCGACACGCCAGCCGCGCCCCTCAGCATAGCGCTGGTACATGCCCAGCAAATCAGCAGCAAAGAGCGCCGCCTCATCCCCGCCGGTACCGGCGCGGATTTCCACCAGCGCATCGCGATCCTCCGTGGCATCCCGCGGCAGCAGGCTGTACTGAATCTGCTCCTGCAGCTTCTCCACGCGCGGCTCCAGCTCCGCCAGCTCAGCAGTGGCCAGCTCCGCCATCTCCGGGTCATCACCGGCGGCCAGCTCGCGGTTCTCCGCAATCTGCTGCCGGCAATCCTGCAGTGTGGCCCAATCGCGCAGCAGCTCCTGCGTGCGGCGATGCTCGCGCATCAGCTCACCCGCGCGGGTCCGGTCCTGAAACAGCTCCGGATCTGCTATCTGCACCTCCAGCTCCGCCAGGCGCTCGCGTCGTTTCTCGATGAGGGGGGCGTAATCCATATCTACCCGCCTATTCTATCCCACCCACTCCCCCCGCGCAAGTGCAATCTGCGTGTTGCCCCTCATGCTGCACGCTGTGGCCATGAGATTCTGCAAAAGTGTGAATTTCCGCCAAAACGGCCTTACCCATTCAATAATCGGCGCCATCATAGCGGGCAGATGCGTGATTTATAACGTATTTCTCAACTTTTTCCTTTCCAAGCATAACATAATACAATATAATGGCAGATAAGCGCGAACATGATTATATGAATCACCATTCCCTAATCAGTGCCATTGTCGCCCTGCACCTGTTCCTGCCCGGCAGAGGCGAGGATTTACCGGCTTTAATATACTGCAGCAACGGGGTATACTCTCATCTGGAGGCCGCAGAGGCCGGGAACGCAGAAGTGCTGCAGGCACGCATTGCAGAAGGCTGCAATGTGAACCAGAAGGATGAAGAGGGGAACACGGCCCTGCATCTGGCTGCCCGCCGGAACAACGCAGCATGCCTCACCATCCTGCTCCGGAAAGGTGCCGACCCCATGGTGACGAATGCCAACGGGAAAACAGCCGCCCAACTGGCAACATCAAAAAAGGCCATCCGCATCCTGCAAGGTTCCATGGCCGCCCGCAACCGGGAAATCGAACTGTGCGAAAAAGTGAGCGCTGGCGATATGCAGGCACTGGAAACCGCGCTTGGCAGCAAAGACTTCAACCCCGACATGATGAACCGGGACAACACCAAATCCCTGCTCATCATCATCTGCGAAAAAGCAAGTTCAGACATAGCCCGAAAACTGATTAAGGCAGGGGCCAATGTGAACTACACCGCGCCGGACGGCCGCACCGTGCTGCACCACGCAGTGGATACGGACAATGGCGAACTCGTCCGCCTGCTGCTGGAATCCGGCGCCGACCCCATGGCCCCGGCAAGAAACGGCGCCACGGCGCTGCATGACGCGGTGTGGTCCCACCGGCTGAACAGCATCAAAGCCTTGCTCCCGGCCTACAAAAATGTAAACTTCAGCCCGGATGGCCGGCACAACGGCACCCCCATCGGCCTGGCTATTGGCCGCGGGTCTCCCGATGTGGTCCGTCTGTTCATTGATGCCGGCATTGACCTGAATGATACCCGATACCTCAAGAATCCACCCCTTCACCACGCCGCCGAAAGAGGAAGAAAGGCCATGGTGGAAATGTTCCTCAAAGCAGGGGCAGACAAGGACCGGAAAAACCAGGCGGGTAAGACCGCAAAGGAAGTGGCCGCACCATCTGTCCGTAATTTACTATAATCCCCCACCATCATGCAAATCCAAGCCATCATTGCCGGTCTGGCACTCAGTCTCTGCGGATTCACACCGGCAGATGCCGCACCCCGCTTCCCCTCGGGCGGGTGCCTTTTCCTGGCCGATACCGGGAGCATCACCAAGAAAAAGGGGAAGAACAGTTTCAGAAAAGTCCCCAGGAACCCCGGAGTCAACGAGGGTGAAAAAGCCACGGATGACGACATTCTCGGTCAGCATCCCTTCCCCCGCTATACCGACTACTCCCGCCTCAACCAGGGGCCGAAACGTATGGAGAAAAGCTACCGCCAGCGAGTCTTCAGAGCCTACCGGCCGCTGGAAGACCTGAGCCGCAAGCTCAAAATCAGCCGCTATTCCAGCTACGAAAACCCCACGGGCATCGTCTTCGAAGCAGGAGATACCATCGGCATCCACATGGAGGGCACCCCCCGCACCCAGGTGGAGTTCATCGTGCGCGATTTCCGGGAGCACGGCAGAGAAACCCGCTTCCCGATTAACCAGGGGGCCAACCATTTCACCGTTGAACACTTCGGGCACGGCTACGTGAACTACCGGGACTCCGACCCGGACACCGCACCACCCATCAAGCTGCAGATAGAGGGCGGCTATATCAACGGCGTCTTCACCCACCATGATGACGCCCGGGTGTGGAAGCACATGATGAAGCACGCCAGGAGCGAGATGTTCGACATCCTGGGAGAGCGCACCCAGTGGGTGCTGGACACCAGGGCCCTGCGCGAACAATGCCCGGAACAAGGGCCGGAACTCATCAAGCTGTATGATGAGCAGATGAAACTGGAGCAACAGCTCCTCGGCTGGGAATGGGAAGGAATCCACCCCGGCAACCACATCCTCGGCCGCGCCAACTGGAACAAAAAGACCTACATGCACGCCGACGGCCTGGGCGCCTCCTTCGTGGTGGGCGTTACCAGCGGGCTGGTGAAGGTGGACGAAGTGCGGAGCAAGGGTGCCTGGGGCACCTCCCACGAGTTCGGGCATGTGAACCAGACCCGCCCGGGCATGATGTGGACCGGCACCTGCGAAACCACGGTCAACCTCTTCTCCCAGCTGGTAAACTACCGGTTCAGCCCCAACGAAGTACGCCTGGAGCACGAGAACTGCCGCACACTGGAAGGCCCCTGGGTGCGCGGTGGCCGGTTCGACTGCTTTGTGAACAGCGCCATCGTGAACCGGGAGCTCTGGCAATTCCAGCGCGGCCCGGACGATGGCGACCGCAAGCCCGGCCCCATCTGCGGCGACAATTTCGTCATCCTCTGCCCCATGTGGCAGATGTACCTGTACAACACGGAGGTGCTGGGCAACAAGCTTTTCTACCCACGCATCTTCAAAAGCGTGCGCGATACGGATGAAAGCAAGTGGACCGTGGGGCAGCTGCGCATGAAATACCTGGACCGCTGCTGCGACTCTGCCCGGCTCGACTTCTCCGATTATTTTCTGCACACCGGCATGCTCGCCGTCATGAACCGCCACGTGAACGACTACTCCTCCCACTGGGTCACCATCACAGAGGATATGTGCCGCGCTTCCCTGGAGCATGCCCGGCAGTATCCGAAACCGGATTCGCCCGTTGTGTTCTACCTCACGGTCAACAGCGTCCCCATCTACCGCGACAAGCTGGATATCAAGCCCAGCCCCGATTTCAGACCGCAGATAACTGAACGCCCCAGCAGGCGATTCACCGTGCCGGGAGACAAGTGGGCCAATGCGGTGGCCTTCGAGGTATACAACGGAGACAAACTCATCCGCGTGTGCCTGAAAGGCCTGAACCAGAAAGACAACCAATCCACCGATGTGCTCCTGCCGCCGGGAGCCACCACCGTCATGGCCGTGCAGTGGGATGGCAAGCGCTTCATCATCTACAACACCGGGGGCGAAGGTATCGATGACAAGCCCGACAAATGCTCCGGCCCCGGCCAGTTCCGCCCCGCCGAACCGAAAAAGGGAAAGAAGCAGAGGAAGAAGAATTAAGCCACAAAAAGCGCTTCACAGCCCTGAGCGGGTGTGTTAGGATGTGCCCATGTCACGTTACAATGGAGAACAGGTACTGGTCGTTCCCCGCGAAGCATTTGAGGCCGTGGGCGCATTCAATGGAGTGCGGCTGAACCCGCAGGACTACCTCACTGCTTTCCTGCAGCCCGGGGTAGCCCGCTATATGGACCGCGAGCTCGCTGAGCAGAGCCCGCAGTTCAAGCAGCTCATCACCTACGCCATCTTCTGCCACCAGGGGCGCATCCTGGCCTATGCCCGCACCTCCAAGGGCGGCGAATCCCGCCTGCACAACAAGATGTCCCTGGGTATCGGCGGCCACATCAACCCCATCGATGGCCTCACCGACTCCATCTCCACCTACCTCGCCGGCATGGAACGCGAAATCCGCGAGGAAATCACCTTCACCGGCTCCGCCACCCAGGAGCTCTTCGCCATCATCAACGATGATACGAACGAAGTCGGTTCCGTACACCTCGGCTTCGTGCACCGCTTCGAGCTGGACGATGACCAGGTGGCCCCGAATGAGAAAGCCCTGGCCGACCTCGCCTTCCGCACGCTGGATGAACTCGCAGGCCCGCTCTACGAGCGCCTCGAAACCTGGTCCGCCATCTGCGTGGATGCCCTCAAGGCCTGACGTTCCGTCCTATCTCATTTTCGCCGCGCTCTAGTGATGGAGCGCGGCGAAAATGTTTGCAGGCAACAAAAAAACGATTTTTTCTCAATAAAGAAGCACAGCAGAAACGTCTATCCGGTATATGAATGCAGCTCTCAACATCTGCTCCCTCATCATGGCAGGAGCCGTGCTCCTCTGCCAGCCCGTCAGAGCAGAGGACACCCTTCCCCCCGAACAGCAGGCGCTTGTTCAGCATTTCCACAGCACTGTATCCACGCTGGGCGAAATCATGGTGCAAGCCCGCACCGCCCTGAAAGCCGCTACCGACACCGCCGGTGCGGATGCCGCAGCACCCGCTGTTGCCGCTGTCTGCCAGGCAGAGAATGCGGTGAGCGAAACCGCCGCGAAACTGACCGGGGCAGGATTGAGCGTCAGCACCCTCTACAAGCAGGGGAATCTGGCAAAAGCCATCAGCAGTCTGCCCATCGCGGCGTACAATGCCGATATCCAATCAGCCCTGGCAAACGGGTGCCACGGCAGCCTGAAACTCTACCTGGCAATCACGGGCGGCACCTGCACCGAGGCGGCATTGCAGGATACCCTCAGCGAGCAGGATAAGGCAGACCTGGCCGAAATTGAGCGCGTGCTCGCCTCCATCAAAGAGATTTGCCCGGTCTCCCACTGGCGCCCGCTGGAGCAAGAGTTTGTGCAGCGGTTCGATGCTTCGCTGCCCGCTGCGGAGCGTCTGCAGAAGCGCCCGCTGACCACCATGCTGCTGCACCGCCTGCTGGAGCAGAATGCCCAGTGGCTTTTCCGGCTCGCTAACAAGGAGTTTCATCACAATGGCAACCTGGAAGAGCGCTTCCTGCTCCACCCGCAGAACTACATCGGCCAGTGGTACGAGGCTCGCGCCTTCAGCGACTATTTCTACAGAAAGGCAGACTCCCTGGACCTCAACAGCGCCACTGCCCGTGGCAAAGCTATCTGGGATGCGGCCGAACCACGCCTGGTCGAGCTGCGCAAGAAGTACGACCTGGGCCCCGGCGACGGCCGCACCCGCGAAACCGCCTTCGATATCCCCGCCGAGATAAAGCCGGAGGATTACAAACGCTTTGTGAATGAAGTCACGCAGGCGCTTTTCGGTGAGCGGGCCATGCCCAGCAGCCTGTGGTCGAGATCGGTGAGCAAGAATGGGCGGTACGTGGTTCACGGCCTCATTATGGTGGGGCGCCCCGGCGACCGCAACCGCAACAACGACAGCCACATCATCATGCCCTGCTATTTTAACCTGAACCGGAAGGAGAACGAAAAATGAAACATTTCCTGGTCCTGCTGCTTTGCCTGCTGCCGGTGGCGCATGCCGCTGGCGGCGGATACGCCACACCGGCAGACTTCGGCTACCCGCCCCTCTCGCTGGAGCCGCCGCAATACCTCAGCCCCGCTACCGAGCGGGAGTGGCACATCTCCGGGCAGCCGGCCCTGCGCGCCACGCTGCTGGGAATCAGGGGCAGATGGGGCAACGAGGCCACCATCATCCTGCGCACCCCCTCGGGGAGGGATAGGGCCGTGCCCGCCTATGCCCTCAGCAATGCCGACCTCGATGCCGTCAGCGACTGGCTCAAAAAGAACAACTTCGAGGAATTTGAAACCTTCCGCGAAGGCACAAGCCTGGTGCATGTCCACTCCGTCATCCCCGTGGGCAAGGAATACCATGTCAACCTCATCATGACCGATGGCTCGCGCATTGCCCTGCGCACCAATGCCGAACCGGCCAACCGCGAATTTGCCATCAAGCAGCCGCCCAATGCCTTCCAGGTGACCGATGCCACGCTGGAAATGCTGCGCCGCCACAGCCAGCGCAAGCCGGAAAACAAGCCGGAACTGCCCATAGCCAGCTCGATTGATGAGGCCACCCTCTACGCCGCCACGCATGATGTGGGCATCGCGCACTTCCTCCTGAACCGCCGGGGCGGAGCCATCGACCTGGCCTTCCGGCACTATCTGGCAAACAAACCGGAACTGGTGGCCCGGTGGGCGCAGCACTTTGTATTCCTGATAGCCTACAGCGATGAGCAGGGCATGTACCCGGCAGAATGCCACGATGGCGACTTAACCCTGGCACTCACGCATGGTTTCCAGGGCACGCATCCAGTCGAACTGTGCAACACCAGCTCGCTGCACAACAAGCTACGCTTAGCCTGGCTCACCAACACCTCCTATCTCGGCTTCACCGTCTATCTGCACAACAGGCTCTCCGGCAACCCATACCAACGGAAAATCAACACGGTCAAACACGGGGGCAACGTCAGCGTAGACAGTATGTTGCGCCTGCGGGACAATCAGTTCAACCTCTTCGGCCACTAAGCCCAGCACACCCTGCCACGATGAAGAAACACCTCGCAAAACTGCTTCTCTGCCTGCCCGCCACCCTGAGCGCGGCAGATGAATACTTTGAATATGACCTCTACCCCGATTGCCGCAAAATCACCCCGGCCGAGGTAGACCCGCGCGACTGGTTCCCGGACGCGACCGATAATGAACGGAAGCGCATGCGCCAGAACAGCCGCCAGCACTACACGGACGCGCGGACCATGGCCGAACGCCTGCTGGCCGACCCGCAGGATGACGATGCCTTTGTGGCGCTTACCCCGTACGCCAAACACATCAATGCGCTGGTCGAGGAAATAACGGGCAGCTCACGGGAGAACCGGAAGAAGCTGGCCACCCTGCTGAAGTTCCGCCGGATATACGATGTACCCGGGATATCTGATGCCCGCCTGCTGGCGCTGAACGATAAGCCCCGGCCGGAGTTCATCATCCGCCTGCGCGACATGCTCCGGACCGGACAGTCGCGGGAACAGAGCATCCGCCTGCTCTACAGCCTGCTCGAACACGATACAGCTCTCAATCACTCGGAAATCGACATCATCTGCCGCGGGCTTCAGGCCTGGTGCGGGGTCAGCAGCAGCCACCGCCCCGCCGGCGCCGTGGCGCGCCTCTACCTGCGCGAGTTCCGCGGCGGCAAGGAAGTGCAGCTTTCCTCCCCCGTGGAGCACGATATCACCGTGCATTACCCGCACCTGCGGCGCTTTGTCTCGGCAGAATGCGCCATCAACGGCTCCGTGGCCAAGATGCTCACGTTCGAAATGAACTGGAACACCCGCGCCCTCAACCGCCTGCTCTGGCGAGCCCCGGAAAAAGCCGTCATCCTGGCCCGCCACATGCAGAAACCCGGCTACGACCTGCTGGAGCACAAGCCGGCGGCGCTGCGCCGCTATATGCGTTTCTGCGGCATTGCCCAGTACCGCGACCTGGCACTGGAAGTGCCGGAGTGCTGCACCACCGCGCTCAACGCACACGAACTTCCCGGTGAGAGCGAGGCCGCCCGGCAGGTCAGGGAGCAGGCCTCCCAGCTCCCGCCACAGCTGGCCCCGCTGGCGCCGCGCTGCCTGCTGGCACTGGGGCAGCGCGACCTGAGCATCTGGCAGCCAGCCACACTCACCCCGCATGCCGCTATTTCCCCCGCCTGGCCCGATGCCTCGGCCGTGCAGCTTCCCCACTGGCAGAACAGCCTGCTGGGGCTGGATGAAGGGGCGGATATACAGGCCGCTTTCGGTAAGGAGCTGGAGCAGCTCGCCGGGCATATCAATGCCGTGAAAAAACACCGCGGCACCGGTTGCCTCCTGGCCAATGCACTGTATGAATGCGAGCGCGTGCGCCCCGACCGCCACGACCTCATCACCCCGGTCTATGTGCGCATTGCCCTGCGTTTCGAGCAGGACGGCGTCACCCTCAGCTACCTGCCGGAGGATGACAGCTTCGGCATCACCAGCGATGAACCGTTCGATATTGCAGACCCCATCCTGCGCACAGCCCTGCATCTCATTCCCCAGCACCTGCACCGGCTCACCCTCCAGCTGGCCCTGCTCGAAAAAGAAGGACGCCTCGATGAACTGGAGCAGGCATGCAGCCGGCTGGCCCGCGTGCTCAACCGCAGCAACCTCTGGCCGCTGGTCATCTGCCAGCGCGAGCTGCGCGGCTTCAGCACCCGGGCCCTGCTCACCCTCTTTGCCCACTACGAAGGCGAGGATGATGCCCTCTTTGACTACGGCGAAGCCATGGGGCTGCGCCACGAAATGAGCATTGCCCGCCTGGGGCATGAGGACGAACTGGGCGAGAACCTGCTGCGCGCCGCGGCCATCAGCGGTGCCCTGCCCGCCACGGCAGAGGAAAAGCAGGCCGCCATAGCCGCCTTCATGACCCTGGCCCGGGAGCATGCATACGATGCCGACCCACGCCTGACCGGCGGGGTGCTGCTGCACCTGCTGCGCTGGGGTATCTGCGAACCGGTCATGCAGTGGCAGGAGTGCCCTGCCCGCTATTTCCAGGGGCTTTACGCCACCAACGGCCTGCGCCTCATCCGCGCCTTCATGCAGAAAGGCGCCCGCCAGGACGCCGAACGCCTGCTGGCCGCCATGGCAAGCGATGCCGATACTGACACCACGCCCGCCTACCGGCTGGCCGCCGCCCTGCTGGCGAAAGATGCCGCCACGGCAGCGCGGCTGCGTAAAGACGCCCTGCTCATGGCCATGCTCCACCGCTACATCGACTACACCACCTATGCCGATTACCTGGCAGAGCTTGCCGTAGAGGGCGACCCGCAGAACAACATCATGCGCACCGAGCTCATGTTCAGCAACGGGCGCTCCGCCGGGCTCAGCCCTGAACTGGGCTTCCGCTACGCGCACAACGGGCGCTGGCAGGCCGCCCATTTCGTCTTTGAATACATGCTCACCCAGGGGCTCACCACCATCACCCCCTACGGCACCGTGCCCGACCAGGCGCACATGTACTACTACCGGGCATTTGCCGATATATGCCGGGCCAGGGCCGAAAACTCCCCCGGGCTGGCAGAAAAGGCACTGGCGGCGCTGGCCGGAACCCCGGCTGAGGCCACAGCAAAAGAGCTCATGCAACTCCCCGCCGGCAGCGGGCAGGAAAACGCGCAGGCCTCCCCTGTCCGCCCGGCCGCCACTCCGGCAAATGACCTGCTGGCAGCACTGCCCTCCCGCGAATGGAAGCTCAAGAACGGCACCACCCTGCAGGGGCAGCTCATTTCCCTGGGGCGTGGAAAGTTCATAGGCCTGCGCCTGGCAGATGGCAGTGCCCGCATCATCCCCATGGGAGAAATCGCCGGAAACGAACGCCCCTATTTCAATAACTGGAGCCAGGCCAACGGCATCCGCACCTGGGAGCATCGCCCCTCCGAAACCAATCTGAACTACCGCGTCAAGACAAGCGGACGCCCCATCTATTCCATGCCCGATTTCGAACACCCCGGTGCCTGGTATATGGCGGTGGTGGATGAAACCGGCAGCGTTCACTGGCTCCGCACCTGGGGGCTCACCGGCCAGGCTGCCGAGCAGGCCACCGCCTTCTGCAGCAAGCCGGAAAACCGCCTGGCACCGGAACTCCGCCTGGCCTCCAGCACTGAGCAGGCTCTGGCCATGGCAAAGGAGCACCGGCTGCCCATCCTGCTGCTCAGCAGCATCCCCAACATGGAAAGCCGTGAAATCAAGACCCTGTACCAGTACTTACAGCTCCACCCGCAAGCCGCCGGAACCTGGGCCAAGCAGTTCATCATCCTGCCGGTCACACCGCCCATGGGCAAAGAACGGCCATTGCGCTATTCCGAACAGCAGCGCAACGAACTCCTGGCGCTGGAGCGTGAGTTCACCCCCGGAGTGAGCGCCGAAAACTCACACACCGCCCGCATGCTCGATGCCGCCCTGAAAAGCAGCGAGACAACCATCATCTGCCTGCTCTCCCCGGATGAGGTATGCAGCTACACCCTGGCCCTGGATACAACCGTGGCGCCGGAAAAGCTGCTTCGCAACGGTCCGCCACTACCCGCCCCGGCACCATCACAGAAGCCATGAAATCGTACGTATCCCTCCTGCTCACCCTCGCGCTGCTGCCCGCCGCTGCCGCACCGGCACTGCTGGGGCTGCGAGCCGAACCCACGGAACAAGCCGTGCAGCAGAGCTTTGCAGCGCAGATCCCGGCAGGCACCGGGCTGACGGTATACCAACTCACCCCCGGCACACCGGCTGCAAAGCAGCTGCAACGGGGCGATGTGCTGCTGCAGGCAGACGGCGCACCGCTGCACAGCCCGGAAGAGCTGGCAGACATCGTACGCCGGAAACAGGCAGGCGACACCCTGCACCTGGTGCTGCTGCGCCACGGTGCGCGCCTGGAGCTCACCCTGCAACTGGCGGCCCGCCCTGAGCAACCGGCGCTGAGCCACGGGCAGCAATTGGAACTCAACCGCCTGATTCTGCTGCTTGTGCCCCATGGCGAGGCCGTGGTGGATACTCCGGCTGTCCGCCGCCAGATGCTGGCACTCAGCACCTGCGGAATCGCCCGCAAAGATGAATATGCCACCTGCACCCTGCATCTGCGGCACGAGCGCTACCTCATCACCATCTCCTCGACCGAACGCAGCCTGAGCATCACCAGCAACCACCCGGAAGTGCCGGATGCCCACCTGCGGGCTGACTTCTACCGGCGCGATACCAAACGCCTGCCCGAAAAGCTGGAACAATTACTCCTCAACGCAGAATACTACCGCCCATGAACCTCCACTACCTCCTTTTTCCGCTTGTTGCCGCCGTTGCCGTGGCCGCCCCCGAACAGCAGGCCGGCACCGTAGAGCAATTTGAGCAGACTCGCCTGGAATACGAGGCCCTGCAGGCCTTGCTGCATATCAAAGCTGCCCTCACCGATAAAAATGAGGAACTGCTGCCGCCCGTGGACCGGGAGCTCTTCCTGCAAGGCTTCCGCGAGCAATTGGCAGCCGGGGGAAATTTCCCCTTCAAGCGCCTCTTCGAACACGGGCAGCAACGAGCCCGGCACATCGAGGAACAGATTAAAAAGGCAGACTTTCTCACCCCGCACGCCGCGCAGCCGGGCGTCACCACCCTGCCGGGCGGGCTGCAGTATGCCACCTTCACCCACCCCGACCCCACCCTCAATTACCGGGCGCGGCGGGCCCACTGTCTGCCGGCAGCAGTGCCGGGCACGCCGCTGAGCCTGCATCTCAGCGGCACTCCGGTAGCAGTGGATGATGCCCTGTATGACGCCCCGCGCGGCATTGCCTGGCAGTTCCTGCTGCCCGTGGACCTACTGGACGAGATAGATGCCGCCCCGCTGAAGAAAGCCGGGGTGCATACGGTGGAGATACTGGCTGTGCGCGAAAGCCTGAGTGACGAGCTGCGCAAGCAGGCGCGGGCATACTTTGCCGCCCGCACCCCGCAGTTGCCGGTCATCTCACTGGAAACCGCCGGGCTGCATGCAGAGCGTTCCCGGCTCATGGGGATGCTGGCCGCCCACGTCATCGATGAGCCGACGGAGCAGCTCATGGCCAGGGTGGAAGAGCTGCTCACCCGGCTCGACACACCGCAGGAGGAGCTGGAGGAAGAGCTCGAAATCGCTGAAAGGAACTATTGGAAGGCGCGTGAGGAACTCCGCCGCATGCAGCACAGGCAGATTGCCGCCGAAATCATGCAATTGCAACACCAGCTCCCCGGCACCCGCGTGCTGAGCAACGGCCTGCTCTGCCGCGTCATCTCCGGCAGCCCGCAGGACAAGCCCCTGAGCCAGGCCCGCTACATCGAGGAAGAAGAACTGGGGCCGGAAATGTACCTGCGCGTGCGCGACCGCATCGTCTACGCGCCCAATGACCTGCCAGACGCCATCTGCCGGGTTCTGCCCGAAATTCCGGAGGGCTCCGCGTGGGAGCTCATTCTGCCGCCCGCCCTGAGAGGCGAAGGATACGAACTCCCCCTGCTCTACCGCATCCGCACCACCCTGCCCCGGCAGGAACAAGCCGCTCCCGTGCTGCCCGATACCATCTGACCCGGACAGCTGCCTTCATCGGCAGTCGGGCTTTCCTTTACGGGCGGGAACTCTAAAAACTCACTAAATTGATGTTTGTCGTTGTCGGGGCACGGGACTTCAGTCCCGAAATAACGGTGCTTCCAATCGGGACTGAAGTCCCGTGCTCCGACAGAGTTCCCCCGCCAAATTCCAATTTGGGAACCTCTAAAAACTCTTTATTTTATCTAAATTGCATGGTATAATAGGGTTATGCGCTTTCCCGGATTCTTTGATGAGGAGTTTAAATTAGAAAGAATTAGCACTTTAGGCGATCCTTTAGAACGTCTTAACCAGGT
>JAFSFD010000064.1 GCA_017435365.1 Akkermansia sp. | reverse complement strand
CTATGATTAATGATGCCGTAAAGCCTTTTCTGGATAGGTCCGTGCCCATCCAATACATCACAACCGTCAATAACCACGATGTCATTCCGTGTGTGTATTCGCTGGTTGACATGAACAAAAATCAGAAGTAATCAGCTAACCTCCTCATGCCCACCATCCACAAAATCCTTGCCACCTCAGCCCTGTGCCTTGCGGCGATGGGGCTGAGCTCGTGTCGTCTGGCCTTGCATACGCTGCCGGATTACGTTGGAAAACAAGAATTTGAGCTTTACGATGTAGAGAAAACAGGATATGAGGTTTACAGCTGTGAGGAGGCGCTCTATGTGAAGCTACCCGGATGCTATGTACGCCCCCGTGTGGCTTTGCTTGAATCGTATGATTTGAAGGATGGAAGTTGGGGAAATGCATTGGGGCGAAGCTATTTGGCGCGACCTCACATCGCAGAACCACCCTATATCTTCCTCTTACCCAAGAACTGGTACGCAAATGGAATGCAACGAACACCCAACGCCCTTTGCAATTCGTGCGTTATCAATCCGGATTTCTGACAGAAGAACAGATAAAGGAAAAACAGGGTAGACTCATTGCCTATGGTCGTGTTAATGGAAATCTGGAGACGGCTATCTGCGAAGCCGCTACACAGAAGAACTATGCTCACTACGCGCTGAGGCCCATCGCCCTTCCGCTTGAATTAGTGGATACTGTCTCAACCATCCCGCTGAGCGCAGCAGCCGGTGTAACAGGCATTGTTATGGGCGTGTCTTTTTCTATTATAGGTTCCGTTACGCAGCCACACCAACAGCAGACTGAGCCACAGCCGGAACCTGAGAATGAGACCTCCGAGATAGAGTAGGCAACGACAAGAATAAGCCCATACCTCCACTCATCGCTTGCGAGTGTCTTTTTATCCCCTTGCAAGCGATGTTTCATTTTAGGTTGTCACTCGCTGAAAACTGCGCCTTAAACATCTGATTCTGTGTAGTTTGCCAGTTCGAGACATCTTTGCTTGTCGCAGAGTTGCCACCTGCTCAAAGTTGCCTACTAGTCACGGCGTAGCACGCAGGGCGAAGACGGAAGCGCACAGAATCAACAGATTGTAGATTCGAAGTATCTTTAGTGACCCTAAAAGGCTTTCGCGCTTAGGAAAACGGGCTTCCGGCTTCTCTTCGATACGCCGTGACAGGTAGGCATGCTTCCGTCTCCGCTAAAGCTTCGCCGTGACGGGTAGGCATAGTAGGCTTTTGGGGGCGTTTTGCGCCCGGCAGGGCGGCGGCGGAGCTTGCTCAGTAACGATTGTTGGAGATTTCCAGGCATGGGCCTTCACCGAACAGCCGAGAGCACGGATGCAGGGTAAAAATTTCATCTGCGCTCCAGATATCGTCATCGTCCATCTCACCTACCGCGATGTGCGGATTAACAACCGGGCATGCGTTGCGCTCGATAAATGATTCCACCACATGGCGAATGGCAAAAACAAGCCACTCTCGTGGGGTGGAGGGGGTGTCAACGGCGCGCAATTCCGGCAGTCCGAATCGAGACATTCCCTCAGTTTCCAAGCCTGTTTGAGTCTCTGTGGAGCAAGGCTGCAAGCGCAGCATACAGAGCAGCGGTTGCTCAGCATCTGCAAGCTCTGTTGCGGGGATGAATCCACACCCCAAATCGGCCGCTACCGCCTGTTCGCCCCAGCAGCAAAGCTCCTGCACCGCCCGAGCCAATCGGAACCCCGCAGCTAGGGGGAGCTCCCCGGCGGAGTTCCGACACAGCAGCAGCACCTGCCAGTCATGTGCCACGGGAGCCGACCTGTCGGCCTCAGCCCGCTGCAGCTCGCAGCCATGACTCTCCGCCGGAAGCTCTATTGGCTTACCTTTCATCAGCACTCTTGCACTGAAACTCGCCTGCGGCACACTGAGCAAAGCCCCGTGCGTTGCACCCCGAGCACGCAGGAAATCCAGCAATTCCTGATGCGCGGCACCGGTGGAGAATCGACTGTCCATAGCAACATCCAGCGGAGTAAAGCCACTGAGAGTACGCGCATTAACATCAGCCCCTTCCAGTAACAATCTGTCGGCAATCCGAATATCAGCGGCCACATCGGTCGCCTGCCGGTAGGAACAAAGCAAGTGCAATGCCGTCAAGCGGTCGGGGTTAAAGTCCGGGTGAGCCCCCTGCGGAGAAGCCCCGTGCGCCAGCAGCAGCTCAGCGATGTCCAGCCGTCCCCTAGCCAGTGCATCCAAGAGCGGCGGATAGCCCGTGCCGGCATCCGGCGAAGCTCCATGCTCCAGCAGCAGACGAATCGCCTGCAGATTGCCATCCGCCACACATTGCTCCAGCACACCAAGCGCGAAAAAATGAGGCGGGTTCAATATAGCCGGATTCGCGGCACCGGCGTTCAGCATGGCTGTAGCCACCTGCCAGCGTTCTTTCTGCAACGCCATCTGTAGACAAGAGGCGATATCATCCTTGCATGTTTGAGAACCATCCCTCAGCGCAGTGCGTATGCAGCGCGAGGCAAGCTCCGGCTTATCTTTCTCGATAGCCCTGCGCAACTTATCCCATATTCCCTTGTCATTCAACAGCCATTCATTCCGCGCCACCCAAATGGTCATAGCCAGGAACCCCAAGGAAAGCAGTAGCACAGCAACAGCCCTGTCGGTGTCCACCCCCGGCAGGAGAACCATACTCGCCACAGCCACCACTACCCCCAATCCCCAGAAAGCCATGGCTGCCAAATGTCCCGACTTCATCATTTTCCTGAGCCGGGGTATATCATGTTCTTTTACCTGAGTCAACAACGTTTTTATGAAGGCAATGCAGAAAATGTGCAACAAAATACCCGCCATGTGCGCCTATTTATTAGAAAATCAGCACTTTCTGCAACTTTTTGTTGCGGATTCGGTGCCGAGAAGTATAATCATAGGTAGGAGGATATTGATGAAGACAAATTTCCGTAAAATCCTTGCCACCACAGCCCTGTGCCTTGCGGCGTTGGTGTGCGTGTGCCATGCTACACCGGATACGGTTGCAGCTCCGCTAAGGCTGAACGAACAGTCATCCCTTGATACAGCGGACGCCAACGTCATGCCGACTAAAACGCAAATGGGCATTATAAAAAAGTTCAGAAAAAACCTTATAAAGGCAGGATTGAAATTTGAAGGAGGACCGGGATTTACCAAAGAAACAGCGTGGATTCTTCCTGAAAACGTGGATGAAAGCGACATTCTGGATTGCTTGCCTGGCTATGAATGTTATGAGACGCTAGAATACCATCAGGATGCAAATGGAACCCCTTACCTGTTACGACCGGGAGTCATTGAGATTCGCAACAAAAAGTCAAAGAGATTTTACGATGTAACAATCTGGTTCAATATTTCCCAGCACTCGAGACATTCTCGTAAATGTAAGAAATACGCTAGCTCTACGAAGTGAAGTTTCATTATAGGAATGCCTAAAAACAACCCGCAAGGCTAGGTCGCCCCCTTAGCAGGATGAGAATGAGCCCCGGCATCCGTCAAACGCTTGCAACCTGTCTCGGCGAAGCCTTGGCGGAGACGGAGTGTCTTTGTATCCCCTTGCAAGTGATGTTTCATTTTAGGTTGTCACTCGCTGAAAAATGCACCTTAAACTACTGATTCTGTGTAGTTTGTCAGTTCGAAACATCTTTGCTTGTCACAGAGTCACCATCTACTCAAAGTTGCCTACTAGTCACGGCGTAGCACGCAGGGCGAAGACGGAAGCTCACAGAATCAACAGATTGTAGATTCGAGGCATGTTTAGTACCCCTAAAAGGCTTTCGCGGTTAGCAAAACGGGCTTCCGGCTTCTCTTCGATACGCCGTGACAGGTAGGCATGCTTCCGTCTCCGCTAAAGCTTCGCCGAGACAAGTAGGCTTTTTGGCCTTTTGGGGCCGTTTTGCGCCTGGCGGGGCGGTGGCGGAGCTTGCGAGTGCTAGGGTGGGCGTAGCTTTAGCGAAGTCACCTGCAATGCCTAAGCGGGCGAGAAGTAGACAAAATGTCTAATTTGCTGATTTCATGCCTACGGGCAAGCCAAGATGTTTGATAACCCATTCTCGCCCGGAGTGGGATTTAAGGTATTGCTCCAACGCAGATGCTTGTTGTTCTGTTTGAACAGCTATGGCCGAGTGGATTTCCCATGGCGTGAATTTGGAGGTGTGCGGCACGTGCCCAGCGTTGTGCGTTTTGAGTCGTGCAGCTAGGTCAAAGGTATGGCCAACATAGAAGTGGGTGTGCGTGGAGGCATCCCACAGGATGTAAACGTAGTGGAAGTGTGATGTTGGCATGGAGGTGAGTATATCGCGGATAGTGTGCAGCGTCAAGTAGGAAGCAGAATGCAAGGGCGTACGAAATGGGCTTTGATTTATGCAACGCTCCGGCTTCGGCTGAGCCTACGCCGAGACTGGGGGTGTGGCCCGGCTTCGAGTCTCGCTATCGCTCGCTTTCTGGGGGCTCCGTCTGCTGCGCGTTCTACGCCCACCCAGGGACGCCGAGGCTAGGCTTCTTACCATTTGGTCTGTAAGACCAAATGGCCTACGCCTGCGGCAGCCATTCTGGCCTGCCTTGGGGCTTCGCGTCTCGCTAATGCTCGCTTGCTACGCCCACACGGATGGCGTAGAAAAACAGCGTATCAGGTACCCTGATACGCTGTTTTACGAAGCCTGGAGCATAGCGGATTCGAACCGCTGACCTTCTCAATGCCATTGAGACGCTCTACCAACTGAGCTAATACCCCGTTCTGTAGTATCCTCTGGTGAGGACGGCGGGAGTATACACGATGTTTGCACCGTTTGCAAGACTAAATTTGTATTTTGTGCGATTTTTTTGTTTTTTTGGCCTGGGTCAGCCCAAAAAAATCGGGCAAGGAGAGCGATAAGCTAGAATTTGTCGTTCCGACAAAATTACGAATTGCGAGTTGTCAGCTCCGCGAGCCTTACGGCTCGCCATTGTACATCAAATACTTCCATACAGGCGGGCGAATGCCCGCGGAATTTTTTACTTCGTACTTCGTAATTCGTAACTCGTAATTCAAATTCCAATTGTTACGTCAGGAGAGTGGCAGCCTTAGAACGCTCCTGCCACGCACAGCGCAACCAGTATGAAGCAAGGAGGAATCTGCGTTTTATGGGGTGGCGGGTTCCAGTTCACGTCTGATGAGTTTGCCGTATTGGTTGAAGCCGGCGTAGATGCCATCACCGTTGGCGAGCTCGAAATAGAGGACGGCGGCGGAGTAGCGGGCGGTGTCGGGTTTGCGGTGGAGCAGGATGTTGGCGCCATCTGCCGCCATGGCTGTTACGCTGGTTACTTGTGTGGAATCGGGCAGGCGTGCCAGGCTCAGCGCGGTGGGGATATCCGGGGTTTCCTGGTTGAGCAGGCGGTGTAGGCGCCAGGTGTTGCTCAAGGTAAAGCAATAGGCGGCCCCGAGGAGGAGGGCGCCGAGCAGAAGCACGATGAGCTTGCGGGGCAGGACTCCGGGCACTTGCCGGCAAGGGGCTTGCAGGGAGGCCGGCAGCTCCTGGCCGGGGTCGATCATGAAGGAGCCATCCGCATAGGTCACGCAGGTGCCGTGCGGCAAGTGGTATTGGGCGAGGGGGGAGAGCTGGCGGTTCAGCACCCAGGAGTCACTGCCTTCCGTGGTGCAGAGCCACTGGTTCCCCGCGATATGGAAGCGGGCAGGGCGCATGTAGCTGAATTGCTTGTCGGGGCCGCCGGGGCGCAGGAGTTTGGCGGCATATTTCCAGATGAAGCAGGCAATGATGGCCAGAACGAGGTAGCTGGCCTTCTGGGCGAAAACGAGGAACAGCACCCCCCAGAGCAGCAGGAGACCGGGGTACAGCCAGGTCCACACGAAGGCACGGCCGGTTGTCAGCGCCCGGGTATCCACCAGTTCCCGGCATTGCTCCGGGGTGGCGCTGAAGCGGAGGGGGGCGGGCTCCAGCAGTGCGGCAGGGGGCGGGGTGAGGCGGCGGAGGTCGGGGGTGGTGCCGGCGTGCGCAGCGGCGAACCCGGCAAACTCGGCTATGCGGGGTTCCGGCAGCCCCTCCAGCAGGCAGTTGAGGCTTTTGCCGTTGGTGAACTGCAGGTGCACGGTGTGGTGCAGCACCCGGTGGGCGGCTAAGACCTCAGTCCAGGGGATGTAGACCGCCATCTGCCCGTTGTCGGTTTCAATCATCAGGCCGCCTTCCGTGAGTGTGTAGAAGGTTTGGCTGTAGGAGCTGGTGTTTTTCCGGAAGTGGCGATATTGCAGCGCGGCGACCAAGGCGGCCGGCATGGCCATGCTGAGCATGAGCCACGGCGTGTAGGACGAGGTTATGTCCAGGAAGCCGAAGCATGCGTAGCAGATGATGGCATAGAGGCACCAGCGGGTGAAGAAGTAGATGAGTGAGGCCTTGAGCGCGGTGTTGCTGCCGGTCTGGGCGATGCGGTATACCATAATTCAGTTATTCAGGGGTTCGTAGATGGCATCCACCAGCCAGCCGATGGGGGTGGCTGCGATGGAGAGCGGAATATCTGCCACCTCAGCTACCCAGCTGAGCGGCATGAGGGGGTAGTTGTACCAGGCGCGGCGGGAGGGGAGCTTCTCGCGGTTGTTCCGGAAAAGCCGCATCATCTTGTCTGCCGGGCCGTGGGTATCCGGCATGGGTTCGGCATCTGCCAGGTCGATTTCAGAAGCAGAGAAGATGGGGGTGTGCAGGTAGCGCGCCTCGCTGCGTGAAATCTTGATGCGCCTGTCTGCCGGGCCATGGAGCCTTTGGTACTGGGCTTCTGTCAGTTCGGCATAAAAGAGCTCCACGGGGTATCGGGCCAGCTCGTCATCGCTGTAGCGGGGGCTTGGGTACTGGCCGTCCAGCGTTTTCTTTTTCCAGGTGTATTTCCCGGCAAAGTGCACCAGCACGGAGTTACGCGCGGGGGCGTAGCACACGGGCAGCTGCACGAGGTAGCGGTCTCCCCTTTTCCATATCCGGTAGTGCCACTGCTTGCCGCGGGTTTCGCCCTGCGGCTGCTCCAGGTTATCGGGGCGCAGGTGGGGGAGCTGCTGGCCAAGGCCGGCAAGGGCTCCGCCGGTGTCCACGATAGTGGCGCGCCCGGTGTACAGGCTGATGCACCCCTCCAGCAGGAGTGTGAGCAGGCAGCATGCCAGGCAAACGAGGATTTTCCGGCGGCGGGGCATCGGGCAGGTGTTTTAGTAGCAGTCGGAGTACACGCGCCAGGCGTTTTCTTCGGCGTTGTAGTAGAAGTAGTAACTACCGCAGTCGCCAATCTCCAGTCTGGCATCGGAGTCGTAGTTGAGCTGCATGACGAAGGGATAATCCTCCGGCATTTCGGGGGACCCCTGGGCATAGGTGGGGTACCCGCCGATTTTGTGCGTCTCGAAAACGGCGTGGAGCCCGGCGGGCGAACTGAAACTGGCGGGGAAATCTTCCTTGCGGATGTTTTCATATACCGCATCGCAGATGTTCTCGTGGTAATCCAGCTTGTGCTTCTTCTCCAGCCGGCGGATGGTGTCCCACATCTCATCGCTCCCGCCGCAATCCGGCCACTTGGGCATATCGTTCTCCACGGCCTCCGGGGTGAGGATGCAGGTTTGCAGCGATTCTGACACGTAGTTGCAGGGAACCAGGCCCTCCAGCTCCGGGTAGGTGCGGATGACGCAGCCCAGCTGTGGCTCTTCGTCCGGGTCTGAGGCCCAGGCTTCCTCCGGGGCAAAAATGGTGATGAGGGCTACTTTGCGGAGCGCTTCGGGCACTCCCGGCAAATCCGGCACGAAAAGGGTGGCCAGCGGGTCCAGCGGTTTGCCCTCGGCATCCACCGGGCGTTCCTCGCCGGGCAGTTGCCAGGTCACGCGCCCCAGGCAGCTCACATGCCCCTCTATCGGGCCGCTGGCCGGGCGGCTCCGCAGAACAACTGCTGCCTGGCCCAGCTTGCTGCGCAATTCTGTGATGGCGCTCTCCTGCGGTGCCTTGCTGCTGCGGGCGGGGGATTTTGCCCAGCATACCCCCAGTGATACCACCAACACAATGGCCAGCTCATAGCCGATAAGCAGCCTGGTGTCGGCCATCAGCACCTCTTTCAGGCCGAATACACGGGAAACGAGCTTCGACACCAGCAGGCTTATGCCGATGACCACAAACACATCATAGAGGAGAGAGCGCAACTTCTTCATGCTCCCGGATTATAATCACCCGCATACGCATATGCAAGCTTTTTGAATTACGAATTCGGGAAGCTCTAAAAATTCAACAAATTGGAATTTGTCGTTGTCGGGGCACGGGACTTCAGTCCCGAAATAACGGTGCATCCAATCGGGACTGAAGTCTCGTGCTCCGACAGAGTTCCCCCACAAATTCCGATTTGTCGAGCTGGGATGGGCTTTTCCCAAAATGTGGCTGATATTTCTATAGCCTGCAAAATCTTTGGGACGCGCGTGTGCATTTTGCAGGCTGAAAGCCGCATTTTTATTGACTTTTCCTGCGCACAGGCGCATATTATGGAGTATGAGCAGACCTGAATTCTTAGCAGCGCGTGATATCAACAGCCGGGCGGAAACACATGCCTCTTTCTCCATACCCGCCAGTACCGGCAACCCGGTGCTGGATGCGAATTTGTACGACCTTTCCCGCCGCTTCTGCGGCGAACATTCGCCGGATACGGTGCTGCAGATGCTTTCCACGGTCATGAACGCGGCGGCCAGTTCGCTGGGCGAGCATTCGCTGGAAATCATGAACCGCGCGATTGATGAAATGTTCAAGGCTGACAAGATGTTCGAGCCCTACCAGAACCGCCGCAAGATTGCGTGTTTTGGCTCAGCCCGCATCAAGGAGACTGACCCCAGCTATATCCAGGCGCGCAGCTTCTGTGACCTGGTGGCCAGCCAAGGCTACATGGTCATCACCGGTGGCGGGCCGGGGCTCATGCAGGCCTGCAACGAGGGCGCCACGGAGGCTCACTCCTTCGGCCTGAACATCACCTTGCCGTTCGAGCAGCACCCGAACCCCATCATGGCCGGCAGCGACAAGATGATGAATTTCTACTACTTCTTCACCCGCAAGCTCAACTTCCTGAAGGAGAGCGATGCCCTGGTCGCGTTCCCCGGCGGCTTCGGCACCATGGATGAAATATTCGAGGCTATCACCCTCATCCAGACCGGCAAGTGTACCGTTTTCCCCGTGGTGCTCATGGACCCGCCGGGGGAATCCTTCTGGCACCGCTGGATTCACTTCATCGAGAAGGAACTGCTGGAGGCCGGCCTTATCTCCCCGGAGGATATGAAGCTGCTCTATGTCTCCAAGGATGCGGAGGACGCCTACCACCACATTTCGCATTTCTACAGCCGCTACCACTCCTATTATTTCGATGGCGATGCGCTTTCCATCCGTCTCTCGCATCCCATGGCGGAGGCATCGCTCCCCTGGTTGCGCGAGGATTTCGGGGACATCATGCCCCTGAAGGATATGGTGCAGCTGGAGACCGACCATACCGACCCCGATGAGCGCCTCGGCTACCTCAGCCGCATCAAGTTCACCTTCAAGCGGGGGAACTACGCCCGTCTCCGCGAGCTGATCGACGCCATCAACGACCTGGATTAGTCAGGTTACAGTCTGCGCTTTATGCTTCGATAACGATGGCTACGCCGAGGCAGGCCCGTCTCCGCGAGCTGATCGACGCCATCAACGACCTGGATT
>JAFSFD010000063.1 GCA_017435365.1 Akkermansia sp. | reverse complement strand
CATGTTAGGCCTCGTATATAATATGAAGCGCTATTGTTTTGAGATTGAGAGGCTAAGAAAACAGCAAATTATAGGGTGAACTCTGCGCTGATGGAAGCAGAAAGCCAAAAAATGCGCCAAAACAGGCGCATTTTTTCGTCATCGGCTCTCTATGACTTTACTTCATACTGTCCGGTCTTGTCTTAATTTGAGTTTTTAGAGGTTCCCAATTTGTTGATTCGTTTCGAGTTTTTAGAGTCCCCGGGAATCAATATTGCTGCAGCCGCCGGAGCAAGGGCACCGGGAGCGCGGCGCGTTCTGCCGGCGTATTGATGGGATAGGAAGTGATTGCGTCGGAGCCCGGTTCCCGCACAGCGAGGGAAAGCGAGCCATTGCAGGAGCGGAGCTCCACCGCACCGCCGGGGTAATCAAGCTTCAGGCTCATCTGCACATCGCGCCCCTGCAACCAGGAGCGGCACCCCGTCGGCACCTGGCGGGCCAGGGTAAGCATCTCCTGCAAATCGGCCTGCACCTGCTGCATGTCCAGGTGCTGCGGCAGCCGCGCCAGCTGGATGCGCAGACGGCTGCGGGCCTGGGCAAACTGCTGCTGCATTTCCGGAGAGAGCCGCACCGGAGCCGCCGGGGCAGCAGTCTCCGCGGCAGACGGGCGGGCCGCAAGTTCTACCAGTGCACTGCAAAGCCGCTTGTTGCGGTAGTAACGCACCCGCACCACATCACCGGGGGCATAGGTGCTCAGTGCATCTTTCAAGGCGGCAGCATGCGGAGTCGGCACGCCCTGCACACTCACAATCATATCACCGGCCCGCAGACCGGCCTCGTGCGCGGGGGTGCGCTCTGCCACGCGCCCCACCACTACCCCGCAACCCGCAGATTTTTCTGCCGGGACCACACCAAACACCACAGCTCCGCCAGCCACCTGCAACAGGGTCAGGCAGCACAGCAGCAAGCAGAGAATGGCTGTGTGGCGTTTCATCATATCACATCTTCAGGCAATTGCGGTTCAGTCTCATCTTTCACTTTGATAACCAGGCGGGACTGGTCAGGCTCCTGCATCACGAAGGTATCGCAGCGCACGGCCGGAGCCTCTTCATCTGCGAGCAGGATTTCACGCCTCACCTCCACCACCGGGGAAGCAGCCCCCGGCGCGGGACGCAGCCCCCACCACAGCAGGGGCAGCACCAGCAGCGCTACCAGCAGCGCGGCCACCGCCCTCCACCACCCATGAGCCCGGTACGCAGGGGCAGGCCCTGCACTCTGCACAAGCCGGCGGCGCAACTCCTGCGGCATGGGAGCCGCCGCATATGAGGCAAGCAGCTCATCTTCCAGCGCCATATCCGCCTGCAGCTCAGCATCCTCCTGCAGCATGAGCCGGAGGAGACGGCGGCGCATATCTGCCGGCATGGCAGCAGGCGCACAATCGCGGGCAATCCGGTGCATATCTGTCTGCTCTTCGTTCATGATGGCGGGTTAAGTTCTTGTTCCAACTGCTGGCGGAAAATCCGCAAGGCCGCCCGGTAGCGGGTGGCAACGGTGGCGGGGTTCTCCCCCGTGATATCGCTGATTGTGCGGAAACTGAGCCCCTGCCACACATGCAGCATGACCACTTCCGCATAATCGGCCCGCATGCGGCGCAGCACTCGCTCTATGCAGCGCCGGCGGTGCTCGGCATCGGTCCGGCTGCTCAGCCAGGGTGCGCTCTCGTACACCGATTCCTGCTCAGCGGCGGCGGCGCGGGCCGTGCTCTGCCGCCGCGCCCGGCTCCGCGATAAATCAATTGCCGCATTTCTGATACAGCTGATGACAAAGGCCTTCCATTCATTCTGTCCTTTGCGGAACTCCCCACTACGCACCACATGCACCAGCTTCAGCAGGGCACTTTGCAACACGTCCTCTGCATCGGCCTCACAAGTAGTCCGCTGGCGGGCATAAAGCAACAGTCCATCCCCCTGGGCGGTCAACCAGCTCTCCCAGTCAGGTGAACGGCCCACCCCCTCTCTGCTACCTGCTTCTGGTATATCCGAATCCATCTTCTTACACCATATAGACGATAAAATACCGCATCCTTATTGCATTAAAAGAGTTTTTTTCAGCATACCACCATATTCCCCCCCTGAGCAGCTTCCGTAACCTGCTCTCTCACCCCGCTGACAGAACGAATACACTCTGGTACACCGCGACTTGTGAATTCCGGAGAATTTGCTGCGAATTTGCAAAAAATGGCACGAATTTCGAAAAATTGCACAGATTATGATTGACTTTTGAGGTGTATTAGAGTGTACTGGTGGTGCAGGTAAGTGCACTCAAAAGCATGAATAGTGTCTCCACAGTAATGTTCACGGGCAACGTGACGCACAAGCTCGACCCGAAGAGTCGCGTGGCGATTCCGGCGAACTGGCGTGACGCGCAGGGGGCCACACTGTGGGTAATCGAGACCCGGAACGAGGGGTACCCGATACTGAAATGCTACACAAAAGAAAGCTTTGAGGAAATGGTGAACGGGATTCGAGCCCACGCAGAAGCACGCGGGTTCGAACCCATCCAGACCAACCAATACATCGGCACCATCATCGGCATGAGCTTCCAGGCCGAGGTGAGCAGCCAGGGGAAGTTCCTGATTCCCAAGGTACAACGCGAGCGAATGAAGCTGGCGGACACCGTCTCCATCGTGGGGCGCGGCACGTATTTCGAGATATGGGAACCGGCCAACTTCGAGGCCACGAAGACACCGGAAGCCCTGGCGAAACTGGAACTGGACAAAGTATTCGGCATCCTCTCATGACCGGCGCAGCAACAGAGAGCCACGCCACCGCCGCCATCCCGGCAGGCACATGCTACAAGGTGCTCATGTGGGAGGAAGGAGCCCTGAGTGCGGAGCAGCTGACCGCCTGGCAGAACGCCCGGCGCGAACTTCTTGCGCGTATGCGCGATGCAGGCATCAAGGGCGCACGCGGCAACCTGGCCCGCCTCGGCGAGGAACTGCGCGAGCTGTCGCAGCAAGCCGTGGTGGCCCCCCTGGACGCCTGTGCCCCGGCCGGCCTTTCCCTTACGCGCGTAGGCGCATTGGCAGCGAAGCTGCAGCGCGAGGAAGGGCTGCTGGCCTACCGTCTCACCCCCTGCTCTGCCACGGTGCTGGTGGAGCTCACCGGCGAGGAAGGCATTGATGCCATGATGGCCCGCTGGGCATCCGCCACCCCGGAGCTGCAGTGGTGCAGCACCCCGCTGGTGGAGGCCGTGAGTGCCGCCGAAGCCGCCGAATGGCAGGAAAGCTGCCGCTGCACCTCTGCGGACAATGCAGACACCGGGGCCGGCGAGGAAGATGCCACCGAGTTCCACCACGTGACCGTGCTGCGCAGCGAAGCCGTGGAGGCCCTGCAGCCGGCAGAGGGCCGCGTGCTGGTGGATGCCACCCTGGGCGGTGGCGGCCACAGCGAGCTCATGCTGGAGAAAGGCGCCACTGTGTGGGGCATTGACCAGGACCCCGCCGCCCGCCGCGCTGCCCGCAAGCGACTGGCCCCGTATGCCGACCGCCTGCACATCGTGGCCGGCAACTTCCGGAACGCCGCCGGACTGCTCCGAGCCGAGGGGCTGGAAACCGTGGACGGCATCCTGGCGGATATCGGCATTTCCTCCCCGCAGGTAGACCAGGCAGCGCGTGGCTTTTCCTTCCTGGCCGAGGGGCCGCTGGACATGCGCATGAACCCCGCCGCTCCCCGCAGCGCGGCCGACATCGTGAACACTGCCGCCGAAAGCGAACTGGCCGATATCCTGTGGCAGTACGGCGAGGAACGCGCCAGCCGCGCCATAGCCCGCCGCATCGTGCAGGAACGCGCCAAAGCCCCCATCACCACCACCACGCAGCTGGCCGATATCATCGCCACGGTGCTGCCCCGCAAAGGCAAACAGCACCCCGCCACCCGCTCCTTCCAGGCGCTGCGCATCGCGGTGAATGACGAGCTCGGCGCGCTGGATGCCCTGCTCGAAACCGGCCTGAGCCTGCTCAAGAGCGGAGGCCGCTTCGCCATCATCACCTTCCACAGCCTGGAGGATCGCGCCGTCAAGCGCTACTTTGACCGCGTGACCCGCCCGGAAATCGACCGCCCGGAGTGGCCGGCCCCGCGCCCCAACCCGGAATATGCCGCCCGCCTGGTCACGCGCAAGCCCATCGTGGCAAGCGAGGCCGAGCTGGCAGCCAATCCGCGAGCCCGCAGCGCCAAACTCCGCGTCATCGAAAAGCTTTAATCACCTCACCTTCCGCTGTATCAACCTCTGTCCCTCTCATCACCTCTAATGCCTCCCAGCACACCAACCTCCCGCTACGCCGACCGGGTAAGCTTCAGCTTCCTGGTGTGGATGGTGGTCTTTGCCATCATGGTATCGGCGGGCGGTATCACCTTTGCCCTGTTCAAGAATGACCAGGTAGCCGTGCGCACGGAAATCAGCAAGCTCAACCGTGAAATCACGGTCTGCAACCTGAACGCCAACCAGCACCGTGCCAAGACCAACGCCATGACCAACCGCTGGGCCATGCGCGACCGTCTCAGCCAGGACCGCTCCATGCTGCGCGATATTGACCGCAGCCAGATTGAGCTTGCACGCCGTCTGCAGGACAGCGGCATGGCCCTCATCAACCGCTAATCCCCCGCCCCCAGCCAGCCACCATGAAAACCAAAGTTCCCTTTGCAGGCCGCGCCGCAGTGCTGGCGTTTTTCATGATGCTGGCCGCCAGCGCCGCCGCTGTGCGCCTGGCCGAGCTGCAGATTTTCGACTCCGGCAACCACCGCCCCGCCGCTGTGGATGATTTGATTGACACCGAGAGCATCCCGGCCCAGCGCGGTATCATCATGGACCGCAACGAGGAGCTGCTCACCAACAATATCCAGAGCGCCGAACTGGTGGCAGACCGCTACCACCTGCGCGAAATCACCGCAGTGGTGGAAGGTCTGGCCTACAATCAGGCCGTGAACGACCCCCGCTGGGAGACCCTCACCGACCCCAGGGACCGCCGCAAGCTGCTCTATAACTACCGCGCCAAGCTCCTGAACAACGCCAAGGCCGACATGACGGACGAGGAAAAGGCCGAGCGCCGCGCCCGCATCAACCCGAAGGATGCCAGGGCCAACCGCCTCATGGAGTACGACGAGCAGACCATGGAATACTATTTCCGGCTGCATGACAAGCTCGTGGCCGAGGTGCTCTACCCCTTCCTCTCCCACCAGGAAATCGAGGAAACCGTGAACGGCCGCACCATCAAGCGATTCATGACCCGCGAGGACATCGTGGAGAAAATTGCGCAGACCGCCACCCTGAAATACAACGAGGAAGCCCGCGCCAAGGGTGAGCCCACCCGCTCCATCCGCAACCAGATTGTGCTGGCCAAGGGCATGAACTTCGATACCGCGGATAAAATCCGCAAGGCCGTGAGCGAGGCCCGCCTGCGCGGGCTCATGGTGCAGTCTGACCTGCGCCGCTCCTACGTGATGCCGGAGATGCTCTGCCACGTGCTGGGCTATGTGGACCACGAAAACAAGGGCATGAGCGGCGTGGAAGCCTATTTCCAGAGCTACCTTTCCGGGGTGGACGGCTTCCGCGAATACCGCCACAACGCCCGCGGGCAGGTGCTGCCCAACGAGGACGACCGCTACATGGCCCCCAAGCACGGGCTCAACCTCAAGCTCACCATCGATATGCGCCTGCAGACCATTGTGGAGCAGGAGCTGGATAAAGGCATGCGCCACTTCCGCGCCAAGCGCGGCTGCATGATTGTGGTAGACCCCAAAACCGGCGATATCCTGGCCATGGTGAGCCGCCCCGCCTTCGACCTGAACACCAAGGAGCTCATCACCCACAAGGGCAAGTTCAAGCGCGGCGAGGTGAAGGACGAGGACGGCAAGCCCCTCACCGGCGATTTCAACTTCGCCTGCCAGACCCGCTATGAGCCCGGCTCCACCTTCAAGGTGCTGGCGGTCACCTCCGTGGTGGATAAGGGGCTCATGGGTATCAACGGCTGGGTGAACTGCGAGCCCTTCTCCGTGGGCTTCGGCAGCCGCCCCATCAGCGACCGCCCGTTCAACTACCACAGCCTGCCCGTGTGGGGCGTCCTCAAAAAATCCAGCAACCCCGGTGCCGCCCGCATCGCCATCGTGGCCAAGTGGCAGAACTTCAAGGAATATCTGGAAAAATTCGGGCTGAACAAACCCGCCGGCATCGAGCTGCCCAGCGGCGGCGCCTGCCTGCTGGCAGATGGGAGCAACATCGTGAACTACTCCCGCATCGCCTACGGGTATTCCGTGGCTGTTTCCCCGCTGCACATGGCCATGGTCTATGCCACCATCGCCAACGACGGCGTGCGCATGAAACCCCGCCTTATCGATAAGATTATCGCCGCGGATGGCACCATCTACGATGAATGCGCCCCGCAGGAAATCTGCCGCGTCATGAAATCCTCCACCGCCCGCGACCTGCGCTTTGCCCTGGAAACCGTGACCGAGCGCAAGGGAGAATGCGGCCGCGGCACCGCCACGGCAGCCGCCATCCCCGGATTCCGCATCGGCGGCAAGACCGGCACCGCCAAGAAGGTGAAAGCCGGCGGCGGCTACACCGAAAACCTCTACACCGTTTCCTTCGCGGGCGTACTCCCCATCAATGACCCCAGACTGGTGGTCATGACCGTCATTGATGAACCTCACCCCACCGATTGCAACCCCGGCGGCGGCACGGTGGCGGCCCCCATCTTCCGCGCAGCGGCCGAGCGCTTCATCAATGTGCTCAATCTCACCCCCAGCGACCCCGAAGCATACGAAAAATATCTTGCTACTAAGGAAGAATCTGCTAATCTAAAGAAATAAGAAATTTCCCACGTCATGGACACCAAGAAGATATTCAGCATCCTGCCCGGCGCCAGCATCACCGGCAAACTCAGCAAGCCCCTTACGCTGCTCACCGATGACAGCCGCAAGGTGATTCCCGGCTGCTGCTATGTAGCCGTCAAGGGCACGCAGTTCGACGGTCACACCGCCATCGATGGCGCGATTGCCGCCGGGGCTGTTGCCATCGTGGCGGAAACCGCGCCGTGCGCCGCCGCCACAGCCGCCGGCACCTGCTGGGTACAAGTGGCCGACACGCACGAGGCGAACGGTCTGCTCATGAGCGCATGGAATGATTTTCCGAGCGACAAGATGGTGCTGCTGGGCGTGACCGGCACCAATGGCAAGACCACCATCAGCTACCTGGTGAACCACATTTTCCGCGCCGCCTGGCAGCGCGCCGGCCTCATCGGCACCATCATCTACGACAACGGCGAGCGCCGCACCACCTCCAGCAACACCACCCCCGGCTGCGCCCTGCTGCAGAGCATGCTGGCCGAAATGGTGCAGAACGGCTGCCGCGCCGTCTCCATGGAAGTTTCCTCCCACGCCCTGGTGCAGCAGCGCACTGCCGGCACCAACTTCCGCGTGGGTATCTTCACCAACCTGACCCAGGACCACCTGGACTACCACGGCACCATGGAGGAATACTACCAGGCCAAGAAGCTCCTCTTCACCCGCATGGCCGCTGCCGACCGCAAGAGCGCCGCAGTCATCAACATCGATGATGCCTATGGCCGCCGCCTGGCGGAGGAACTGGCCCCCATCATGAAGGTGCGCACCTTCGGCGAGAACGAGAAGGCCGATTTCCGCGCCGTGCCCAGGCTGGTCACCCTGAAAGGCAGCCAGTATGAGCTGCTCTACCAGGGCCGCAGCTACCTGGTGCGCACCCCGCTCATCGGTGAGTTCAACCTTTCCAACAGCCTGGCCGCCCTGGCCGGTGCCGTGTGCGCCGGCATCAACCTGGCAGATGCCATCACCGCCCTGGCCCAGAGCCCGCAGGTGCCCGGCCGCATGGAGCTCGTCTCCAGCGTGAACAACGTGCAGTGCTTCGTGGACTACGCCCACACCCCGGACGCCGTAGAAAACGTGTGCAAGACCATGAAGGCCCTCTGCCGCAATGGCCGCCTCATCACCATCTTCGGCTGCGGCGGCGACCGCGACCGCACCAAGCGCCCGCTCATGGGTGAAGCCGCCGCCCGCTACAGCGACCTCTGCCTCGTGACCAGCGATAACCCCCGCAGCGAGGACCCCGAGCAGATTATCGATGAAATCATGCCCGGTATCCCCACCGCCAAGCAGCACCGCATCACCGACCGCGAGGAGGCCATCCGCGCCGCGCTGGAGCAGGCCCGCCCGGGAGACGCCGTCCTCATCGCCGGCAAGGGGCACGAGAATTACCAGATTTTCGCCAACGAAACCATCGATTTCTCCGATTCTGCCGTGGTGCGCAAGTACTACGCCGAGAAGAACCCGGAGGGCATCTCCGTGCCCTCCCGCAAGCCGGAAGGCCGCCGCAACAGCAAGTAACACCCCCCACCACCGCCGCCATGACCCACCTGAGCACCAGCGACCTCATCACCGCCACCGCCGGCAAGGCAGTGGTGCCGGGGGAGCGAGCCATCACCGCCGGTCTCACCACAGACAGCCGCGCCATCACCCCCGGCTGCGTGTTCCTGGCGCTCTGCGGTGAGCGCTTCGATGGCAACACCTTCGCAGCCGAAGCCTCGCAGAAAGGCGCCGCCGCCGTGGTCGTATCCCGGGTGGAGGGCGATTTTGCACCCGGCTGCACCGTGGTGCAGGTGGAGGACACACTGGCAGCGCTGCAGAGCCTGGCCACCTGGTGGCGCGGGCAGCTGGAGCCCCTGCATGTGGTGGGGCTCACCGGCAGCAGCGGCAAGACCAGCACCAAGGACATGTGCCTCTCTGTGCTTTCTCAGAAATATGAGGCCCTGGCCACCAAAGGCAACCTGAACAACCACATCGGCGTGCCGCTCAGCATCCTGAGCACCCCGCAGGGCACCCGCGCCGCCATCTGGGAAATGGGCATGAACCACGCCGGCGAAATCGCCCCGCTCTGCGCCATGACCCGCCCGCAGATCGGCATCATCACCACCATCGGCTCCGCCCACCTGGAGTACCTGGGCACCCGCCAGGCCATTGCAGAGGAGAAATGCACCGTGGCCCGCGCCCTGCCGGCAGAGGGGTACATGATTTACCCGGCGCTGGATGATTTTGCCGATTTCATTTCCACACAGACCGCCGCCACCCCGATTCCGGTGGGCGGCTGCAACAGCCCGGTGCGCGCCCTCAACCCGCGCAGCACCTCCACCGGCACCACCTATACCCTGCATATTGATGAGCTGGGCGAGGTGGAGGTCTCCCTGCCCGTGCCGGGAGCCCACATGGTGAGCAACAGCCTGCTGGCTGCTGCCGCCGGCTGGAAACTCGGCTGCTCCCTGCAGCAGATTGCCGCAGGCCTTTCCGCCTCCTCCCTCACGCATGGCCGTCTGGCCTGCAAGGAGATTGACGGCTACACCGTGGTGGACGACACCTACAACGCCAACCCCGAAAGCATGAAGGCCGCCCTGGAAACCGTGGCAGCCCTCCGCGGCCCGAAGCGCCACATCGCCGTGCTCGGCAAGATGGGCGAGCTGGGCGAAGGCGGCATTGCCGCCCATGCGGACATGGGCTGGTGCGCCGCCTCCCTGGGCTATGCCGCCGTGGTAGTGGTGGGTGCCGAATGCGCCGAGACGCTCGCGCTCTGCCAGGCTGCGGCGGAGAGCGTGCCGGCGCTGCTGGTCAATACCCCGGCCGAAGCCGCCGCCGCCCTGCGCTCCCTCATGGAACCGGGCGATGCCCTGCTCTTCAAAGGCTCCCGCTCCGCCGGCATGGAGCGCTGCATCTACGAACTCTTTCCCTCACTCAACCCCAAAGCATAAGTCATGATCAATTTCATCTACCAGCTCCCCGTGGGAGCCCAGCTGCTGCTGGCCCTGCTGGTGCCCTTCGTGGGTTCCATGCTCATCGGCCCGCGTCTCATCGCCATTCTGCGCGCCATGAAGGCCGGTCAGCCCATCCGCGAGGCCAGCAAGGGCGTGCTCGCCCCCGAGCACTCCGCCAAGGTGGGCACCCCCACCATGGGCGGGCTCATGATTATCGGCCTCATCATGTTCACCAGCATCCTCTTCCTGGATATGGGCGACCCCAAGCTTCAGTGCTGCCTGCTGGTCATGGGGGTCACGGCCATCCTCGGCTTCCTGGATGACTGGGCCAAAATCACCAAGAAGAGCACAGATGGCGTGAGCGGCTGGTTCAAGATTGCCCTGCAGGCAGTGGCCTCCCTGGGCTGCGCCGGGTACCTCTGGTATCTGGATCCCACCATCGCCCGCGTGCTCATCCCCTTCTACGGCACGGTGGACCTGGGCCTGTTCTTCATCCCCTTCGCCATGCTGGTCATCATCGGCGCTTCCAACGCCGTGAACCTCACCGACGGGCTGGACGGCCTGGCCAGCGGCTGCATGGTCGTTTCCTGCCTGGCCTTCCTCTCGCTCAGCCTCACCTTCGGTGAAGTGGCCCTGGCCAACTACCTGCTCTGCATAGCAGCCGCCTGTCTCGGTTTCCTGTGGTTCAATGCCCACCCGGCCAAGGTATTCATGGGCGATACCGGCTCCCTCTCCCTGGGTGGTGCGCTGGGCACCGTGGCCGTGTGCACGCACACGGAGCTGCTGCTGGTCATCATCGGCGGCGTCTTTGTGGCTGAGGCCACTTCCGTGATGATTCAGGTGGGCTGGTTCAAGGTGAGCCGCAAGCTCTACGGCGAGGGCCGCCGCTTCTTCCGCATGGCCCCCATCCACCACCACTTCGAGAAATGCGGCTGGAGCGAAACCCAGGTCTGCGTGCGTTTCTGGATTATCGCCTTCTTCCTGGCTGTGCTCGGGCTCATCCTGGGCGCCTGCTGCTTCGTGTAATTAACTGATTTTCCCCCCACCCGCCACCATGGAACTGAACGGAAAGAAAATAGCGGTGCTCGGCTGCGGCAGCAGCGGAGTGGCAGCCGCCCGCCTGGCCTTGGCCAAGGGCGCGGCAGAGGTCTGCATTTTCGATGCCAACCCCGCCGCCACCTGCAGCGAACCCGGCGTGGGCTTTGTGCCCGGCGCCACTGAGGAACACGCCCGCGCCTACGCGGCGGACCTCGTGGTGCTCTCCCCCGGCATTGAGGGCGATATCCCCTGGACCCTCGCGTTCACCGCCCACGGGGCCCCGCTCATCGGCGAGACCGAGCTGGCCTGGCACTACTACGGCGGCCGCATCATCGCCATCACCGGCACAAACGGCAAGACCACCACTACCGCCCTGCTGGAGCATGTGCTGCTCTCCGCCGGCAGAACCGCCAAGGCCTGCGGCAACTACGGCTACCCCCTCAGCGATGTGGCGCTCATGGAGCCGCAGCCCGAGTTCGCCGTGCTGGAGGTCTCTTCCTTCCAGATGGAAACCATCGTTGACTTCCGCCCGGAGGTCGCCATCTGGCTCAACTTTGCCCCGGATCACATGGACCGCTACACGAAGGTGGAGGACTACTTCAACGCCAAGCTCCGCATCTTCGAGAACATGAGCGCCGACCAGCTCGCCATCGTGCGCGAGGGCGAAGAGCTCCCCGCCCTCACCCCGAAGCGCGTGGGCTTCTCCTCCGTCGTGACCACCGGGCAGCTCTATTTCGAGAACGGCTGCCTCATGGAGGCCGGCGCGGTGCTCACCCCGCTGCGCGGCACCCCGCTGGAGCAGGCGCACAATGCCGAAAACGCCATGGCCACCACCCTGGCCTGCCGCGCCGTGGGGCTGGATGATGCCACCATCTCCGCCGCCATCCGCTCCTTCAACCCGCCCGGCCACCGCTGCGAAACCGTGGCCGAGATAGACGGCATCCTCTGGTTGAATGACTCCAAGAGCACCAACCTGCACTCCACCGAGGCCGCCGTGCGCTCCCAGACCCGCCCCATCATCCTGCTGGCAGGCGGCAAGGACAAAGGGCTGGACTACTCTGCCATCAACCCCATGCTGGAGCAGAAAGCCCGCGTCTGCATCGTGTTCGGGCAGATTGCCGACCAGCTGGAGCAAACCTTCTCTCCCGTCTGCCGCGTGGTGAAAGTCACCACCGTGCAGGAAGCCGTGGCGGCTGCCCACAAGGTAGCAGAACGCGGCGATGTGGTGCTGTTCTCCCCCGGCACCTCCTCATTCGACCAATTTACCGGCTATGTCCAGCGCGGTCAATGCTTCCGCGACTCCGTCAAGCAACTCCTTCAACTATAATTCCCGCCCCATTGATTTTTATATGAGCAGAAAAGCACCTTCTTCCTTCCAGCAGACTCCCCTGGGCCGAGCCAAGACCAAACGCCACTTTCTCAGCGGCATCGTCAATTCCAAACTGAAGCAGCCCCGCCAGCTCCACCGCGACTTTTCCACCACCGGCATCCCGATTGATGCCACCAGCCCCTCCATCGTGGTGCGCATCATCCTGGGGCTCATCGTGGTGCATATCCTCGTCATCGGCGGCGTGATGCTGCGTGGCAACATAGGCAAGAGCAACAGCGGCATGGCCGTGGCGCCCACCATCACCCCGCCCCCGGCAGCTCCCGCCCAGGCGGCCGTCCCCGCTGCACCGGCTCAGCCCGCCCCGGTGCAACCCGCGGTTGCAGCCCAGCCCGCCCCCGCACCAGCGTCCCCGGCCAGCCCCGCCCCGGCGGATGCGCAGGTGCATATCACCCAGGCCCCGGTGAACATGGAGGCCGTCACCCCCGTGCAGGCCCAGCCCGCGGCGCCCACCCAGCCGGTGGCCGTGCAGCCCGCCCCCGCACCGGCTCCCGCCGCCCCCACCGTCAATAAGCCGCACCTGGTGAAATCCGGCGAGACCTGGGGCCGCATTGCCGCCCAGTACGGCATCACCGAAGATGTGCTGAAAGGCGCAAACACCCAGCTGGCCTCCCTCACCAACCTGCCCGGCGGCTCCTACCTGAACGTGCCGCTGCCCGCAGACTCTGCCGAGGCCAAGGCCATGCAGGCCGCGCAGCCCGCCGTGCAGGACACCGCCAAGTACCACGTGGTGAAGCGCGGTGAAAACCTGGGCCGCATTGCCAAAAAGTACAGGATTTCCCTGCCGAAGCTTCTCAAGCTGAACAACATGACCAATGCTGATGCCCGCCGCCTGCAGGTGGGCCACAAGCTCAAAGTCAGCGAATAACACGCCTTCCCCCCCCGCCCGCCCGTCCTCATGACCGCCCGCCTCAGCATCATCTGCATCTGGGTCTGCTTCATCCTCCTGCTCGTGCTGGGGGTGGTCATGGTTGCCAGCACCGGCTCCTGCGTGCAGGGCCAGGCCGAACTCCCCTGGTATGATACCTTCCTGGGCAAGCAGTGCATGTTTGCCCTGCTCGGGCTGGTGATTGCCCTGGGGCTCAGCCGGGTGGACTACCACGTATGGCGCCGGGTGGTCTATGTGGCCTGGTGGGGCTGCCTGGTGCTGCTCATCTGCTGCTACCTGCCCGGCATCGGCAAAACCATCAACGGCGAATCCCGCTGGATTAACCTGGGGCTCACCTTTCAGCCCAGTGAGCTGGCCAAAATCACCCTCATGCTCACCCTGGCCCACTGGTACACCACGCACCGCGAAGTGGCCGGCACCTTCTGGCGCGGCTTTTTCTGGCCGGGTGCCATCCTGTTCGGCATTCCGCTCATGCTCATTCTCTTTGAGAAGGACATGGGCACCGCCGCTGCGCTGGCCATGTCCGGATTCTGCGTGATGTATGTCTCCGGCACCCGCACCTGGCTCATGCTGCTGGCCATGCTCATCGGCGCCATCTGCCTGTACCTCATGATGACCGGCAGCGCCAACCGCATGATGCGCATCGAGGCCTGGTTCGACCCGCAGGCATTCAGCCAGGGTGCCGGCCGCCAGCAGTGGATTGCCATCCTCGCCTTTGCCCGTGGCGGGCTCACCGGCGTGGGCCTGGGGGATGGCATCGAGAAATACGGTAACCTGCCCTATGCGCACACCGACTTCATCTTTGCCGAAATCGGTGAGGAATGGGGCTTCCTGGGGGCAGCGGGCGTGGTGCTGCTCTTCACCGCCATGGCCTTCTCCGGGCTGGTGCTGGCCGTGCGCACGCATGATACCTTCGGCCGCATTCTGGCGCTGGGGCTCTCCTGCACCATCTTCTGGCCCGCCATGCTCAATATCATGGTGGTCACCACCCTCCTGCCGAACACCGGCCTGCCCCTCCCCTTCATCAGCAGCGGCGGCACCAACCTCATCTTCACCATTGCCTCCATCGGCCTGCTCACCAGCATCCAGCGCCATACCCCCATCATCCGCCAGAACTACTGGCCCCTCCGCAGACTCAAAGAAATCAAGGACCCCTGATTATGAAAGCGCTCAACATCGTCATCGCCTGCGGCGGCACAGGCGGCCACCTCTTCCCCGGCATTGCCGTGGCCCAGCAGCTCCGCAAGCAGGGCCACCGCCCCATCCTCCTCATCTCCCGCAAAGAGGTGGATGCCGAGGCCTCCAGCAAATACGGCGACCTGGAGTTCCACTCCATCCCCGCCATTGCCAAGCCCGCCACCTTCTCCCTGCGCATGCCCGCCTTCCTCTGGAAGCTCTTCACCACCTACCTCAACTGCAAGAAGCTCCTGCGGCAGGAAAAGGCGGATGTGGTGCTCGGCATGGGCGGCTTCACCAGCCTGCCCCCCTGCAAGGCCGCCCGCGCCCTGGGCCTGCGCTCCTACGTGCATGATTCCAACGCCATGCCCGGCAAGTCGAACCGCCTCACCGCCCGCTGGTGCACCAAGGTGCTCGTGGGCATGCAGGAAGCCGTGCAGCACTTCCCCGGCAGCGACTGTGCCGTGGTCGGCACCCCCGTGCGCGATGAAATCCGCCACCTGCCCACCCCCGCCGAGGCCCGTGAGCGTCTCGGTCTCCCGCAGGATAAACCCGTCATCCTCGTCACCGGCGGCTCCCAGGGTGCGCGCAACCTCAATTCCCTGCTCATCGAAGCCGCCAAGGCCGACCCGCAGGTGCACTACCTCGTCATCGCCGGCCGCCTGGACTTCGAGCGCGTGAACGCCCTGGCCGGCGGCGCCCCGAACATCACCGTGCTCGGCTTCTGCGCCGACATGCCCGCCGCCTATGCCGCGGCAGATGGCGTCATTGCCCGCAGCGGCGCCTCCACCCTCACCGAGCTCTCCCTCATCGGCAAGGCCTGCCTGCTCGTCCCCTACCCCTTTGCGGCGGATGACCACCAGACCCACAACGCCCGCGCCTTCTCCGACCACGGCGCCGCCGTCCTCATCCAGCAGGCCGACCTCACCGTGCAGAAAGTCCACGACTTCGTGCACGCCACCGCCCTGAATCCCGACGCCCGCACCGCCATGGAAAGCGCCATGCGCGCCCTCTCCCGCCCCGATGCCGCCGAGGATATCGCCAGAACGATTCTGGGTGAATAAGGAAGCGCCGGCACGTCAAGGTATACGGGACTGAAGTCCCGCGCTCCGAAAATGGCAAATACCATCCACATCTCCGTGCCGGAGCAGCGGCTGGAGCTGCGCACCGCCGCGGGCGGGGTGCTCTTCTCCGCCCCGTGCAGCACCGGCGCCGCCGGCACCGGCTCCGCACCCGGCAGCGGCTGCACCCCGCTGGGGCGCTTCGTCATCCACTCCAAGCACGGGGAAAACGCCCCGCTGCTCACCGTCTTCCGCGGCCGCATCCCCGTGGGCCTGCACCCCGCCGCCAGCCGCGGGGAAGATGCCATCCTCTCCCGCATCCTCACCCTCCGCGGCCTCGAACCGCACAACGCCAACACCCTCTCCCGCTTCATCTACATCCACGGCACCGCAGATACCGCACGCCTCGGCACCCCCGTCTCCCACGGCTGCATCCGTCTCTCCCCGCAGGACGCCGCCACCCTCTTCGACCTCGTCCCCCTCCACACCCCCGTCATCATCAGCAGCACCTGATGCCGCACCATCAGAGTTATTCATTGAGCCCCGGCTATTATTCTTACGTCTGCTGCGGGCTCTTAATCCCGCCCGCTGACGCCCCGCCGAACTCCCATTCATCGCACTCCGCACCCAAACTTTGGGACGCGTGTGAATCGGAAACGAAAGCCTGAATCGTACAAAAATCCGGTCACCTTGCGGCGACCGGACGAAATCACTTCACGATGCTATCCTCGCCAGCGGCGTGGCTTCAGAACGGGATATCATCATCCTCCTCAGCGGGCATGGGAGGGGGCGGGGTCTGCTGCTGGGGGCGCTGCTGCTGGTAGCCGCCATTGGAATAGCCGCCGCCGTTGCCATTGGAATAACCGCCGCCATAGTTGCCGCCACCGTTGGAGTAGCCCCCCTGGCCGCCGCCATAGTTGCCACCGCCATTGGAGTAGCCGCCGCCGTTGCTGTAGTTGCTGGAGCGCTGCTGGTAGCTGCCGCCGCCCTGCTGCTGGCCGCCGCCGTCGCCGCGGCTGCCGAGGAGCTGCATATTCTCTGCCACGATGCGGATTTTGCTGCGGCGCTGGCCGGTCTGCTTATCCTCCCAGGTATCCTGCTGCAGGCGGCCCTCGATGAAGACGGGGCGACCCTTGGCCAGGTACTGGCCGGCGATTTCAGCGGTGCGCCCCCAGCAGGTCACATCCAGGAAGGTGGTTTCCTCGCGGCGTTCGCCCTCGTTGGGGCCGCTGCTCACGCGGTTCACGGCCAGGCGGAGCTCAGCCACGGTATTGCCGCGCGGGGTGGTGCGCACATCCGGGTCAGCCGTCAGGTTGCCGATAATCATTACTTTGTTTAAATTAGCCATAATATACTCGTGTTTCAGTTGGGTTCGGTAAATGCCGCGGCAGGAGCGCGGCGCTGTCTATATGGTGCTATCCTACCCGCTGGGGCCGGGCTTGACAAGCAAAAATGTGGTGTGCGAAGGCTTTTATTCCCTTGCTGACGTGATTAAAGGCTTGCATCCGGTGGCATAACAGTGTACAATGCCGCACCCGCACCCCCGCGGGGTATCACCATTTTTATCTCCCATGAAAGTTGAACTCATCGAAAAAGCCGCTCAGATCGTAGGCGACAACCAGCTGCTGGTGAACATCGTTTCCAAGCGCGTGCAGCAGCTCAACCACGGTTCTGACCCCTTCATCGTCACCACCCCGGAAATGCAGTGCGGTGATATCGCTCTCACGGAGATTATCGAGGGCAAAATCACCTGGCACGAGATGACCCCCGAGGAGCTTGCCGCCAGCAGGGGTGAAGCCGTGGAGGTTGACCCCTTTGCCGAGCTGGCCGAGGCCGCAGCCGCTCCCATGGAGCCGGATACCCTCACCATCACCCCGGACCTGTAAGACCCCCGCAGGTATTCCTTTCGGCGCGACCCGGCAAGCTCCCACGTACGGCAGCGCCGGGTCGCTCTATTTGACACCAACACCCTGCCCCCCCACCACTCCGATATGGCCAAGAAACCCGCCCCCCAGAGCAACCTGATTGCCAGCAACAAGAAAGCAGGCCGTGATTACGAAATCATGAGCCGCCACGAATGCGGCATCGAGCTGCGCGGCACCGAGGTGAAATCCATCCGCGCCGGCAAAGTGAACGTGGCAGATGCCTTCGCCCGCGTGGAAAAAGGCCAGCTCTTCCTCTATGGCTGCGACGTGCAGCCCTGGGAAACCGCCGGCAAGTGGTTCCAGCACGAGGCAAAGCGCCCGCGCCGCCTCCTCATGCACAAGCGAGAGATTCTGAAACTCGAAATCCAGCAGGCCCAGAAGGGCTTTGCCCTCCCCCTGCTCCGCCTCTACTGGAAAAACGGCAAGGTGAAAGCCGAAATAGGCACCGGCCGCGGCAAAACCCACCGCGACCAGCGCTATGACCTCAAGGCCCGCGCCGAAATGCGCGAGGTGCAGCGAGAGGTGGCAAGATTTAATAAAGCCCGCTGGTAAGAATCTTGAATGTTGAATTCAGGATTTTGAATATTTACGATTTGTTGCCATATTCACAGCCGGAACCAGGACCTCTCAGCAAAACCTCCGGTGAGCGAAGCGAACGAAATTCTATACATTCAAAATCAAAAATCCAAAATTCCACATCCCTTCATGAATCTCCGCAGCTTAGTCCTCGATTACCTTCACACCCTGCAGACGCAGGGGGTGCAGCGGCTGGCTGTGGATGAAGAAGCACGCCTGGTGCTGCGCGAGTGGATGCTGGCCGCCAAGCGCGGCACCCGGCCTGCCCCGGTGGTGCCGGCAGCACCACCTGCAGGGCCCATGGGGCCGCCCCCCGTGCCGCAGAACACCCCTGCACAGCCTGAGCCCGAAGCCCAGCCGGAAACCAGGCTGAGTGCCGAGCTCAGCAAGCCGCTGCCCGAGGAACCGGTGCAGGAGCAGGAGGAGGTGCCCTTCTTCCGCCCCGGAGGCAGCAATGCCGATGAAGCCTGGGCCAATATGCAGCGCATTCTGCCCACCTGGGCCCCGCTGCGCCAGCTGGGCACCCTGCGCGAGAAAGTAGTGCTGCCGCAGGGAAACCGGCAGGCGGATATCGTGTTTGTGGGCGATGCCCCCGGCTACCAGGACGAAAAAGCTGGGCTGCCCTTCCAGGGCGAAGCCGGCGGCAAGCTGGATGGCATGCTCAAAGCCATGACCCTGACCCGCGAGCAGGTGTACCTGACCCAGCTGCTCAAATTCCGCCCGGCCCAGCCGCGCCAGACGCTCAACACCCGCCCGCCCAGCGATAAGGAACTGCTCTTCAGCCTGCCGGTCTTTGATTTTGAAATGCAGCTGGTGCAGCCACGCGTGATTGTAGCCCTGGGCGTCATGGCGGCCCGCGGCCTGCTGCAGCAGGGCAAGCTGCCCCTGGCCGCCTACCAGGAGCACACCTGGAGCTTCCGCGGCATTCCCGTGGTGGTGACCCACCACCCCAGCTACCTGCTCCGCACCAGCGACCTCGGCGAGCGCCGCCGCCTCTGGGAGGAAATGCTCCACGTCATGGAAATCGCCGGCCTCCCCATCAACGATAAGCAGCGCGGCTACTTCCTGCCCAAGGGAAAGTAGCACACACGCGCTGAATAATTTACCACATTTTTTATTCCCGAACGGGAATAAAACACTCTTTCCCTGCGATTTCCCGGCATTTTATTACCGCTCGGGAATGAAACAATCAGGAAATGGGGAGTCCATCCCAAAGAAAACCGCCGGGAACAACACCCCGACAAGCATAGTCTGAATACCGTTGCTACCTCTCGGTCCTGGCGGGGTTTTCCAGCTATACCTCCGGGGGTGCTCCCGGCGGCAGGTGTGAGTATGCCAGCCAAGTCTCGCGGCGTCAAGCATTTTGTGTGAAATGAAGTTTTTTCACACACATGTGCCCCCACACGTGTCCCAAAGTTTGAGTGCAGAGCTCGATAAATGGGAATTTGTGGGGTAACTCTGTCGGAGCACGGGACTTCAGTCCCGATTGGAAGCACCGTTATTTCGGGACTGAAGTCCCGTGCCCCGACAACGACAAATATCAATTTGTTGATTCGTTTCGAGTTATTAGAAGTTGCCAATTGTAAATCGTCAATCCACGTATCCCCCAGTGTAATTTAGATTGACAGCCAGGGGGAAAGCCTGTATACTCCCGCGCGTTATGGAGAACCAGACGACCAATATCGATCTCTCGGCGCTCGACACGGAAGCCATGCGCTCCCGTCTTTCCGAGCTCGGGAGCTATCTTTGACCTCGGAAGCCTTGAATCTAAAGTAGCAGAACTGGATGAGCGCATGAGCGCCCCGGATTTCTGGGATAACCCCGAGGCCGCACGCGCCCTCATGAACGAGGTGAACCCGCTCAAGCGCCGCCTGGAGCAGTTCCGCAGCCTGGAATCAGGGCTGGAGGACGTGGAAGTGGCCGTGGAAATGGCCGGCGAGGACCCCGACATGGCCGGCGAGGCCAAGGCTGAATACGATGCCTGGTTCAAGCGCCTGGAGGAATTCGAGCTGCTGACGCTCCTCAACGGCCCGCACGACAACGCCGGCTGCTATGTGACCATACACGCCGGTGCGGGCGGCACCGAGGCCTGCGACTGGGCCAGCATGCTGCTGCGCATGTACCTGCGCTACTGCGAGCGCCACGGTTTCAACACGGAAATCATGGAAAGCACGGATGGCGATGAAGCCGGCATCCGCTCCGTAACCATCAAGATTGACGGCGAGTACGCCTACGGCTACCTGAAGAACGAGCGCGGCATCCACCGCCTGGTGCGCATGAGCCCCTTCGACTCCGCCGGCAAGCGCCACACCTCCTTCTGCTCGCTGGATGCCACCCCGGATATCTCCGACGACATCGAAATCGAGGTGAAGGAAGCCGATGTGAAGATGGACACCTACCGCTCCGGCGGCAAGGGCGGCCAGAACGTGAACAAGGTGGAAACCGCCGTGCGCCTCACCCACCTGCCCACCGGCATCATCGTGGCCTGCCAGACCCAGCGCTCCCAGCTCCGTAACCGCGAGGAAGCCATGCGCATGCTCAAGGCCCGCCTCATCCAGCTGGAGGAAGACCGCAAGCGCGCCGAAGCCGACCGCCAGTACTCCGAAAAAGGCGATATTGCCTGGGGCAACCAGATTCGCTCCTACGTGTTCCAGCCCTACCAGATGGTGAAGGACCTGCGCACCGGCTTCGAATCCGGCAACATCCAGGACGTGATGGACGGCAACATCGATGGCTACGTGGAAGCCATGCTCCGCCACAACGCCAATGCGTAAGTACAAAGTACGAAGTGCGAGGTACGAAGTAGAATAATGCTGCGCGGAGCGCAGGAAATTTCATACTTCGTCACTCGTAATTCGTAACTCGTCATTTTCATCATGCTTAAGGTAGATGTCCTGACCCTGTTTCCGGAGCTCATCTCGGTGCCGCTGTCCCAGAGCATCATGGGGCGCGCGGCGGAGGCCGGGCTCATCGAGGTGCGCGCGCACCAGCTGCGCAACTGGACGCACGATAAATACCGCCGCACGGATGACTACCTCTGCGGCGGTGGCCAGGGCATGCTCATGAAGTGCGAGCCCATCTTCGAAGCCATCGAAGAGCTGCGCCAGGAGAATACCAAGGTCATCCTCATGACCCCGCAGGGCCGCGTGTTCCGCCAGCCGGTGGCCGAGGAACTGGCCGCCCCCTGCATGAATGGCGCCGATGCGCACTATATCTTCCTCTGCGGCCACTACGAGGGCGTGGACCAGCGCGTGATTGACACCCTGGTGGATATGGAGCTCTCCATCGGCGACTATATCCTGACCAACGGTGCCATTGCCGCCGTGGTGGTCATCGATGCCATTGCGCGCCTGCTGCCCGGCGCCCTGGGCGATGACCGCAGCAGCGTGGAGGAATCCTTCTCCAACGGCCTGCTGGAAGCCCCCGCCTACACCAAGCCCAACGTCTTCCGCGGCATGGAGGTGCCACCCGTCTTCCTCTCCGGCAATCACAAGGCCATCGAGGAATGGAAGCTGGAAAAATCCATCGAACGCACCAAAGCCAACCGCCCGGACCTCTACGAAGCCTGGGCCGCCGCCCACCCCGAATACTTCGCCCCCGGAAAGCGCAAGAAAACGAAGCTGACTACCTACAAACCGAGAAAAACAGAAAGCTGAAGGTAAATGTTGAATGTATGATGGCCCCGGCCATTCCTGCTCATCCCTCTCTGAAATGATATTCTCGGGTCCGGGGGAGGGCTTGCGAACAGTAAATCGAGTAGGGGGCTTTCGCCCCCTCTCACACCACCGTACGTGCCATTTATGGCATACGGCGGTTTCTCGGCGTGTGATTGGTCCCGGAACTAATGTTCCTGCCGCAACTCTTTTATCTCTCCTCGCCGGATACCCTGTCAACTCCTCCGCACTGTTACGTGGATTCGGACTTGCACCGCTTTCCAT
>JAFSFD010000016.1 GCA_017435365.1 Akkermansia sp. | reverse complement strand
CTGAGACGCAAGCGCAAACTTGCTGCTTGGAATACGGCAGAATTGGAACGTATCCTCTTTGGCTTACCGGGCGAAAATAATTAAATCCAGCGCTTTACTCCTTTATAGCCCTTTTGTCATATTCCTAATGCGTCTGCCCTGTGCCCTTGCCTTGTTGTAAGTATCTTTATCTATATCAATTTCCGGAGAACATGTCCCGCACATCGTTATACCCGAGCGGTGAGCGGCGCGGGATGGAACGCGGAGCCGGCTGAGTCTTGAAGGAGGGCTCTTCCGCTTCGTCATCGAACATACTGAGCACGCGGGCAGAAAGCTCCTCCTCAGCAGCCACCTCCCCACGGGTCGGGAATACGTTGATATTGCGCGCTGTGCGGGCGCTGGTCTGGTTGTGGCTGGCAATCATGCGGTCCAGGTCTTCCTCATCTGCAAACATTCCCTGAACCCTCTCCATTGATTCAGCCGTCGGTATCTCGCCATCTGCCCCAAACCCCATATCCAGGTTGAACTCGCTCTGCCGGGCAGAGCGCGGCTCCGGCGCAGGCACAGGAGCAGGTGCTGCCACCGGAGGAACAGGCTCCCAGGAAGGAAGCGGCTCAGGTTCAGGCGCGGGAGCGGGAGCAGGCGCCGGCACCGGTTGCTCATCTTCTTCCGGTTCCAGGAAAGGCTCACTTTCCTCCGTTTCATCATCATCCTCCTCAGGAGCATAGGGAGCCACTTCTTCCTCGCAGATGGGCTCTTCTTCCTCCACCGGTTCTTCAGCAGGCTCCTCTTCTTCTTCCTCGGCTGCGACTTCTGCGGCCTGAGCATCGGCCAGCACGGCGGCCTGCATCTCATGATAATCCACGGAAGCAATGAGGCTCACGCGCATTTCCTCTCCCAGGCGCGGCTTGACCGCGGCCCCGAAGAAGATGCTCACATCATCCCCGGCCAGCCCCTCGCGCACCGTTTCCATGGCGACTCGCAGCTCCGTAAGCGACATATTGCTGCCACCGGCTACATGCACAATGACGGTGCGGGCATGTTTGAGAGCTCCGTGATAGGCCACCAGGGGAGATTCCAGGGCAGCGCGGGCGGCATCCTCTGCGCGTTTGGGGCCATAGCCCTTGCCGGCACCGTAGATGCAGCGGGAGTCATTGTTATCCAGAGCAGTGACGAGTTCATCCAGGCCGATATTGATGATACCGGGGGAATTGGCCAGCAGCGGAACGGAAGCCGTTGCCTGGGAAAGCAGCGCGTTGGCCTCCTCGAACACCGCCTGGGCTCCGGTGCGACTGCGGAAGAGGTCTTCCATATAGTCGTTCTCAAAGCAGAACACAATATCGGAAATGGTGGCTATTTCCTCCAGCGCGGCATCTGCCTGCTTGCGGCGCCGGGCGCCTTCGAAACCGAACGGCATCACCACAACTGATACGAGGAAGATTCCCGCATCCTTTGCCTTGCGGGCCAGCACCGGGGCCACACCGGAACCGGTACCGCCCCCGAGCCCCACCACCATGACCAGCAGCCGGGAATCTCGCAGCAGGTCATCTATCTGTGCGCCGCTTTCCTCAATGGCCATGCGGGCAACCTCCGGGTCGCCACCGGAGCCAAGGCCGTGATTCAGGCCGGCGCCGAGCTGCAGGAACTCCACATTGCCGCACTCGCGGCCCAGGCGTTCATCCAGCGACATGATACAGAGGCGCACGTTTTCGGCACTGGAACCGCTGAAACGCTGCAAAATACTGGCACCGGCACCGCCAAGACCGACGATGACAATACCATCTTCTTTTCGTGAAGTGGTCTGGTAGGGAAGCATGGTAGCTGTTAGCTGAGGGGTGAAAAATCAACGGCCGAATCCCAGCATGCGCATGAAGCGGGGAAGCCAGCCAGGGCGGCCGGGGTGAATGGCGTCCTCATCATACCGCTGAGCATAGCGGATGAGGCCGATAGCCGTGCAATAGCGAGGGTCTGCCAGGTAGGAATGGTTCTGGCCAGGGGCCAGCGGGCTGGGCTGATACACCGGCTTACCGCCAAAAATATACTTGCACAGGCCATCCAGGCCGCGCATGAAGCTGGTGCCGCCGCTCAGGTAAATGCCCATGCCGGACTTCAGCATCTCCTGGGGAATCCGGTCGCGCACCTGCAGCAGCATGAGTGCCAGGCTGTTGCGGATAATGCGATTCAGCTGCCCACGCTCAATGGATACATCATGCAGCCCCAGTTCGCTCTTGTACTGAGCCAGGGAGTGATCCTTGATATCGCCGAAGGCATTGCCCTCCGTGCGTTTCAGCACCTCGGCGGCAGAGAAACTCACGCGCTGCTCGGTCTGGCGCACAATTTCCTGGTTCACATTGTTACCGCCCATGGGAATGCAGCCGGAGGCCACCACATCACCGCCCTTATAGCAGATGAAATCCGTGGTGCCACCGCCGATATCAATCAGCAAGGCGCCGCTGTCCTTCTGCTGCCGGGTCAGCACCATCTGAGCCGTGGCCAGCGGGGCAAACACAAGGTCTTCCACCTCCAGCGGCACCTGGCGGACACAGAGCAGCGAATTCTGCAAACGCGTGCTGATACCATGCATAATGTGGCAGTTCACATCCAGCGTGCGGCCGGACAGGCCCGCCGGATGCCGGGTGGGTTCGCCGCCATCGATGGAAAAACCGCCGAGCTCGCGGTTCACACAGAAACGGTCAGTGGAAAGCTCCAGTTTCTCAGCCTTTTCCTTAGCCACAATGGCGTGTTCATCCTCGATGATGTTCTCATTATCCGGCAGGCGGAAAGAGCCCACATTGTTCTCACCCACAATATGTTCACCGGTAACGGAAAGAAACACGTTCAGAATATCAACGTCTGCATGGTCCTGCGCGAGCTGCCAGGCATCACAAACACACTGGCGTGCCATAGAGGGTTCTGTAATCTCCCCCCTGCGCACGCCGGCACTCTTTGCCTCACCGATGCCGATGATGGTCGCGGTCGCGTCCGGGCGGATTTCGCCCACCACCATGCAGGTTTTTGTAGTGCCGATTTCCAGGCCTACGAGGATTTTTGACTGAGCCATAACGAATTGTAAAATTTACGAGATAACGCGATATGAATATTTAGGAAAAGTATAACACAACGCACCCGGCCTTGCGCGTGAAATACGCGTCATATTCACGGCTTTGCCAGCGCCTGCTCACAAACCTCCTGTTTCGGCATAATGACCGGGCGCAGGCTCACATACTGCTCCGAATATTCCTCCGATGGCACAAAAAGGAAACCGGGCTTACGGTTGCGCACCTCATACGAAGTAGCCCTGAACAGCGGCAAAACCTGGTCGGTGCTCGGGTCGTATGCATTCTCTCCGGTGAATGTTCCTTTCACGATGTATTCCACGTTCTGGTCTGTACCGAAAGTAGCATCCGGCAGCGGCTCCTCAGGCCCACGGTCCGGCGTATGCACCAGAGACTCATCCATCATCACCAGCCTGGCGGTGCGCCAACTCTGCCCGGGTTCGCGCAGATACCCCCAGAAACGGCACAGCGGCACATAGTAACGGCGCCCCACAAAGTACGCCCCTTTCTGCTCTTTCGCAATTTCAGCTTCGCGCGCCTGCAAAGCCTCACAGTCCGAACGCAGGGAGTGGCACTGAGTCAATGCCATACAGGCAACCAGGGCAATGATGATTTTCCTATTCATGAACACCTTTGTTCTACCCCATTGCGCGTATGGGGTCAAGCCTAATCTGCGCCCGCCGGAATCCCCGTCAGCACACTATTATTTCCTTGACACACGCCAGCCTCACCTCTATACTCCGCGTGGGTGCGTTATAGCGATAGCAGTTACCACCGCCCCATGACTACCCGGAGTGCGAACGGTTCATTCCCCTGAAAAGGAGGACCGACCGGGTGGAAAGAAAGGCACGCACCGTATCCCCCCATCTTAATCACCTTTTTACACAATGCAAATTTTTAAGAAAATCGCCAGGCTTTTCTCGTACGACATCGGGATAGACCTGGGCACAGCCAATACACTGGTCTACATTAAGGACCAGGGCATTGTGCTGCGTGAGCCTTCAGTTGTCGCCATGAAAGGCGACAAGGTGAAGGCCGTGGGCGAGGAAGCCAAGCGCATGGTGGGCCGCACGCCCGGCAGCGTAGTGGCCATCCGCCCGCTCAAAGAAGGCGTCATTGCCGATTTCGAGGTAGCGCACAACATGCTGCGCTACTTTATCAAACGCGCCTGCCAGGGCCGCAGTATCCGCGGGCCGCGTATCCTCATTGCGCACCCCTCCGGCATCACCGAAGTGGAGCGCCACGCCATTGAAGAATCTGCCTACGAGGCGGGTGCCATCCGGGTCCGGCTCATCGAGGAACCCATGGCAGCCGCTATCGGTGTGGGGCTTCCCGTGACGGAACCGATTGGCAGCATGATTGTTGACATTGGCGGCGGCACCACGGAAGTGGCCATTATCTCCCTTTCCGGCATTGTATACAGCCAATCTGAAAAGTGCGGCGGCGATGCCCTGGATGAAACGATTACCCGTCACATGCTTTCGGCTCACAACCTGCTGGTGGGGCCGCGCACAGCGGAAGACATCAAGATTCGCGTCGGCTCTGCCCACCCGCTGCAGCAGGAGCTGCAGATGGAGGTGAAAGGCCGAGACCGCGGCACCGGTCTTCCCAAGACGGTCACCGTACGCTCCGAAGAAATTCGCGAAGCTTTACAGGATAAACTGAACATCATCGTATCAGCCATCCGCCAGACGCTGGACCACTGCCCCCCGGAGCTGGCCAGCGACCTGTACGACCACGGTATCACCGTGGCCGGCGGCGGCGCCCTGCTGCGTGGGCTCAGTGACTTGCTGCATGAGCAGACAGGCCTGCCCATCATGATTTCTGAAGACCCGCTGAGTGCTGTGGCAGAAGGCACCGGCATGTATCTCCAGGAAAACGATGATGTGTTTGATGAGGAGTAAGACTGACCGCTGACAAACAACGGCAAAGCTGCTCCGCATTCCGAACCAACCCACCGGCCCGGCACCGCACCACTTGCGGGGCCGCTGCATGGCGTCAGAGGAACGCAACCGGGCAGCCTGCTCTCTCCCCCGTTTTACCAGGTAAAAAAAACTCCAACCTCAACCTAAAACTTTGTCTTTTATTTCCAAAATGATTAACACTGTTAAACACTTTCTCGGGTTCGGCCAGTGCAACCCGAGGGAGGGCACCACTATCGTCATCAACTCAGAAAAACTGGAACGCCGCGTCGCATTGCTCGAGGACGGCGTACTGGAGGAATACAGCATTGAGCGTGAGGGCGAAGACAATATCGTAGGCGGCATCTTCAAGGGCCGCGTCAAAAATATCGAGCCGGGCCTCAAGGCCATGTTCGTGGACATAGGTTACGAGAAGAATGCATTCCTGCACTTCTGGGATGCCCTGCCCCTGGCGCTCGATTCATCACTGGAAGAGATTCAGCGCGAAGGACGCCCCCGCAAGAAGCAGAAGAAGATTACCAGTAAGGATATACCGGATATCTACCCCATCGGTTCCGAAATCATGGTGCAGGTGACCAAGGGCCCCATCTCTTCCAAGGGCCCGCGCGTGACCACCAACATCTCCCTGGCCGGGCGCTACATCGTGCTCATGCCCTTCACGGACCAGTTCGGTATCTCCCGTAAGATTGATGACCCCAAGGAACGCCAGCGCCTGCGCCAGATTGTGCAGAAGCTCAACGTGCCGGAGGGTATGGGCATCATCATGCGCACGGTGGCTCAGGGGCAGCGTTTCCGCCACTTTGTGCGAGACCTGGCCATGCTGCTGACCCAGTGGCGCGAGGTGGAGGAGAAGTTCGCCACCAACCCTGCCCCCATGTGCGTATACCGCGAGCCGGATCTCATCGAGCGCACGGCGCGTGACTTCCTCACGGACAATGTGGACAACATCGTGTGCGATAACCTGGAGACCACCCAGCGCATGCAGGAGATTGCCGGCAAGATTTCCCGCCGCTCCAAGCGCCACATCCAGTACCACCAGTACCGCCAGCCCATCTTCGAGGAACTGGGCATTGAGAAGCAGATTAACGAGGCCTTCCAGCGCCAGGTGCTGCTGCCCTGCGGCGGCTACCTTGTGATTGATGAGACGGAGGCACTCATCGCCATCGATATCAACACCGGCCGCAACAAGGGCAACAAGGACCTGGACAAGACCATCCTGGAAACCAACCTGGAATCTGCCCGGGAAATCGCCCGCCAGCTGCGCCTGCGCAACATCGGCGGCCTCGTGGTGGTGGACTTCATCGATATGCGCCACCGCAAGGACCAGATGGCCGTGTACAAGGCCATGAAAGATGCCCTCAAGCGAGACAAAGCCAAGACCCAGGTGATGCAGATTACCCCCATCGGCCTCATGGAAATGACCCGCCAGCGCATCAACGAATCGCTGCTGGACTACGTGAACGACCACTGCCCGTACTGCCACGGCCGCGGCCGCGTGAAGAGCGTGATGACCATGAGCGTGGAGATTCAGCGCCAGCTGAAAGCCACTATCATGCGCTACCGCGACAACGTGGGCGATATGATTGTGGTGGTGAACAGCGATGTGCTCAGCCGCTTCAAGAATGAGGATGCCAAGCTTCTCATGGAGCTGGAGCGCCAGTGCGCCGGCCGCCTCATTTTCCGCAGCGACCCCTCCATTCACCGCGAGGCTTTCGCCATCCTGAACCCGGCGAACAACAACAAGCCGCTGTTCCAGGTGAACATGTCAGCCCCCCCCCCCTTTCCCCCACCCGGCGCGTATCCACCACGGAAACGCGCCGTTTTTGTCTGCACATTTTCCTTGATTTCACTCTAGCTTTCCGCTAGAATGCAAACACTATGAACAAACTTGCAGGTAGAACAGCAGTTGTAACCGGCGCCGGCCGCGGCATTGGCCAGGCGATTGCCCGCAGCTTTGCGGCTGAAGGGGCCAAGGTTATCCTCATTTCCCGCAACCCCGCCTCCTGCGGCAGCGCTGCAGAGGCCATCAACGCCGAATTCCCGGACAGCTGCAAGGCTTTCCCCTGCGATGTGGCCGATGCTGCCGCCGTAGAAACCTGCATCAAGGAAATCCAGGCTGAGTACCCCGCCATCGATATTCTGGTGAATAACGCCGGCATCACCAAGGACGGCCTGCTCATGCGCATGAAGGAAAGCGACTGGGACGCCGTGCTCACCACCAACCTCAAGAGCGTGTTCCTCTTTGTGAAAGCCCTGCAGCGCACCCTCATGAAGAGCCCCGCCGGTCGCATTATCAACATCTCTTCCATCGTCGGCATGACCGGCAACGTGGGCCAGAGCAACTACTCCGCCTCCAAGGCCGGCGTCATCGGCTTCACCAAGTCCATGGCCCAGGAAATTGCCAGCCGCAAGGTGACAGTGAATGCCATCGCCCCCGGCTTCATCGCCACGGACATGACCGATGCCATCCCCGAAAAGGCCCGCGAGGCCCTGCTCTCCCGCATCCCGCTGGCCGACCTTGGCAAGCCCGAGGACATCGCCAATGCGGCCGTTTTCCTCGCCTCCGATGACGCCCGCTACATCACGGGCCAGGTCATCGTGGTTGATGGCGGCATGACGATGTAACATAATCCATCTTTTCACAGCCCGGGTGACTGATGTCCCCGGGCTTTTTTATTGACCTTACGGCTTCTGACTGATAGACTGTGAGCGCACCGCATGAAGGATAAACGCCTCAAAGTTCTGCTGGGCTGCTACGCCTGCGACCCCGGTTATGGCTCCGAACCGGGTATGGGCTGGAATTTCGTGAGCAACATTGCGAAGCACCATGATGTGCATGCCATTGTTGAGGAAGGCGAGTTCAAGGAAACACTCACCCGGTTTGCAGCTGAGCATCCGGAAAAAGTGCAGAATATCACCTTCCACTTTGTGCGACGTACCCACCACGAAACATTGAGGAAGTTCTGGCCCCCCAGTTACTACTGGTTCTACCGGGCCTGGCACCGCAAGGCATACCTGCTGGCTAAAGAGCTGGATAAGACTGAAAACTTCGACATTGTTCACCAGGTGACCATTTCCGGATTTCGCGAGCCGGGCTTCCTGTGGAAACTGGGCAAGCCTTTCATCTGGGGGCCGCTGGGTGGATTTACAGATACTCCCTGGTGCCTGCTGAGCGGCCTGGGTGCGGTGGGCGCGCTGCACTTCGGCATCCGGAATGTACTCAACGGCATTCAGAAACGATGGGGATTCTCTGCCAGAGCTGCTGCGCGACACGCTGCTGCCATTCTGACCAGCACCACTAAAGCCGTAGAAGAAATACGACGCTTCTGGGGTCGTGAGGCCGTGCTCATGAATGAGGTGGGGTTGGAGACCGGGCACACGCGGCACGCCCCCGTTGCACACGAGGAAGGCACCCCGCTGCGCATTTGCTGGGCCGGGGAACACATCCCCCGAAAAGCTCTGGATTTGCTGCTCCATGCCCTGCCCCACTGCAAGGAGAAGATGGAGTTGCACGTGCTCAGCAAAGGCCCCCGCATGCAGGCATGGAAACAACTGGCTCACCGCCTGGGGCTGGATGGAGTGGTCACTTTCCACGGTTTTGTGCCGCGCGAGGAGGCCTTCCGCATCATGAGCAGCAGCCATGTGTTCTGCATCACCAGCGTGCGGGAAGATACCTCCACCGTGGTATTTGAGGCCTTCCGCTACGGTCTGCCCATCATTGCCTTGGATCATTGCGGCTTCTCCCATGTCATCAATGACCACTGCGGCATCAAAATTCCCATTTATTCCCGAAAACAGGTAATCTGCGACTACGCCCGCCACCTGGATTATCTTGCCACTCATGAGAACAAGCGCCGGCAACTCTCTGCCGGCGCACTGAAACGCTGCCAGGCCTTCACCTGGGATGCCAAGATGGCCACGCTGAATGAAATCTACACGCGCGTCACGGCGTGCAGATAAATTATCAACAGCTGCACCTCACCATCTTTGACCACGCTTTTCGCAATTTTCGCAAGAGGCGCTCCAGTGAGTGCAAAGTGATGCCCAGATCCCGCTTATCCCAGATGGGGTATTCCATCATGGTTCTCCAATCGCGCGTGTTGTTCTCAGGCCATGTCTCACGGCCGGGCAGCAAGGCGGCACCATGCAACATGCAGAGGATGGAGAAAACGCTCTGGTCATGCCGATGTTCCACAAAACAAGGCAAATTAGGCAGTACGGAGGGGGTATCGTCTACAAGGTGTATATCACGGCAAATGGCCAGCCATTCCTCTAAAAACGCCATACTGCCGGCATTTTTACGAACAAAGACATGTGTTGCGCATATCTGAGGTCTGGACAGAAGTTCATTTTGTCCGCTTACCCCCGTACGCTCCAGAAGATCCATTTTCGTAAAAGCACGAACGGAACAGTCCGGAGTGAGTTCAAAGCCGGCTATTCCCAATTCATTCTGCCTCAGTATCTCAGCATACTCCAGCATACGGATGCGCCCGCGGGGATTGAGGTGACAACCGGCATCCACATAATATAACTCGTCTCCCTCGACCATGTCTTGCAGGGCCCGCCATATGACGTATGGTTTCCATATCCAGTATCCGAATCCGCGGACACCTCGCTTCAACAGATGCTTATTTTCTTCTATGTAAGCAGCATCCAGGTCTTTTTCGGTCAGTGTTTCAATTTCATCGAAAAACGCCATGGCGTGAGCCTGCTTCGCAATCCGGGTCAATGCGCCCGTCAGGCGGGAATCAGCAAATGTAATAAACTTTCTCCTCATATCGTTCGTTATTTTTCTGCATCATCCGCAGTGGTCCGCATCCCCCAGTGTGCTGTGGGTCGATGAATACAATATGTATCCCGCTCGTCCTTCTGAGGCATATAGATGGAATATTTTCCCGGCGCGGGGCTCAGCATGTCTGCTATGCGGCGCAACAGGTTGTTGACCCGGTAGGCTATACCATGCCGCCGAGATACATACCAAGGCAATCGGTTCATTTCTGCATCCCATTCATTTTGGGAGGCCTGACTCCATGCCAGGTTATCCCCCGTCACCGTAAACATGCTGGTAATCAATTGCGGCCTCACACAGAACCGTGGAGCCGAGTTCACAATTTCCCTGTAGAACAACATATCAGCCAACGCCCGATACCGGGTATCAAAACGAATGCCGCGCCTCAGGAATGTATCTACCCGGTGAAAACAGGAGCACGTAATGATTTCACACACGGTCTGACTTCGCCAGCGTGCCGGTCTCACAGGGCGTCGGTGGCATATATACCGGCTGTTCGCATCAACAATGATATAGGTACCCAGCACGATTTCTGCCGCAGAATGCGCCTCAAATGCCTCAGAAACGCCTTTCAGCGCCCCGGGCAGGTATTGTTCATCACTATTGAGGTGCGCGGTTACTGCGGCATCTGAGGGCATTTTATCCCATGCCTTGTTGATGGCATCATACATGCCGGCATCCCGGACACTTTCATAGGTGAAAGTATACCCGGGCGCATCAGAGTGCTTGCGCTGCCAGTCATTCAACCACTGTGGTGTTCCATCAGCAGAACCTCCATCCTGCACATGGTGGTGAACCTCCACCCCCTGTCCTACCTGGTCAGCCACAGAGCGCACGTTGCGTTCCAGCCATGAAAGAGCATTATAGGTGGGTGTTACGATGTAAAATTTCATATCAGAAGATTGCAATACTGTTGTCTGTATTCCTACCGCACACAGCTGATTCTGGATGCAAGCACTCTCATGAAAGGCCTCCAAATGGATGTTTTCCAGAATCTGCTGACGAGATTAAACATATAAGAAAAGGGGATACAGGCAATATAGACGCAAAACGCCAGAACAAGACCGTAACAATCAGGGACTCCGATCTCGCATAGATACATGATAATCAATCCATGAAAATAATATATATTCGGCGAATGCAGCCTGCCTAATCCGGAGATGAAGGGCATTGGATAATTATCATATTTAGCACAAATCAGCATCAGAAAAACCACGAGTGGATATGTCGCAAGCAAATATATACAACTTGACCCGCACAGCTCAATTCTCAGCAGATGTTCCAATGCAGCAGCAATCACGAAGCACAGCAACCAAAGCTCCACTTTCAGACTTTTCAACAGAGGCTCCTTATATTGATGAATAAGGTACCCTGTTGCAATGCATGGAAGCGATATTGTAAGGAAAGTGTGGCGCAAAGCCGAAAGATGAATGGGAACACCGATATCAAGCGTGGTCCCGGTCTCATATACACTTATTAGATGAGCAGCAATAAATAAAATAGGAAGAAGAGTAACTAATTGCGGCCGGAATCTGAGAACCAGCCACATAACCAGCAACGCCTGACCAAGCGCATGGAGATACCACAAAACCCCGCATATTCCCGTTCCAAGAAATATGGTTTTTACATAAACAACCCAATCTGCAATAAACACATTTTTCCCCAGTATAAAGGAACTTATTGTACCATTTATAATATTTAACGCAATCGCAAGAAAAAATGCTTTCTTGGCCCAGGCTATGCACTTTCCTAATTCCACGCGTCTATCTGCCGAATACAACAAATACCCGGAAATACACAAAAAACAGGGAACCCCTACGCCCAGAAAAGGTTCCAGCACAGGCACAGGGAGAGGGATATGAATGCACACAACAAAAAAGGCACAGATTGCCTTTAATACATAAAGCGATTCTATTCCCTTTTGCCGGCCCGATTGCATGAGGATAAACTTAGTGGTGTTGATTTACCACAATATCAATGACATGTAAAGCAAAATAAAACCCTCTTATTTTCACTTACATAAGAAACTTTACTTCTAGTGGCGCTCTCATTCCAAGCAAGCGGGCATTCGCCCTCCTCACACATCGCCGCTCGGCCAATTATGGCATACGGCGGTTTTCTCCGCAAAGGAGGGAGGGTACTATGACCTATGCGGACTCCCGTTGCAGCGCCCCATCTCTCTCTCAGGCATTTATTACCGCAAAGAGGTGGCGCTTACAGGATGGGGCACACTGTTTCCACACAATGCGGGCCAAGTACAGCATGTACACTCTTGGAAGCCTTCCATTCGGATCATGTTCATCCTGCCAGTGTTCCGCTCTGTCGGTAGCCCGTTGGGGATTTACATCCCAATTGGCAGTCATGTCTGATACAGCAAGCCAAAAGCTGCCGGAGTTTTCAAACTCCGGCAGCTTCCAAGACGCTGATTGCGTGGTTGCTGAGCTATCAGGCGAACACACCCACAGCCTCGGCGGCGCAGGCAATCATGTAGTCGCGGTTAAGCTTGGCAATGTTATCCACGGAGATACCCTTCGGGCAGGCGGCTTCACACTCGTACTGGTTGGTGCAGTTGCCGAAACCAAGGGCATCCATCTGGCGCACCATGGCGAGCACGCGCTTGTTCTTCTCCGGCTGACCCTGGGGCAGCAGGTTGAGGTGAGCAGCCTTGGCAGAGGTGAAGAGCATAGCAGAGCTGTTCTTGCAGCTGGCCACGCAGGCACCGCAGCCCACGCATGCGGCGGCATCGAAAGCGGCATCGGCCGTCTTCTTGCGCACGGGCATGTTGTTGGCGTTCGGGGCAGAGCCGGTGCGGATATCCACGAAACCGCCGGCAGCGATGATGTTGTCCAGAGCGGTGCGGTCCACCATGAGGTCGCGCAGCAGCGGGAAGGCCTGGGCGCGGAAGGGTTCAATCCAGATGGTGTCGCCATCCTTGAACTGGCGCATGTGCAGCTGGCAGGTGGTCACCTTCTTGCCGCCGTGCGGCACACCGTTGATGGTGAGGGAGCACATACCGCAGATACCTTCGCGGCAGTCGTGGTCGAACACGATGGGTTCCTTGCCTTCGTGCACGAGTTCCTCGTTCACGATGTCGAGCATTTCAAGGAAAGAAGCCTCATCCGGGATGTTCTTAGCCTTGTAGGTTTCAATGCGGCCCTGAGCCTGGGCATTCTCCTGTCGCCAGACCTTGAGCGTAAGATTGAGATTAGCCATAATTATATAATCTATCTTAAAGGGTTGGAATGAGTTTCTTTACTTGTAGGAACGAATGGCCAGGTGTACGGTGTCGAAGGTAAGCGGCTCCTTGTGCAGCACCGGCAGCTCGTCCGTGCCCTTGTATTCCCAGCAGGCAACGTAGGCGAAGTTCTCGTCATCACGCTTGGCTTCACCATCGGCCAGCTGGTGCTCAAGACGGAAGTGCGCACCGCAGGATTCCTCGCGGTTCAGGGCGTCGTAGCAGAGCACCTCGGCAAAGTCGAGGAATGCAGCCACACGCCAGGCCTTCTCGAGCTCCTGGTTCACGCCTTCGGCGCTACCCACCACCTTCACATTGGTCCAGAATTCCTCGCGGATGGCGGGAATCTTCTCAATGGCATCCATGAGGGACTCCTTCGTGCGGCCCATGCCCACGTCCTCCCACACAAGCTTACCCAGTTCGCGGTGGATTTCATCGGGGCTCTTGGTGCCCTGCACGTCCATCATCTTCTTGATGCGAGCCTTCACGGCGTCCTCAGCCTCCTTGAACTCGGGGGCGGCAGTAGTCACGCTGCCGGGGGTCTGTGTGGTGAGGTAGGTCGGCAGAGTGGCAGAAATCACGAAGTAGCCGTCGGAGAGGCCCTGCATGAGAGCGGAAGCGCCCAGACGGTTGGCGCCGTGGTCAGAGAAGTTAGCCTCACCGAGCACGTGCAGACCGGGGATGGAGGACATCAGGTTGTAGTCCACCCACAGGCCGCCCATGGTGTAGTGAGAAGCGGGGTAAATCATCATCGGCTGCTCGTGGGGATCCACGTCGGTAATCTCCTCGTACATTTCGAAAAGGTTGCCGTACTGGCCGTCAATCCACTCCTTGCCCATGCGGTTGATGGCATCCTTGAAGTCAAGGAACACGCCACGGCCGGTGTTGGCCACACCGCGCTCGTCGTCGCAGGCTTCCTTGGCGGCGCGGGAGGAAATGTCACGCGGAGCCAGGTTACCGAAGGACGGGTACTTGCGCTCCAGGTAGTAGTCGCGGTCGCCTTCAGCCACATCGGAGGGCTTCATCTCGCCGCGGCGAATCTTGGCAGCAACCTCGCGGCTCTTGGGCACCCAGATACGGCCATCGTTGCGCAGAGACTCGGACATGAGGGTCAGCTTGCTCTGGTAGTCGCCCTTCACCGGGATGCAGGTGGGGTGAATCTGAGTGAAGCAGGGGTTGGCGAAGTAGGCACCCTTCTTCCAGCAGGCGCAGGCAGCGCCCACGTTGCAGCCCATGGCGTTGGTGGAAAGGAAGAACACGCGGCCATAGCCACCGGTGGCGAGCAGCACGGTATCACCGGCATAGCTCTTGATTTCGCCGGTCACCATATCGCGCACCACGATACCCTTGGCGTGGCCATCGACCACCACCAGGTCCATCATTTCGGTGCGGGGGTGCATCTGGATGTGCCCCTTGCCGATTTCCTTCTCCATGGCCTGATAGGCACCGAGCAGCAGCTGCTGGCCGGTCTGACCGCGGCTGTAGAAAGTACGCTTCAGCTGGGAACCACCGAAGGAGCGGTTGTCGAGCAGACCGCCGTATTCGCGGCCGAAGGGCACGCCCTGGGCCACGCACTGGTTGATAATGTTGCAGGACACCTCGGCCAAGCGGTACACGTTGGCCTCACGGGCGCGGAAGTCGCCACCCTTCACAGTGTCGTAGAAGAGACGGTACACGGAGTCACCGTCGTTCTGGTAGTTGTGAGCAGCGTTGATACCACCCTGAGCGGCGATGGAGTGAGCGCGGCGGGGGCTGTCCTGGTAGCAGAAGCAGTGCACATTGTAGCCCAGCTCAGCCAGCGTGGCAGCAGCAGCACCACCGGCCAGACCGGAACCCACCACGAGCACCGTATACTTGCGGCGGTTGTTGGGGTTGATGAGCTTGGCTTCGCGCTTGTACTTGGTCCACTTCTCAGCAATGGGGCCATCCGGAATGCAGGAATCCGGCATGTAGTCGCTTACAGGAAACTTAATGTCTTTCATAAGATGCTATGAATGGGAAAGGGTTACTTGAGAATGCCGCAGAGAACGGCCACCGGAATGGAGATGAAAGCGCCGCAGACCACCAGGCCGAAAAGCACAGCGATGATGTTGTAGAGCGGGCGCACCTTGCGGGTGGAAAGGCCCAGAGTCTGGAACACGGACTGCAGACCATGGCGCACATGCATGAACAGGCAGCAGATGGCCAGGATGTAGAAACCGGAGCACACAGGATTTGTGAATGCATCCACAATATGCTGGTAGCAGTTGGCCGGATCTCCATTCACCGTGAGCTGCCACAGGTGGAAGATGAGGAAGCAGAAAATCATGATACCGGTCAGCACCATGGTACGGGAGGAAAGCGTAGCTTTCAGCGTACCTTCCTTCTGGTACTGGGTGCGGGCATTCACGTTCTCAATCTTCAGGACCAGAGTCAGCACCACATGGATGAGCAGAATGGCGGCAAGACCGAGACGGATAGCCCAGAGCAGCCAGGCGGGCATAGTGTGCAGCCCCGTAGCGTAGGCATCAATCCAGGAGGGCACACCATTGCCGGGATCACCACCGTAGATGGTCATGTTACCGGCCAGATGCCCCACGAGGAACAGGAGGAGACACGCACCAGTAAGGGCCACAAGAATCTTGCGACCAATAGAGGACGTGACGAACTTACATGCTGTCGTGATAATGTCGTTCATATGCGCAATAACGTCTTTGCGCCATTACTCTACCGCAACCAGCCCCAAAATGCAAGCCCCAATCGACCGCAGCGGGCAAATTCTACACCGCCGCGGCCAGCCACAAAGCAAAAACAGCCAGCAACACGGAAAAGGCTGCATCAAACGCTGTGGTATGGCGCAGGTAAAAACCGCGCACCGGAGACCACTGCAACAGCGCACTCCAGAGCACCCAGCCGAACCACCCGGCCCCGGTGAGCACCAGCACCACCGCCGGTGCATACCAGGCAAAGCGCGAGCCGAACTGTTCAATAGGGCCGATAGCCAGGCCACAGATAAACAGCGTGCATTTAGGATTCAGGATATTGCACAAGAAACCCTGAGCAAACAACACCGGGAGTGATTCCCGCACGCAGGTTTCCAATTTATCCTGTTCCACACGCACCTGCGTGCGGGGAAAAATCTTCCAGGCCAGGTACAGCAACCACGCAGCTGCGGCATACAACACCCATTGGCTCCAGGGCTGCGCCATCAGCCAGCCCCCCACCCAGGCCACCAATACCGCCTGAATGAAAAAACCGGCTGCAATTCCGCTCCCGACCGCCGAACCGGCCCGGAACCCCTGGGCCAGAGCTGTGCGGAACACAAAAAACACATCCGGCCCCGGGCTGAGCTGCGACACCATCAACAGCCCCCACAGCGCCGCCAGGCTACACACAGCCTCCATCATAACTGCACCTCCGGCAGCGGCAGCACCACATTGGTCTGCATGGGTAATTTACGCTGCAGCACCCGCTCCGAAAGCGGAGTTGCGCTCTCATACGCTGCGCGGAACATCTCCATCTTCGCATCCACATTATCCGCATGGTGCAGAATGAGAGCCTCCGGCACCTTGGGCAGCACCGGGGAGCCATATTCCAGCAAGCCGTGGTGAGAAGCGACCAAGTGCAGCAGATGCAGCCGCACCTGCTCTGAAGCGGGCACCAGGGCCTTCCACTCAGCGCGTTTTTCCGGCGTCATCATATCCCGCCAGAGCTTGTTGATAATCTCAATTCCCATGGGGATGTGGCTGAGCAACTCGCCGGATTCCGTGTAGGGCATCTCCAGGCTGTGTTCTTCGTAATCATTCTCCACAATCTTGCCACAGTCGTGCAGCAAGGCCCCGGCCATGACCAAATCGCGGTTCAGGCGGTCAGGGTACACGCTGCAGAGAGCCGCCGCCACGCGCATCACGCTGGCGATATGCTCCACCAGCCCACCGCGGCGGGCATGGTGAAAATTACGTGCAGCCGCTGCGCGGCGGAAGCGTTTCTCCTGCTGTTGCAGGAAAAGGCGGCACAAGCCCGCCAGGCGCGGGTCTTTCATCTCCTCCACAAAGGCGCAGATTGTCTCCCAATCCTTCTGCTGACGAGCCACCTGCTCAGGGCTGCCGGTGAGCACCTGCTGCTCTTCCTCCGGGGTCAGCGGGCGCAGGCAGGCATCCCCCAGCTCCATGCCATACTGGCTGAGCTGCCACTGGCCGGTCACCGCCACTGGCGCCGGAACCTCCAGCAAATCAAAATCGGTGTACCAGGGAGACGTTTCCCAGATTTTAAACGAAACAGTGCCGGCAGCATCTGCCAGCACTATTTCTAAAAAAGGTTTGCCCGTCTTGGTGGTGCGGGTGGTCTTCTGGGTAAGCTGGGCCAGCAAAGTCCCCTGCACCGCGGCATTTGCAGCCTCGGCATTCAACTCTGTCGTGCTACCGAACTGCATGGCCGATATCGGGTATCCGGTTAAGCAGCGGGCTGCTCAGCAGGAGCCGGGGCAGCATCCAGCGCCGGGGTGGGTAGTCCCTCAGGGCCTTCCACAGGAGCAGCAGGAGCCGCATCTGCCGGAGCTGCCGGTGCAGGAGCCAGATTCTCCAGGTTCTCCACGGGGGCGGCAGGCTGCTCTGCAGCGGCAGGAGCCTCAGCCGGGGCCGTCACCGGGGCTTCCACCTGCTTCACATTCAGGTCAGACTTGCTGCGCTGGAAACGCGCATTCATCAGCACAGCCAGCACAAAGCACAGCCCCATGAACAGCGTGCCGAACAGCACCGTGCCCTTCTTGAGCACATCCGTTGTCTGGGCACCGAATGCCTGGTCCGTCATCTGAGCACCGAAAGCAGCACCCAGACCTTCCTGCTTCGGGCGCTGCATGAGCACCACCAGCAGAAGCAAAGCACAGACGATGAGCAGAATAGCGAAAACGATGTAAATAGCGGCGTTAAGCATGGCGGGGATTATATCTTATTTGAAAGGTTTTGTAAAGGAATCAGGCGATGATTTCATTCAATTCATTGCATATGACGCGTTTGGGCGTGATAGGCTTATCATCCCAGGCGAAGCTCATGATGATGATGCGCTCCCCCTTACCGATAAGGTGGGCAGCAGCACCGTTCACGATAATCTGTCCGGTTCCGGGAGGGCCGACCAGCACGTAAGTCTCAAAGCGGTTCCCGCTCGTGACGGATGCGACCAGCACCTTCTCCCCCGGCCAGAGCCCGGCGGCTTCCACTAAATCCTGCGGAATCTCAATACTGCCCTCGTACTCCACATCGCCCCGGGTAACCATGGCGCGGTGAATCTTGGATTTTAACTGACAAACTAGCATGACTGTGAATGCGGATGACCGCCAATCAAACTACTTTTTGCCCAAAAGGTCAAGCACAATCAGGGAAAAGCGGGTATTTTTTATGACAAAAGCCGTGCACAGACCGCACAAACAGGCTTACAGCCGCGCGCGGGGCAATACTGCCGCCCCCACAGCACCATCTGCAAGTGCAGCTTTCCCCAGCTTTCCCGCGGGAAACATTTCTTCAAGTCAGCCTCTACCGTTTCCACCGTCTTACCACGCGAAAGCCCCCAGCGCCGGGCCAGCCGGAAAATATGTGTATCCACCGGAAACGCCGGATAATTGAACGCCTGGTTCATCACCACGCTGGCAGTCTTGTGCCCCACCCCGGGCAGGGCTTCGAGCTCTTCAAATGTAGAAGGCACCTGCCCCCCGTATCGGTCCACGAGAATCCGAGCCGTTTCCACCAGGCGGCGGGCTTTCATCTCGGTGAGCCCGCAGGTGGCAATGAGCGGCTGCACCTGCTGCCATTCCAGCGCCGCCATGGCGGCGGCATCCGGCGCCAGTTCAAACAGCGCCGGAGTCACCAGATTCACCCGCGCATCCGTACAACGCGCCGAGAGCATCACCGCCACCAGCAGGGTGAACGCATCGCGATGGTGGAGCGGCACCTCCGGCTCGGGGATGCCACGCTCCAGCTCATCCAATACGATACGGGCTCGCTCAGCGCGTCTCACGGCAACAGGTCAGCGGCGGTTCATATCCCCCAGCGGGCCAAGCACGGCCTCACCCTCCTTGCGGGTGGTATTGTTCCAGGGTTTCACTGCATCAGAGGAGCCCCTGGGGCCCACCACTTCCCGGTTACTCGGGGGCACAGCCGGCATAGGCGGCTGGCAGGAGCACATCATCACCGCTGCAAGCGGTGCAAGCCAAAGTATTTTCTTCATCATCGGTTTATGTTGTACTATGTTGTAAAAAGCCGCCTACCCGGAACCGGGCAGGCGGCGAAAGTTTTGTCCAATACCTGCACAGCAGTATCAGTTGCCCAGCGGCTTCACGCGGAACACGCGGTCACCCACCTCGGGGCGCACGCCGGGCTGCAGCTGCTTGGGATTATATTCTGCCACAACCATACCCTTGGAAATGGTCACAATGCGCAGCGGAGCCACCACCACGTCACCACGCTTCACCAGCAGGGGGGTTGCATCGCCGGCAATCAGGCCGCTGTCCGGCCCCACGTTGAACACCACGAACTTCCAGCGGCTGTCTGCAGCCAGCAGGGGGTACTCATCGTCATTCTTGGAGTAATCCGTGAAGAACTTATCATTGATTGCAGTCAGGCGATTCAGCTCCACCTTCTCCTTAGCCAGCTTCTCGGTGGCAGCCGTGCGGGCAGCCTGCCAGTCATTCAGCTTCGCCGTAATTTCCTCTGTGCGCTTCTGCTCTCTCTCCACAACCTCACGGATGCTGGCCAGCACAGCCTCAGTAGAGGCACCATCAGCAACATCCAGAGATGCAGAAGACTTGATTTCAGCCAGGGCGGCCTCCAGAGAGGAGCGCAGTTCCTCCACGCTCTTCTTCATAGCCTCCACCTTGCCACGCACGCCCTTCAGAACATTTTTGTGGTCATCAAGCTTAGTCTGGGCTTCATCGCGCTTCACCTGGCTGTCGCGCATCTCCACGCGAGCAGCCTCGGCACCTTTCACCGCCGCAGCACGCTCAGAAGAAACTGCGCCACGCTCAGCATCCAGTTCCTGATTCAGCTTGCGCAGACCGGTAGCGCTGCTGGCATCCACCTGCTGACCACCACCGTGCGTGGCAATCACCACGTCCATGACCTTCTGCTGATCTGCGGTGTACATGATAGCTGCACCACCCGCCAGAAGAACCAGAATAGAAGCAAGAAGTTGAGAGATTTTCATATATTGAAGTTATAGTAAGTATTTTCTTAGTTATTGCGGACGGAAACCACGGCATCACCGGGACGCACCTTGTCACCGGGGCGCATGGTGCTGTACACCACATCGCAGCTGGACTTGTTGCTCTCTACCAGAGTCACAGTGAGCTCGCACACCTTCTGCTCACCACGCATCACTGCCAGACGGGAGCCGATAACGATACCCTTATCAATACCACCATCAAGAATCACATAATCCCAGGTGGGATCCGCCGTCACCACGGAGCACTTCAACTCCACAGGAGAAAGACGGGCCATGCGGTCAGCAGCCAGCTTCTTAGCCTCCTCAATCATCTTGAGAGTCTTCTCCGACTCGGCACCCAGGTCACTGGTCATCTTCTCCTCTGCAGCAGCCTGAGCCTCCAGGGCGTTGTTGGACTGCACAAGCTCAGCAATGCGCTCACCGATTACCTTCAAATCCTCTTCACCGGCACCGCTATCATCACCAGCAGCCTCTGCAGCATTCTTGTGGAAAGCCTTGAACTCCTCATCGTAGCGCTTGAAGTCAGCCTTGGCAGCCTCCAAATCAGCATTGGCCTTGGCAATTTCCTGCTCCAGGGGGGCATCCTCAGCTTCCAGGGATGTACGCTCCTCATTGTACTGCTCACACTGCTGCTTGAAGTATGCAGTGCGCAACTCGGCATAGCGCTTGATGGCCTTGTCCTTCTCAATATCGACGGCCTTCTTCTTAGCCATATCGAACTGGGACTGGTACGCAGCTACCTCGCCCTCCGGGCCGGTGAGAGCTTCATTGTTCTTATAAAAAAGGAAACATGCCCCCAGGAAGAGCACGACGGCGGCGATGATGATGTATTTCCACATGGTGTAAGTAAAAAATTTGCAGCTGTTCGCTAATATATCTATACCAGAACGCCACCAAATGCAATCAAAAAAATCCTGTACAGGCATTTTTTTTGCACTTTCCGCGCCATTGTACAAAAAAGCCGCCTTCTGCACAAACAGAAGGCGACTTGAAAGTGACACAACGAGCAGGAAATTACTCCTTCTCGGCGGCTTCCTTAGCCTTGCGGTCGCGAGCCGCAGCGCGCATGGACATCTTGACGCGGCCCTTGTCATCAATACCGATGCACTTGGCGGTCACGATATCGCCCACCTTCACCACGTCCTCAGTCTTCTGGGTGCGGCCTTCGGCCAGCTCGGAGATGTGGATAAGTCCATCCTTGCCGGGCAGCACTTCCATGAAGGCACCGAATTCCTTCGTGGACACAATCTTACCCTCGTAGGTCTCGCCCACTTCAATCTCCTTGAACATGCGGTCGATGAGGTACAGAGCACGCTCCACACCTTCCTGGCGGCTGCCGTAGATGCGCACGGTACCATCTTCCTCGATGTTGATATCCGTGCCGGTCTCAGCCTGCAGAGCCTTGATATTCTTGCCACCGGGGCCGATAAGCTCACCGATGCGGTCCTGCGGGATGCTGGTGGACTCAATACGCGGGGCATTCGGGCTCATAGCCTGCGGGCCGGGGATGCAGGCATTCATGGTATCGAGCACATCCAGGCGGCCCTTGCGGGCGAGGTGAATGGCATCCTCCAGAATGTACAGCGGGATACCGGGCAGCTTGAGGTCCAGCTGGTAACCGGTCACACCCACGGAAGAACCGCAGAGCTTGAAGTCCATATCACCATAGAAGTCCTCGGAACCAATGATGTCGAGCAGCGTCTTGTAGCGCTTCGGCTCGCGGTCACCCTCGTTCTCAAACTCAGTCACCAGACCCACGGAGATACCGGAAACCGGGCGCTTCAGCGGCACACCGGCAGCCAGCAGGGACATGGTGCCGGCGCACACGGAAGCCATGGAAGTGGAACCGTTGGACTCCATAATCTCGGAGGACACGCGGATAGCGTAGGGGAAGTCATTTTCATCCGGAATCACCGGGGCGATGGAACGCTCTGCCAGGGCACCGTGGCCGATTTCGCGGCGATTCTGACCACCGAAGCGGCCGGTTTCACCCACAGAGAACGGGGGGAAGTTGTAGTGCAGGATGAAGCGCTTCTCATCCACAGAGCCGGTGTAGTTATCCAGGTACTGCTTCTCCTCCACGGGAGCCAGCGTGGCCAGGCACACAGACTTGGTCTCACCGCGGGCAAAGAGAGCGGAACCATGCACCACCGGGGGCAGCACGTTCACCTCAGCCTGCAGCGGGCGCAGCTGCTTGATGGCGCGGCCATCGGCGCGCTTGTCCTGCTCCATGATGGAGATACGGAAAGCCTTCTTCTGAATGTACTCGAACACCTGCTCCACGTCGAAGTCGGTAGCCTCGGGGTAGGCAGCCTTGATGGCAACCTCCACCTCATCGCGCAGGGCGCCGGTCTGCTTCTGGCGCTGAATTTTGTTCGGAGCATAGATAGCCTCCTCAATGCGGTCGCCGGCCACCTGGTAACCGATTTCCAGCAGCTCAGGCTTGGCCACCGTCAGCTCATACTCGCGCTTGGGCTTGCCGCAGATGCCGCGCAGCTCTTCCTGAGCGGCGCAGATTTTAGCCACATTCTCCTGCGCAAAGTGCAGAGCTGCGATGAAGTCTTCCTCGGGCAGCTCCTTGGCGGAGCCCTCGATCATGATTACCTGATCCTTGGAACCGGCATACACCAGGTCCAGGTCAGACTCCGCACGCTGGGAATTGGTGGGGTTGATCACGAACTCGCCATCGATACGGCCCACGCGCACAGCACCCACGGGCTCAGCAAAGGGAAGGTCAGAAATCACACAGGCTGCGGAAGCACCGTTGATGCTCAGAATATCCGGCTCATTCTCACCATCGGCAGCCATCAGCAGGGAAATCACCTGCGTATCATAGAAGTAGCCCTTGGGGAACATGGGGCGCAGCGGGCGGTCCGTCATGCGGCAGGTCAGAATTTCCTTCTCCGTGGGGCGGCCTTCGCGCTTGAAGTAACCACCGGGGAACATACCCGCGGCAGCGGCCTTCTCCTTATACTCCACCGACAGGGGGAAGAAGGTCTGACCTTCCTTAATCTTGGTAGCGCTCACTACGGTGACCAGCACCACGGTATCACCACAACGGACAGTAACGGCACCATCGGCCAGAAGGGCAAGCTTGCCCGTTTCAATGGTGATGGGGTTTGTGCCAACGGCACAAGTAACGGAATGTATACTCATTTTTTATTTTCTTTCTCTTCTGAATGCCGGTTCCATCTGCACCGCCGGAGGCCGGTACCGGCCGCTGCCTCCTTTGGTTCCGTGGGGCAGAATCACGTGCTTCCTGCCCCACACGCCCCGTTGCCGCTGATATACAGCCACAACGAGCCGCGGTCATTTTACACACGGGAACCGCGCAGCGCAAGCAAATAATTCACACCAAAGCGTTTTAGCTTCACAGATGTCTTTTTTTCGTGTATATTGCAGCTGCGTATGGAAACCGGCACCCTGAAACTCCTGGATATGGCAGCAGATGACCGCCCCCGCGAGAAACTGCTGCAGAAAGGCCGCGCGGCCCTGAGCGATGAAGAGCTCATCGCCATCTTTCTGCGCACCGGTCTGAAGGGGTGCAACGTGCTGGAACTGGCCGCCCGGCTCAAACGCGCTGCCGGCTCGCTCACCGCGCTGGGCCGCATGGAAGCCCCGGAAATCACCCGCTGCTGCAAGGGAATAGGCTCTGCAAAGGCCGCCACCCTGGCCGCCGTGTTCGAACTGGGCCACCGCGCCGTCAAAGAGCAGCTCGCCAGGCAAGACCTCAGCAAGCCGGAAGCCGTCTACCAATACCTGGCCGGCGACCTCCGCTATGAGAAGCAGGAAAACTTCATCGTGCTCCTGCTGGATACGCGCCGCCACCTCATGCGCCGCTGTTTTATCTCCAAAGGCACCCTCAACCGCACCATGGTTCACCCGCGGGATGTGTTCCGGGATGCCATCATCAGCAATGCCAGCGCCATCATCCTGGCCCACAACCACCCCAGCGGCGACCCCACCCCCAGCAAACCGGACCGCGAACTCACCCGCGCGCTTACCGATGCCGGCGAGGCCCTCCACATCCCCATCATCGACCATATCATCATCGGCTCCATCTCCGATAATACCCCCGTTCCCTACTTCAGCTTCCGGGAACATGGCCTTATCAACGCATGAAAGATTACCACACCCACCACCCCGGCCCCCATGGCGGCTACCTCTGCGCCGTCAACCGCAGCGACTGGGAGCGCATTTCCACCGCAGAGGGCATGATTCCCTGCTTCGGCATACACCCCTGGCATGCCCACGAGGCTGACCCCGCCGAACTCGCCTTTGAGCTGGATGACTGGCTCACCCGCCACCCCCAGGCCGGCGTGGGGGAAACCGGGCTCGATGCCTCGCCCAAACACGCCGGCACGCTGGAAGCCCAGCGGCTCCTGCTGCATATTCACCTGGGCGCCGCCTTCCGCCACGAGCGGCTGGTGCACCTGCACGGCGTGCAGGCCTGGAGCGAGCTGCTGGAAATCATGCGCGAACGCCACCGCTGCGGCACCCTGCCCCGTTTCCTGCTGCATGCCTGGAACGGCCCGCACGAAATGGCCCGCGAGTTCCTGCAGCTGGGCGCCTTCTTCAGCGTGGGCCTGCGCGAGCTCAGCCACTCCAAGGCTGCAGAGCGCTACGCCCGCATCCCGGAGGGGCGCCTCTTCCCGGAAACCGATGACCACCCCGAAAACTGGGCCCGCACCGTTGCCCTGCTCGACTTCATCCGCGGCGGATTGAAATAATTGACGTCTTATTCAGACTGCTCAGCAATGATATAATGCGGGCGGTGCTTGATTTCCATATACATCTTGGAAATATACTGGCCGATGATACCGGCGCAGAAGAGCTGCAAGCCACTCAGCAGCACAATGATGCAGACCAGGGAGGTCCAGCCGTCCACCGAGCTGTGCCACAATATCTGGCGCACCGAGAGAGTCACGATAATCACCAGCGCCACCAGTATGCACAGCATCCCCAGCACAGAGGCAAGCGCCAGCGGGAACGTGGTGAACGCCACGATACCCTCCAGCGAATACTTGAACAACTTCCAGAACGACCACTTGGTCTCCCCGGCCACGCGCTCCACATTCTCAAACTCCAGCCACTTGGTGCGGAATCCGATCCACTCATACAGCCCCTTGGAGAAGCGGTTATACTCCGGCATGGAAAGCAGGGCATTCACCGCCTTGCGGGAAAGCAGCTTGTAATCACGCGCGCCATCCACCAGCTGTGTATGCGAAATCAGATTGATGAGCCGGTAAAACAGGCGCGCAAAGAAGGAACGGATGGGCGGCTCCCCCTTGCGGGTGATCCGGCGGGTACCGGCGCAGTCAAACCCCTCCTCCCGCACGGCGCGCAGCATATCCGGCAGAAGCGCTGGCGGGTCCTGCAAATCAGCATCCATCACGGCCACATAGTCCCCTTTAGCCGCCGCAAACCCCGCCAGCATGGCGCTTTCCTTGCCGAAATTGCGGGAAAAAGATATGTAACGCACGCAATCGTACCGGCCGGCCAGCTCACGGATGACCGCCAGCGTATTATCCGAGCTGCCATCGTTCACCAAAATCACCTCCGTCTGCACTTCTCCCAGGGTGGCAGTAACACGCGTAAGTTCCTCCATGAACAGATGCAGAACCTCCTGTTCATTATAGCAGGGCACAACAAGGGAAAGCAGCGGCATAAGCTCATAGTATACACCCACTTTGTGAATTGCAAGAAAAAAGCCTGCCCTCATCGGGCAGGCTTGAAACATTTTCCGGGGGCAGCTGTTACGGCATATCCACCATATCCTTGACAATGTGGAGAGCCTCGCGGAGAACCGGGTCGAGCTTCGAGGGATATTCCGGCGTTTCCGTCAGCTCCTCCTCGGGGTCCTTGTTCTCATCCATGTACTCATCATCATCATCCTTGGAAGCGATGGGAAGCCTGGCCGCTTTCACATCCGAAAGCTTCAGACGATAAATCGTCATCTTCTTCTCATCCTCGGCGGCCATCTTCTCATAGCGCACCTTGCGCTCAGCGTCGATAGCCTTCTTGCGCTCCAGCAGCTGCGCATTCTCCGCCTCGCGTTCAGCCTTGTTGAGAGAAACCACATTCTTCTCCTGGCGTTCGCGGGCGCGCTCAATATCCTCCCGCGTATACTGCATATCCTTATCCTGCGAGGTGCGGGCCTGGCTGCGGGCCATCAGCTCCGGCAGGATGCGGGAAATGCGGCTGCTCTTCACATATCCGCCGGCGCGGGGAATCTCATCATACGGCATGGCGTAATCCTGCTCCCCTTCACCAATGCGGAGCCCGGCTGTCACTGTAGGCAGCACAATATCACTGGCTACACCCTTGAGCTGGGTGGAAGCGCCACCCACGCGATAGAATTTCTGCGTGGTCACCTTAATCATGCCGCAGCCCTCGCGGGAGGAGAAGTAGGGCATGTAATCCGCCAGACCGCGCGGCACCTGCACCGTTCCCTTGCCGAAGCTGGCCTCATCGCCCACGATGACGGCGCGACCGTAATCAGCCATAGCACCGGCAAAAATCTCAGAGGCAGAGGCGCTCAGCTTATTGATAAGCACCACCAGCTCACCGTTGAACAGAGGTCGGCCGCTCACCGTAAGGCGCTCCACGTGGGCGCGGGAGTCCTTCACCTGCACCACGGGACCTGCCCCGGTGAAGAAGCCCACCATCTTGCGGACCTCATCCAGCGAGCCACCGCCATTGAAGCGCAGGTCGAGCACGATGCCCTCCACCTTCTCCTGCATCATGCGGCGCAGAATCTTCTTTACATCTGCCGCGCAGTGCACATCGCCATCATCCAGGTCTATGTAGAACGACGGCAGGGTAAGCACCCCCAGGCGGTAAGTGCGGTCTCCATCCTTCAGGTCGATGATGCGGCCGCTGGCCAGCTCCTCCGACATGGGGATTTCATCGCGCACGATGGTAACGACCTTTTCCTCACCGGTGTCAGCGCTCTGCACGCGCAGTTTCACCGGCACCCCTTTCTGCCCGCGAATCAGATCCACCACCTTGTCGATGCTCAGGAACATCACATCCGTCCAATTATCATCACCGGCATGTGACACCGCAACAATGCGGTCCCCCAGCTGCAGCTGGCCGCTTCTGGCAGCCGGGCCACCCTTCACTATGCCTTCAATCGTAGTGGAGCCATCGTCATCAGACTGAAGCTTGGCACCGATACCCACGATGGAAGCCTTGATCATATCCTTGAAGCGCTGCTCCTCACGGGCACCCATGTAATCACTGTGCGGGTCGTACACATGCGCCACTGCATTCAGCAGGTAGGAAACCATATCCTCCCTGTCAGCCTCCTGAATTTCATTGCGCATGCGCTTGATACGGGCCAGCATCTTATCCGTGACCGACATCTCCTTCGCCACCGGCGAGGGCTTGCCCTTGGCCGCTGCCAGCTTCTCCAGATTTTCACGGCGCAGCACCTCTGTCAGCAGCATATCCTCCACCTGGTCCCGCCACACCTGGTCCAGCTCCGCGGCGTCTTTCGCGCGCGGCAGCTTGCGGCGGCTGCGGGGCGTGGTCCGGTTGGAATCAAAGGCCGGCATCTTCCCGGAATACGCACGCAGCATCTGCTCTGCCTGAGCAATGCGCGGCAATGCCCGCTCACTGAAATAAGCATAAAGCTCCTCCGCAAGGCGCGTCGTCTGATTTGCCAGCAGGTAGTCGCCGAAGCTGCTGGCATATCGCTCATTCAGATAATCCACGTCTTCCTGAGTCAGAAACAAATGCTGCATATCCAGCGATTGCACGTAGCAATCCAGGAACTGCTGGTACAGCTCCTGAGAAAAGCGCGCACGCGAAAAATGAGCATTCTGCAACACTAGCGAAAACTGCCGGCCGATAATATCATAATCCGGCTCAGCATGGCTCACCGATGTGCAAGACACCAGGGCTGCAGCTGCCACCGCACCCATCATGCGCACACGCGCCCTACAGTTGGCAAAAAAAGTATTCATATCAGATAGCGGTCATTTCCCCCCTGCACTTCATGCAGGGTCCTTCCTTTCTTACTGTGTATATACTTGGACAAGGCGTCCATTCTGTCATGAAAAAACAAACATGACAGAACACCTGGTCACACTCCGCCCGCAAAAATTACTTATCAGGCCTTCTTGCGACGCGGACGTGTAGCCTTCACCAGCTTGCATCCCATCACAGCGGCCAGATCGCGAATACCCGCCTCCAGGGCAGCAACCCGGGCTTTGGAAGCCTTGAGCGATGTCTCCAGGCGAGTTGCACGGGTTTTCGCCGTGCGGGCTTCCAATCTGGCAGCGCGCAATTCATCCTTGATATCATCCGGCGTGGCCTCCACCTTGCGGCGCCCGGGCCGGGTGCTCACAAAGCGGTCCAGAATAGCATCTTCGGCCTGCTTTTTCCACAATGATACCAGCGTAGGAGCAATATTCTTCTCACCTGCTATCTTCTGAATGGAAGTCTTGTGATGCAGCACGGCCAGAACAATTTGAGCCTTTTCCTCTGCGCTATATGGAGTACGTGTTCTTGATTTATCAGACATAACAAAAATAAGAATGAGATGCCTATAAATACTCCGTTTAACTGTTCATTTCAAGCATATATTTCACCATCAGCGCCAAATACTGACACAAGGGCGAACTTTTTTATCATATTACACCCCCCGGGCATCGTTTTAACAATGGGGAACTTCTAAAAACTCACTAAATGGGAATTTGTGGGGGAACTCTGTCGGAGCACGGGACTTCGGTCCCGATTGGAAGCACCGTTATTTCGGGACTGAAGTCCCGTGCCCCCACAACGACAAACATCAATTTATCGAACTGAGAGAGGGAGGTTTCCTCCAAAATATTGCCGATATTTCTATTTTTTACAAAATCTTGGGACACATGCTACTTCCCCTTCGTTTACTTGATGAACGATGCGCTACGCTATGCACCGGCCGGAGTTTTCAGGATAATTGCCGCCATGCTTCATCATAAGCAGTCAGCATTCACAATGCTGTGGTCCGTCTAAGTGTAGATAATCAAATCACAACAGTAGTGTTTGCTTCGCGGTAACAGTTATAAGCAAGTAGCCTTCATTCTCGTAAGGTCTAAAATTCTAATCTTTTGCGAATTTTCTGCTTGCATCTGCATTGTGAATGCTGTATCGTAGGGCCGTTGGATTGTAGCAGGTATTTCAGCATTCCGTCGCGCGTGGAACTGGACACCCCTGCACAATCCACACAAACCTTATAATAATCAATTCTTAATAATCATGAAGAAAACACTTATCACACTCCTCGCTCTTGCTGGTGTAGCTGCTGCTCAGCCGCTGACAATCAGCAATGCAAACAACACGGCAAGTGCAACAGGTGACTGGCTTACAGAAGTATCAGCAACAGCCATCAATGTAACGAGCTCCGCCTCATTTGAACCCACGGATTATACAAACAGTTTCTATTCTGTTGCCACAAATGTAGGAAACGGTGGCTCATACGACTATGTGCTGACATTCACCCTTGCCAAAGATGTTGATTTATCAGGTTTCAGCATTGACTTCTTATTACACAATAATGCAGGTAAAGCCCAGACAGTCAATCGCACTCTTTCGTATGACCTCACGCTTGCTAACGCAGAGGAAACACTCGTTTCATACACAGAGCAGAGCATTACGACCACAACTGGCGAAGGTGCAGATGGACAAGCTATCACAGTACATTATACTGGAGCTGCTTACAATGCTGATGGCAGCATCAATGAATATACGAAACTTGGAACGGCGGCTTATACCCTGCCTGAAAGCGTATTCCTTGCAGCGGGAACTGAATACAAACTTACAATCGCTAACATCGCTAAAAATGATAACGGACAAGGCACATTCGTAGGTATTGGTAACATCGCAATGGATGTAATCCCCGAGCCCACCACCGCCACACTTTCCCTGCTGGCTCTTTGTGGTCTGGCAGCTCGCCGTCGTCGGGCTTCTCGCTGATACGCCCAGACAGGCCGCAAGTAATTCAATCTTACATCTAATTTATCAAGGGTCGCTACTCGTCAAAGGGTAGCGGCTCTTTTTGTTTCTCCCTCCTGCTAATCAGGTAAATACTTGTATGATACTCGTTGAATTATCCAAGTTGTTGAAAGATGGTAAGATTGACCGCAACGCTTCACGCTCGTCTCAATTCCTGCAGCTCGTAGATGCCGTATTTGATGAAGCCGCCAAGCAGATGACGATTGAGGAGCAGGACGAAGATACAAGAACAGATGAAGTACAGTTGCCTGCCTGCTTTTATGAAGCAACACCGCTGACTTTTGTATAAGGAAAGGTCGTTTTCACGAAGCACCCTTACAGATAACTGCCCCCCTGTGACGATGAGCATCCGAGTAAAAACAACTCGGAAAAGTGGAACGGTTACAAAGTGGCAGTCAATCTTACCCGACCTCGGTCAGAAACAGGGTGAGTAAGCCTTTGGTGCAGGTGGTGGAGAGATACCCCTGTGAATTATCCGAGAAAACGGCTTATCACTAGAAAATCCCCTTTTCACCTTTCCTGTTGATAATAAGGCGTATAGCGTCCGAGTAAAATCCGAGTTGCTGGTGTGCGTTTTCAGCCGTTTTTGGGCGGTTTTTGAGAATGCTTCCAAAGAGAAGAGGGAGTTACTTTTTATCGTAACTCCCTCATTTTCAGTTATACGCACGAATGGACTCGAACCATCACGATGTTACTCACTAGAACCTGAAACTAGCGCGTCTACCAATTCCGCCACGTGCGCATTTGATTGATGCGGGCGAAGTTTAGCACATCTTCAGACACTTTGCAAGCTAATTCCGCAAAAAAATGAAAAAAAGTTTTCAGGCAGGCAAAAAAATCATCCGGAAAGCCGCTTGCGCCGGGGCGCGCGGCATGGTATAATGGAGCAGAGATGGAGCCCGACAGCACAGCAGTGACCCCCGCGACCCGCAGCCAGCGCGGAATGCCGCGCCGCGCATCGCAACGGCCGGAAGGCACGCAACCCGTTGTGCCGGATCACGAAATTCTGCGAAAAATCGGTACCGGGGCCTATGGGGAGGTGTGGCTGGCACGCTCCGTCATCGGGGCCTACCGAGCCGTCAAGGTCGTGTGGCGTGAGGATTTTGCGGATGAGCAGATATTCATCCGCGAGTTCGATGGCGTACTGACCTATGAGCCCATAGCCCGCGGCATACCCGGGCTGGTGCATATACTGCACGTGGGGCAGAACAGCGGCCCCTCCCGCTACTATTTTTATGTGATGGAACTGGCAGATGATGCCTACACCGGCTCCCACACCGACCCGGATTCATACATACCGCGCACTCTGCATAGTGATATGCAGCAATACGGCAACCGCCCCATGCCGCTGGACTACGTGCTGGAAGTAGGGTGCCAGCTTTCCCGCGCCCTGGCAGGCTTACATGCGCAGGAACTGACCCACCGGGACGTCAAACCCACCAATGTCATCTTCATCAACGGCAGGGTCAAACTGGCAGATGCCGGGCTGGTGGCCCACAGCAACCAGCGCAGCTTTGTAGGCACAGAGGGATACATTCCCCCGGAAGGCCCGGGCACCCCGCGGGCCGATGTGTACGCCCTGGCCAAAGTGCTCTACGAAATGTCCACCGGCATGGACCGGCTGAACTTCCCCGCCCTGCCCGCAGAATTGCCGGAGGGAGCCACCCACCGCCGCTGGATAGAGTTCAACAAAATCATCTGCGCCGCGGCTGACCCGCAAGTACACCGCGACACCATCATCAGCGCCAAGCAACTGGCCGAAAAACTCGAAAGCCTCAGGGATGCCCCCCTGCTGCGGCGGAAACGCCGACTTTCACTCCGGAAACTGGGTATCTGGGCCGGCGGAGCAGCCATCGCCCTGAGCATACTGACCGCAGTAGCCCTCATGCTTATGCCGGCCGACATGCCGGAACGCATCAGCAAAGCAAAAGATACCCTGCTGGGAAAAGAGACTCTGCCGCCTCAGCAGCAGCCTCAGCAGCCGCAGCAGCCCAGCGCCCCCAGCCCGGAGCCACCGCCGCCCCCCCTGCCGCAGCACGGGCAATACTTTGTCGGCAGTGTACCGGCTGGTGCTTCCGTGTATACCGAAGATGGCATCTACCTGGATGAAACGCCCTATGGGCCATTCACCGCAGCTACCGGCAAGCGCGTTGCCTTTATCCTGCGCAAAGAGGGGTATGCAGATTCCCATGTGAGCGGAATCATCCCGCCCGGCGGGCTGCTCTCGCTGGGCGGAGAACTCCAACCCTACCGCCCCCCCCGCACCGGCGAACCCTGGGTTGATGCTCAGGGTACCCATTACCGGCCGGCCGGCGGGGTACACGAAGCCACCACGGCGGTCACGGCGGCGCAATTCCGCGAGTTCCTGCAGGCAGAGCCCGCACAGGCATCCAAGTTCACCAGCAGAGAAGCCGGGGGGCTGCTCCTCACCTCGCAGGAAGCCATCAGCGCCTTTACCCTCTGGCTCACCCGCCAATGCGAAAAAGCCGGCACTATCGGGCGCGACCACTCGCTCATCGCCCGGCCGGACCCCGGGACCGCCGCCGGCCCGGATCTGTGTGGTTACCGGCTCTGCACCATACTGGTTCAGAAAACCCCGGTCAGCATCTACACCAACCCAGCCGGGGCCAGTGTCACGCTCAACGGCATGCCGCTGGGCATCACCCCCATGCAATCCGTCAGCCTGCCACTTGCCCCGTACTACCTGGAAATCCGCCTTCCGGGCTATTCGACCGTTCGGCGCAGCGGGCTCTCGCCCAAAGACCTGGTCCTCAACCTGCGCCTGCAGCCCAACCACTCCGTCAACTTCGGCAGCGAATGGATTAACAGCCTGGGCCTCAAATTATTACCCATCCAGTCAAACCTCATGGCCTGTGCCACCGAGGTACGCGTGGCAGACTATTCGCGCTACTGTCAGGAAACAGGCGCCGCCGCACCGGCAGGCGGCGGTTTCGAGCAGAACGAACACCACCCCGTAATCAACGTCTCCCGGACGGAGGCCGAGGCCTTCGCCTGGTGGCTCACCCGGCAGGAACGCCACGGCGGGCTCATTGAGGAAACAGATACCTACCGCCTGCCCACCGATGAGGAATGGAGCAACATGGTCGGCTGCAAGGACAGCAACGGCCAGAGCCCCTACGAGCGCCAGCGCGTGCGGGCCACCGCCGGGGCAGAATACCCCTGGGGCCGCAAGTGGCCCCCCAGCCGCAACGCCGGCAACTTTGCCGACAGCAGCGCCGTGCCCGGTATCCGGGTTGACCACGTCATCCCGAACTACCACGATGACTTTGCCCACACCGCCCCCGTGGGTTCCTTCACACCGAATGCGCTGGGGCTGCACGACCTGGCCGGCAACGTGCAGGAATGGGTCAGCGGCGAATACGGCGGGCCAGAGAACTTCCACTTCCGGCAATATGGAGTCACCCGCGGTGGGGATTACACCTCCTTCCGCCCCGGCCAGCTCAGCTCCCACCGCCGCACCCCCCACCCGGTGGATGCGCAGCGCCCCACCATCGGCTTCCGCCTTATGCTGGAGCGCAAGCTCACATCCCCCGATTAATGATGAGGCAATTAAAGATTGATGTGTTATCCGTATTGGTGGTGACGGACAAATTGATGTTTGTCGTTCCGACAAAAGTACGAAGTACGAGGTGGGAGGTACGAAGTGAAAGTTCCGCGAGCCTTGCGGCTCGCCATTTGTTATCAATAGAAAACACCTGCAGGCGCCAGCCTGCCTGACTTTATACTTCGCACTTCCCACTTCGTACCTCGTACTTCTGCATATTCCAATTTGTCGTTGAGTCCAAGCAATATTCTTTAATTGCCGGAGCAATAATGCGGGCCGATATGCCCCGGAGCCATCATTGCTCCGGCAATGAAAGATGGACGCGCTACACACACGGGGGTGGCAATGCATGAGAAGCCGGCGCGCCGGCCAGGCCACGCTCAGCGCACCACAGAGCCGGGCTCAGTCCAGGTGCCGGGCGGCAGGACGCGCCCGGGCAGAATCACGCATTTGCAGCCAATCCTGCAGTGTTCGCCCACCACGCAGCCCAATTTATTTCGGCCGGTGGGGTGCAATTCACCCTGCCAGGGCATGCGGATTTCCCCGGCATCATGCCGGAAGTTGCTGAAAATGCAACCGCCGCCCACATTCACATCATCGCGGATGATGGAATCGCCGATGTAGGAGAGGTGAGAGACAAAGACCTGGTTTCCCAGCAGGCTGCTTTTCACCTCCACCGCATTGCCGATGACGCAGTTATCGCCAATGCGGGTTTCGCCACGCAGATAGGCGTTCGGGCCGATGCGGCAGGCCCGGCCAATGCGCACGTGCCCCTCAATCACCGTGCCGGGGAGCACCACGGAGCCCTCCCCCAGCTCCAGCACACCCAGCACGTGGGCACCCGGACACACCTCCCCGCGAATCTGCGGCTCGAGCTCCCGCAGCCCGGCGCAGCCTGCCTCCAGCTCTTTCCAGGGTTCCTGCATCATTTCTTCCCGATATTGAAACGCACACATGCCTCACGCAGCACCTCGTGGGGCGATTTTCCCCCGCCGGGCGGCGGCTCCATCAGCATCGGCTCCGGGTGCACATGGGCAAAGCGCTTCCCTTCCGCATCCCGCTGCCTGCCGGAATAGGCCATATTCTCATCTGCCTGCGGGCAGTGAGCCCAGGGGCCACCCACCCAGGCTGCCACATCCCGCACATTGCGGTATGGGCTGCAATAGGCATTCACCCAGAAATCCACCATCGGTGCGCGCTCCCGCGGCTTGGAACGCTCGCGGCGGCTCACCGGGTCCAGAGTCACCACCAGCACCTTGCCGGTGTGCGGCACATCATCCAGCTGCCGCAGGGCATCCATGATAGCCGAACCACCATAACTGTGCCCCAGCAGCACCACATCCGCCGCCGGATTCAGGCGCAGGAACGCGCGCAGGTCCCGCTGCAGCTTCCAGGTGCTATGAAACAAAAGATTCCCCGTACCGCTATCCCAGGCGTAATACGCGCGCAGCTGCCGCCCCTTGCAGGGAAGCGGCGGCATCTGCTCATACACCTCCCGGAAATGCAGCAGCACCTGCTCCGTGAAGCCGCCCACGAAAATCACCGCCACATCTGCCTTTTCCGCGGGGAGCGGCAGTTGCTTGCGGCGCCCCACAAAGCCGCTGTTCGGCGTGGGCTCCAGCCCGGCCAATGGTGGCTCAGGCTGGGCACAGGAAGCCAGCAGCAACGCGCCGGCCAGGCAGAGCAGCTGCGTTCTCACCTCAGTCCCTTGAACACGTTTTTCAGGTACGGTTTCAGAAGTTGGTACAACTCCTTCTCCTGCTCCTCCGTCAGCACCACATCGTGCATCACCACGCGCTTATCCAGCACGGTGGCCGCCAGGCACTGCCCATTCATCGCATAGATATAAAAACGATTCTGCACCAGCGGATTATGCTCATCATCCGTCTGGTAGGCCAGTTCCGGCACGTCGCGTTCCTCGCCGGCTTTCAGTATACCGCAGAGCGTGAGGCGGTCCGCCTCACTCAGCGGCCAGATTTCCTCACCACCCTCATTCAGCCAGGCCGGCTGGTAAGGGGTCACCGCCAGTTTCGGAGAATCCAGCATCTCCAGCACCGCATCTTCGCTCACCGAGCCCGTGGGGTGCAGGCACCCGCTCAGCATGGCTGCACACAGAACACTCACTGCTAATTTTTTCATATCAGGAAAACGCTTAAGATTCAGCGCGGGCAATATCGCTTGCCATCTGCGCGGTGGCGGCCGCCAGGAGCTCCACCACTTCATCAAAGCCCTTCATGCCGCCGTAGTAGGGATCCGGGACCTCATGCAGCGGGCAATCATCCGGAAACCAGGCGCTCATGGGCACCACCTTGGCCATCTCTTCCGGGGTGCTCGCCAGGGCTATCACATCTTCATAGTTGGCATCATCCTGGGGCACAATGAGGTCAAACGCTGCGAAATCCTTGCGGCTGAACTGGCGCCCCCGGTGGCCATTGTAAACAAAGCCGGCGCGGGCCAGGGCATCCAGCATGCGGGAATCCGGCTTCTCACCCAGATGGTAGGCCGCCGTGCCGCAGGAATCCGACTCCACATGGTCGGAAAGCCCGGCAGCCAGCACCGCCGCGTTGAACGTATGCTCTGCGGCCACCGAGCGGCAGATATTGCCCAGGCACACAAAAAGCACACGGAACACCTGCTGCGCAGATTCCGGTTGACCATCATCGCCAATTCTGGTATGTACATCCATATCACTGCATATTCTATCACACCATGTTAAACATTGCACGCCTGAATTCAGCCCCTGAGATATTTTACTCCCTGCAAGGGGAGGGAACCCGCTGCGGCACCCCGGCGGTCTTTCTGCGACTCGCAGGCTGCAACCTGGCCTGTAAGTGGTGCGATACCAAGCACTCGTGGGGAAACGGCATCCTTTGTTCCACGGGAGATGTGGCCTCCCTGATTCAGGATTTCAACTGCCATTCACTTGTCATAACCGGCGGTGAGCCCCTGCTCCAGCAGGCCGCCCTCACCCGCCTGCTCGCCCTCCTGCCCGTCGGCATGCATGTTGAAGTCGAGACAAACGGAACCCTCTGCCCCACCCCGGAGCTGGAGCAGCGCATCAATCAGTGGAATATTTCCCCCAAGCTCATCCACTCCGGCAACCCGCGCGATAAAGCTCTCAAGCCGGAGGTGCTGGCGCACTTTGCCACCCTGCCGCAGGCCTGGTTCAAATTTGTGGTGCAGGGCGAGGAGGACTGGCCTGCCATCGAAGCGCTGAACCTCCCGCCGCAGCGCATCATCCTCATGCCTTGCGCTACCACCCGCGCCGCGCTCGAAAACGCCCGCCCCGCCGTGGTGGATATGTGCCTGCGCCACCGTGTGCGCCTGGGCGACCGCCTCCACCTCACCCTCTGGGACGACAAAAAGGGCGTGTAGCGGCACCCGCCGCAACGCCAACAGTTAGCGCTAACAACTTGCACCCCCGCCCCACCTGTGCTAAACAGGAAGGGCCATGAAGAAAATACCCCTCTACCTGCTCGCCCTCTGCACCGCCGCCAGTGCCGCCCCTTACTACCTGCCCACCCCTCCCGCCGGCGGACTCACCCCGGCAGACTGGCAGCCCAACTGGCGGCTGCAGGGCCTCTACGCCGTCGGCGCCAAACACACGCCCGATACCTGGGGCTTCCGCAGCGGTCTGGAACTGTATAGCAACGAAGACTCTGCCATCCGCCACGAATTCGGAATCAATGCCGCCCCCCAGTGGGGCGACGGTCACCGCCGCCGGCACGATGCCCGCGCTCACCAGGACCTCTTCCTCCTCCCCATCACCGCCGGATACACGCTCAATATCGGCCTGGGTGAAGAGACCTTCCTCTTCCTGGGCGGCAAAGCCGGCTGGGCCGTGGGGCATTACAAGGAAAAATCCCACCTGCACCGGGAGTCCGCCACCTGCAACGGATTCACCTTCTCCGCCGGCGGTGGCCTCAAAGTCCAATGCAGCGAGCGGATTTATGCCCACATCGGTTACGAATTCGGACGCACCTACACCAATACCCACCACGACGACACCTTCGGCCAGCATATCATCTCCGCCGGTATCGACTGGAAATTCTGAGCCCGCGCTTCACCTCATACCTGAACCGCCCGCCTCTTCCCACCCCTCAATGTAAAAACCCCACCACCGTGCAGGTGGCGGGGTTTTTATCTGCTTCAGATACCTGGAAATCAGGCCTCGGGAGCAACGTTGACGCGGCGGCCTTCGCGATCGAAGAACACGCGGCCATCAACCAGGGAGAAAATCGTGTAATCGCGGCCCATGCCCACGCCCTTGCCGGGATGGAACTTGGTGCCACGCTGACGGACGATGATGTTGCCGGCGATCACGGTCTGACCACCAAACTTCTTCACGCCGAGACGCTTGCTGCGGGAATCGCGACCGTTACGGACGGAACCTTGACCTTTCTTATGTGCCATGACTAGTTAGTTATCTATGGGATAGGGGTTAATAATCAGGCGTTGATAGCGGTAATCTGCACCTTGGTAAGAGCGGCGCGGAAACCCTTCTTCTTGTGGAAACCCTTGCGGCGCTTGAACTTGAAAGCGATACCCTTGGCGCCACGAGCCTCCGGATCCAGCACCTTGGCCGTCACCGTTGCACCTGCCACCGTGGGAGCACCCACCTTCGTCTCACCCTCGTTCTCCACCAGGAGCACCTGGTCGAACGTGGTCTCGCCATCCTTCTCCAGACCAGCGAGGCGGTCCACGGTGAGGATATCACCGACCGTCACACGGTACTGCTTGCTGCCGGAAGTGAAAACTGCGTATGCCATAATTTTCAGAATTTTGATGTTGCACCCACTCATGCGGGCTGGCACATTATAGGCACGCAAGCGCATTTGTAAAGAAAAATTTCACACTAAAATGAAAAATTTGCAGAAAATTTTTAAAAATTCTCCAATTGAGGTCACATCGGAGGCCGGGATGGTAGCGCTTGGGCGCCGCATGGCAGCCGAACTGGAAGCCGGGCAGGTTTTCGGCCTGGTGGGTGACCTGGGGGCGGGCAAGACCCACCTGGTGCAGGGTATATTGGAAGGGCTGGGCGCCGGCAACCCTGCCGCCAGCCCCACTTTCTCCCTGGTGCATGAGCATGATGACGGCGCCCTGCCCGTGGCGCACTTCGATTTCTACCGCATGAAGAGCCCGCAGGAGGCCATCGGCATCGGCTGGGATGAATACCTGACCAGCGGCCGCATCCTGCTGGTGGAATGGGCCGACCGTTTCGAGGGCGCGCTCATGCCCGCCGATACCCGCTGGCTCGTGCTCCGCCACAGCGGCGAGAACACCCGCACCGTCACCCTGGTGGAATGATTAATGATTAGTGATTAATTTGAAGTCCGACGGGGCTCTGACTACGTAGTTCTCCAACTGTCTTACCCATCTCTATGAATCAAACACCCCCTACAATTCCCAATAGCGAGATTCTGCTCTACACCTCCCCCGATGGGCAGGTGCAGCTCGATGTCCGACTGCAGGAGGACACTCTGTGGATGACCCAGCAGATGATGGCCGAGTTGTTCCAGACAACGGTAGCCAACATCAACGTGCATATCAAAAATATCCTTCAAGAAGCTGAGCTTCAAGAAGAGGGAACTATTAAAGAAATTTTAATAGTTCGAAAAGAAGGCTCGCGAAACGTGCGGCGTCCGGTCAATTTCTACAACCTGGACATGATTCTTTCCGTGGGGTACCGCGTCAATACACGGCGTGGCACACAATTCCGCATCTGGGCTACACAGCGCCTTCGCGAGTACCTGGTTCGGGGCTACGTGGTGCATGAAAAGCGGCTGCAGCAGCTGGGACAGGTGGTTCAGCTGATGCGCCGGGTGGAAAACCGGCTGGATGCGCGGCAGGTGCTGGATGTCATCGAGCACTACAGCACGGGATTGAACCTGCTGGATGACTACGACCACCAGTGTCTTACCCGCCCGGCAGGCTCCACCCAGTGCTATGTGCTGGAGTACGATGAATGCCGCAAACTCATCGACAGCATGAGCTTTGGCGCTGAATCCGATCTCTTCGGCCGGGAAAAAGACGATTCATTCCGCGGGGCCTTGGGCAATATCTACCAGAGCTTCGGTGGGGCAGATATCTACCCCACCATGGAGGAAAAAGCTGCCCGTCTGCTCTACTTCACTGTCAAGAACCACGCTTTCTTCGACGGCAACAAACGCATTGCCGCCGCCGTGTTCCTGTATTTCCTCGACCGTAACAACGCGCTTTTTCTCAACGGCAACAAACGACTGGCCGATGCCACCCTCGTGGCGCTGGTCATCCTCATTGCCGAATCCCGTCCGGATGAGATGGAAACCATCATTTCCGTTATCCTCAACTGCATGCAGCCATGAATGCAAGCTCTAAGTCAACACCGCAAGAATACATGCTGAAGCTGCCGGGTTGTGCCCCCATGGGGCCTCTGGCGCTGGATATCATAGCAGAGCTGGTCAGGCAGGGCGAAGTGACGGAGGCATACCTCTTCTCCGCCATCGATGCAGATGAATGGCACCCCATCCGCGAGCTGCCGGGCTTGCCGCAAACAGCGTTCCGGGCACCGCGTGTCAACAAGATCAAAGCAGGTAACGCCGATTTTGGCCAGCTTCTCACCAGCTCACTGGCAGCAGCCGCCACATACACCGCTCTGTTCCTGCCGTTTTCCCTGCTGACACCCCGTAGACATCATCTGGCGGAGTACGAAACCTGGATTGCGATGGCGGTCGGGGTTCTGGTCATTGGCATGATTCAGGCCCTTATAGCCTTCGCCGTGTTCCGCAATCCCAATCTCCCCCGAATCGGGAAGGAGCTGCTGGTCGTGCTGATGATCAGTTTCTGGTTCATCCCCATCATCTTTCTGAGAGCCCTGGCGGGCGAGCTTCATGGGCCATTCTTCGACCCCTCTGTTATAGTCCTGGCCCTGATAACCTTCCCGCTGCCGCTCCTGCTCTGCCTCTTCAACCGCCTCTTTGACCGGAAATAGCTTTTTTTTCCATAATTGACAGACCTTCTCCTTTTTTATACAATTCACCCATGAGCAGTAAGAAAACACCCCCGAATGCAGATTTGCATGCAGCTGTGGCGTGCAACAAGCCGGAACTGATTGACGCGCTGCTGGCCGCGGGGGCAGATGTGAATACCCGGATGACGAACCCGGACGAGGCGGTGGAGCTCAACCAGGTCACCGCGCTCTACATGGCTGCCCGCTTCGGCAAAATCGAATGTCTGAAACGGCTGCTGGCCGCGGGAGCAGATGTGAACGCGGCCGATGCTCACCAGACCACCCCGCTGCACGTGGTGGCCTATAACAATGACCTGAAAAAACTTTCCGACAAAACCCAGCTGGAATGCGTGCAGCTTCTGCTGGCCGCCGGGGCGGATGTGCACCTGTGCAACGAACCGGGCGACACCCCGCTGCACTATGCCGCCCAGAGCGGCAACGCCGAGGTAGTCCGCGCCCTGCTGGCAGCCGGAGCAGATGCCAACAGCCGCGACAAGGAAGGCTACCAGCCCATCCACGGCGCCGCCTTCCACGGCCACATGGAAATCATCCGCCAGCTGCTCGCCGCCGGGGCTGACATCAACTCACGCGAGGGAGCCGGCTTCACCCCGCTGGCGCTGGCCACCATCTACTACGGCACCGCGGAGAACCTGCGCGAACTGATTCAGCTGGGGGCCGATGTAAGCACCGTGACCGATGAAGGCACCAACCTGCTGCACCACGCCGCCAATTCCCTTTCTCCCTGGCCTGAGCAGGAAAAAAAGATGGAAGAAGTGCTGAAGCACGGTCCGGATGTGAACGCTGTTTCCCTCAACGGCCACACGCCCCTGCTCTCTGCTGCCATCAGATTCTTCGAGAAGAAAGCCCCTTTCGGGTGCGTGGAACTACTTGTCCAGGCCGGGGCGGATGTGCGGGTCAGGCACAACAATACCACCCTGCTCCATGTTGCTGCTGCTTCCGGGCAGCCGGAGATGCTCTCCCTCCTCCTCAAGGCCGGGGCCAGCCCCACCGAAGCGGATGCCAACGGCAATACGCCGCTGGCCTATGCCTACCTTCTCTCCCGCAAGCTGCGCGTCCCCCGCGCCACCCGGAACAAAATCATCCACCTCCTCCTGGCCGCTGCCCCGGAGCTCAAGAAGAAACTCACCACCCTGAAGCGCCGCTACTGGTTCAACAAGCTGCTGAACTTCATCCTGCTCCTGGTCGTGCTGCGCTTCCTCTGGCTCCTGCTCAGCTGATAACAACTCTTCCTCAACGGCGTTTCTTCCGCTGCATCCAGTCAAGAAGCACTCACACAGCACTCAGTGACACAGCAGCTATAGCAAAGCTGAAATGCATCATCGCCGCAAGGGAGCCTTTCGCGGCATCGTATACAAAGGCCTCCTGCGGGCAGTCTACACGGTAACAGACGACCACTTGAGTTCCCCGCTGATATGAATCGCAGCGAGTAAAGCGTGCCCTCCCCTCGTCTCCGTCCGGTAGAAGATAAGAAATGAGGAGGAGGTTCAAAGAGGCGTTCATCACGGGCGCGCGCCCAGGACAGGGGTAACAAAAAAGTACCACCTCATAGGTAACACAAGTTCCAGGACATAGGTTACACTTTTGGAGAGACATGTGGCATAATGACTTTATGCCATGGAACACCAAGAGTAGTAATCAAATGAG
>JAFSFD010000015.1 GCA_017435365.1 Akkermansia sp. | reverse complement strand
GACAGGGTATCCGGCGAGGAGAGATAAAAGAGTTGCGGCAGGAACGTTAGTTCCGGGACCAATCACACGCCGAGAAACCGCCGTATGCCATAAATGGCACGTACGGTGGTGTGTGAGGGGGCGAAAGCCCCCTACACGATTCCGGTGGAGCAAGAGAATGGAATAAAGCGTTCACTGGGGGGATTTTTACTCGGGGAGTAACCGCATTGGGATGAACGATATCCTGACCTGCGGTCAGGACGATATCGGCACTGCGTGCCGACGATATCTTGCCTGCGGCAAGACGATATCCTCACTGTGTTCGGACCTTACAATATAAAGCTTGAAAAACGGCTTGTAATCTGCTATGCTGCCCGCTCACCTGTACCGAAAACGACAAATTATGAGCGCTATACCGAATGTACTGGCAGGCCGTTACGCCTCTGATTCCATGAAAGCCATCTGGTCCGCAGAGGGTCGCATTGTGCTGGAGCGTGAGTTCTGGATTGCGGTGATGAAGGCCCAGAAGGACCTGGGGCTGGATATTCCGCAGGAGGCTATTGATGCCTATGAGCGCGTGAAGGGGCAGGTGGATGTGGAGAGCATCAACGCCCGCGAGCGTGTGACCCGCCACGATGTGAAGGCCCGCATCGAGGAATTCTGCGACCTGGCCGGCCACGAGCACATCCACAAGGGTATGACCAGCCGCGACCTGACGGAGAATGTGGAGCAGCTGCAGATCTGGCGCTCCATGCACATCATCCGCGACAAGGCGGTGGCGGTGCTGGACCGCATGTCCAGGTGCGCCAACGGCTGGCGCGATATGGTCTTTGCCGCCCGCACGCACAATGTGGCCGCCCAGGCCACGACCATGGGCAAGCGCGTGGCGATGTTCGGCGAGGAGATTGTGCACTGGGCCTGGGCCTGGGTGAGCATGATGGAGCGCTACCGCGTGCGCGGTCTGAAAGGCGCCGTGGGTACCCAGCTGGACCAGCTTTCCCTCTTCGGCAAGAACCCGGATACCGTGCGCGAGCTCGAGGAGCGCATCTGCGCCCACCTGGGCATTGCCTCCAAGTGGATGAATGTGGGGCAGGTGTACCCGCGTTCTCTGGATTTCGAGATTATTTCCGGCCTGGTGGGTCTGGCCAGCGGCCCGAGCAGCTTCTGCAAGACCTGGCGCCTCATGGTGGGCCACGAGCTCTGCACCGAGGGCTTTGCCAAGGGGCAGACCGGCTCCAGCGCCATGCCGCACAAGATGAACCCGCGTTCCTGCGAGCGTGTGAACGGTTTCCACGCCATCCTGAAGGGCCACCTCACCATGATTGGCGGTATCATCGGCGACCAGTGGAACGAGGGCGATGTGTCCTGCTCCGTGGTGCGTCGCTGCGTGCTGCCGGATGCCTTCCTGGCGGCGGATGGCCTGTTCGAGACCTTCATCACCGTGCTGGATCAGATGGGTATGTACGAGCCCGTGGTGCGCACGGAGCTGAACCGCTACCTGCCCTTCCTGATGACCACCACCATCATGATGGCGGCGGTGAAGCGCGGCGTGGGCCGCGAGACGGCGCACGAGGTCATCAAGGAGCACGCCGTGGCGGTTTCCAACGACCTGCGCAACGGCCTCATCTCCACCAATGACCTGCTGGACCGCCTGGGGGCCGATGGCCGCCTGAAGCTGACCCGCGAGGAGATTCAGGAGATTTACGACGCCAACGCCGGTGATACCGGTATGGCCGCCCAGCAGGTGGATGCCTTTGCTGCCATGGTGCAGGAGCTCGCCACCCGTTTCCCGGAGGGTGTGGGCTACGTGCCCGGTGCCATTCTCTGATGCGCCCGTATGGCTTCTGCCGAGGAACAGCTTCTGTTTGACAACGGGGCCTACCGCCTGACCGGCCGCCGCATGGAGCAACCCGGTCTGGTGGCGGAGCTGGTATCGCCCGCGTGTCTGCGCATCACCCGCGGTGGCGAAAGCCGCGAGGTGAGCATCCCCACCACGCTGCCGGAGGGCTGCGCCCGCGTGCACAGCTCGGTGCCGGTGCTGCAGGCCATGTATGCGCTGGCCGTGCAGGAGCTGCAGGCCAATATCTCACAGGACGGACTTTTGCTGGCCGGGGCTGCCTGGTCTACGGTGTGGACGCGTGATATCGCCTTTGCCGCTGCGCTGGGCACGGCGCTGGCTGCCCCGCAGGCCACGCGCGCCAGTCTGGAATCGCGCGTGCGCGGTGGTGTGGTGGTGCAGGATACCGGCACCGGCGGTGGCTGGCCGGTCTCGACCGACCGCGTGGCCTGGGCGCTGGGTGCCTGGTCGCTCTACCAGGTGCAGGGTGACCGCAGCTGGCTGGAGTGGTGCGTGCAGGTGCTCGTGGCCACGCTGGAGCAGGATGCCGTGGTGCTTTCGGCAGAGAAGCTGCTGCGCCCGGGTGAGACCTCCTTCATCGACTGGCGGGAGCAGAGCTACCCGGACTGGATGACCCCGGCGGATATTGCAGCCTCCTATGCGTTCGGCACGAATGTGCTGCATTATCTCTGCCGCCAGCTGCTGGGCCGCATGCTGCTGGAGCTGGGGCGCGAGAAGGAGGCGGAGGAAGCTGCCGCCGCTGCCACGCGGCTGGCCGGTGCGATAGATGATTGTTTCTGGAATGCGGGAGCCGCGCACTACGGGATGATGCGCACGGCGGAGGGCTACCTGGATGACCGCGTGGATTCGCTGGCTACCTCGCTGGCGGTGCTCTGCGGGCTGGCGGGTGAGCAATCCGCACAGGTGATGCAGCACCTGCCGCGCTCCCCCTTCGGCACCCCGGTGTTCACCCCCTACAAGGTGAGCCGGGAAGCGGCCTACCATAACCGCAGCGTGTGGCCTTTTGTGGAGGCCTACGTGCTGCTGGCCCAGGCCGATGTGCAGGATACGGCGGCGGCCTGTTTCTCCATGTCCTCCCTGCTGCGGGCGGCCATGGCATTCGGCACCAATAAGGAGAATTTCCATGCAGAGAGCGGCGAGGCCCGCGATACCATCCAGAACGGCGACCGCCAGCTCTGGAGCGTGGCCGGTATGCTCGGCATGTGCTACTATGGTTTGTTCGGCATCAAGTATGAGGGGGATAACCTGGTGGTTCAGCCCTGTGTGCCCCGCGAATACCGCGGCAGCCACTGGCTCACCGGCCTGCGCATCCGCAACATGGTGCTGGATATCCACATCAACGGCTACGGCACCGAGGTCTGGTCCTCCATGGTGAACGGCAAGCCGGATTCCCCCATCATCCCGCTCGATGCCGAGGGGCATATCCAGCTGGAGCTGGAGCTCATGCCCGCCGAGGAATTATCTGCCACCCCGCAGCCGCTGCGCGCCACGGAGGATTTGCCCGAGCCCCGCTGGGATTCCCCCACCGCCCGGGAGCTGCGCTGGCACCCGGTGCCCGGAGCGGCCAGTTACAATGTGTTCCGCAACGGGGTGGCCTTTGCCGCCACGCTGGATTGCCACTGCACCCTGCCGCCCGGCAAGGCGCATTACAATGAATACACCGTGCAGGCGGTGAATGGCAGCACCACATCCTGCTTCAGCAGCCCCTTTGAGTGCCCCGCCCCCGGGTGCCGCAGCCTGCTGGCCCCCGCCAGAGTGGGAGCAGATGCCGAATATGAGGTGGAGAACGGCCAGGCCTGGCTGGATACCCGCCCCTGCACAGCCCGCCTGGATTATGAGGAATGCGTGCTGCCTGAGGGGGCATACAGCATCCGCGTGTTCTACAGCAACGCTACTGCCTCTCTGCGCGACAGCGATACCTGCGCCCTGCGTGAACTGATGGTGGATGGCGAATCCGCCGGTATCTTCCTGCTCCCGCATAACACGGAGGCCGGGCAGTGGGAGGATTACTCACGCTCCGCCGCGCTGAAACTCAAGCTCTCCGCCGGCACCCACCGCTTCTCCCTTTGCTACACCCCGCGCTGCACCAATGCCAACGGCGAGGTGAACCAGTGCATGGTCCGCCAGATCGAAGTTACGCGTATTTCTTAAGGGAACTCTGTCGGAGCACGGGACTTCAGTCCCGATTGGAAGCACCGTTATTTCGGGACTGAAGTCCCGTGCCCCGACAACGACAAACATCAATTTGTCCGTCACCACCAATACGGATAACGCAACAATCTTTAATTGCCTCATTAATAAAAAGCAGGCCTGCCCGCGGTGCTCCTTTAATCCTTTGCGGATTTGGGGTCGAGAGCGTCGCGGAGGCCGTCGCCAAGGAAGTTGAGGGCCAGGAGCGTGAGGCAGAAGAAGAGCGCCGGGAAGAAGAGGAGCTCAGGCGTGGCTTCCATGCGGTCGGCCCCTTCCTTGATGAGGGTGCCCCACGAAGAGTTGGGAGCGCGCACCCCCAGGCCGATGAAGGAGAGCGTACTTTCAGTGAGCATGATGCCGGGCACAGCGAGGGTGGTGTAGACCACCACGGTACCAAGCAGATTGGGCGCGATGTGGCAGAAGAGGATGCGGAGATGACCAAGCCCCAGGGAGCGGGCGGCAAGCACATATTCCTGTGACTTAATCTCCAGTGTCTGCGTGCGGACGATACGCGCGAGGGTGAGCCAGCCGAGCGCTCCGATGGCGATGAACAGCGGCACCAGCCCGAGGATGGGGGCAACGCTTTCGCGGTTCCAGCCGGTGTGCTCCACCACCCAGTTGGTGAGCTCGCGGCTGGGTTCCTCGATGCTCAGTGAGAAAACAATGACCAGCACGATGAAAGGCAATGCGAAAAGCACATCCACCGTGCGCATCATGAGCGCATCTGTGCGCCCGCCCACGTAGCCGGAGATAAGCCCGTAGCTGAGGCCGATGACGAAGGATACCGCCGTGGCAACCAGACCCACCAGCAACGAGATGCGGCCACCATAGAGCACGCGGGCAAGCAGGTCACGCCCCAGCTGGTCGGTGCCGAAGGGATGCGCCCAGCTGCAATCGGCAGCAATGTTGACCAGGTTGGTGGCGTTCGGGTTGGCAATGCAGGGGAAAAGCGGCAGCACGAAACAGGCCAGTGCCATGAGCAGCAGGAAGACAAGCGAGGCCATGGCGGCGCGATTGCGACACAGACGGCGGCGGGCGTCTTTCCAGAGGGAGTTTCCTTGTTCGTAGTTCTTCTTCATGGCGGAATATCAGGCGGCACCCTGCGAGCGGAGCCGGGGGTTGAGAGCGACCAGCACGAGGTCCACCACGAGGTTGGCCATCACGATGAGCACGCCATAGCAGAACACCAGGCCCTGGATGAGGAAGTAGTCGCGGTCGGTGGTGGCATTCACGAAATGCAGCCCCATGCCCGGCACCTGGAAACAGGTTTCCACCACAAAGGAACCGGTGATGAGCGCCGCAAAAGCCGGCCCCAGATACGACACCGCCGGCAGCAGCCCGCTGCGCAGCGCATGCACAAACAGGAGCCGCCCGGCCCGCACGCCTTTGGCGCGAGCCGTGCGGATAAAATCTGCCGCGAGTACCTCGACCATGCCGCCGCGCGTCAGGCGGGCTATGTATGCGGCATTGATGAGCCCCAGGGTGAGCGCCGGCAGCACGGCGCAGAGCGGGTCATCCCAACCGGCCACACTGAGCCCCGGCACATGCATGCCCAGGCTGAGCCCGAAGAGCGGCGCAATCACAAAAGCGGGGATGCAGATACCCGCCATGGCCAGCAGCATGAAGAGCGAATCCGGCCAGCGGTTGCGCCAGTAGGCTGCCAGCATGCCTGCCGGAATCCCCAGCACAATGGCGATACCCATGCCCAGCACGCCGAGCCAGAGAGACACCGGAAAGGCCTGCGCAATAATATCCGCCACCTGCACGCCCTCGCGCACTAGCGAGGGGCCGAAATCACCGTTGCAGAGGATGCCTTTCCAATAGTTCAGATACTGCACCAGCGGACTCTGGTCTAATCCGTAGAGCGAATTGAGCTGAGCCATGATATGTTCCGGCAGTTTTCGCTCGTCCAGGAAGGGATTACCCGGCAGCAGGCGCACCAGGAAAAAGGTGATGGTCTGCAACACGAAAATCACGAGGACGCCCTGCCCGAGACGCTTGAGTAGTAACTTTGTCATGGTTTCACTTGCACGGCATCCAGCGGGTGGTTATCGAGCAGCAGCGGGTGCCAGCCGCTCACAGCGGGGGATTTGAGATAGGTGCGCTCGCTCCAGTAGAGCGGGATGACAGGCTGAGCCTCAAGCATGAGCTGCTCTGCGCGGCGCAGGTGGGCGCGGCGTTCATCCGCAGCACCGGTGGCCCGGGCGGCAGCCAGGGCGGCATCGCACTCCGCGCTTCCCCAGCCGGTGCAATTATTGCCACCGCCACTGCGCCAGAGCTCCACAAAGGTGGCAGCATCCAGAAAATCGCCACTCCAGGAGGAGGAGGACATGTCGTAATCACCATTCTGTTGGGCGGCCTTGTAGGCGGTCCACTCACAGGCGCGGATTTCCACGTGAATGCCCAGTTCCTTCTGCCACATAGCCTGAATGGTCTCAGCCATCACGCGCTGCACATCGCGGCTGGTGGTCATGATTTCCATCGTCGGGAAGCCTTTACCTTCCGGATAGCCGGCCTCGGCCAGCAAACGGCGGGCCTGCCCGGCAGCCTGCCGTTGGTTGTATGCCGCAGCGGTCTCCACAGAGTAGCCGGCACCGGGCGGCGTGAAGGTGACCGCCGGGCGACCTGCGCCGCGCACCACATCATTCACCAGCGCCTCGCGGTCGATGGCCAGCGAGAGCGCTCGGCGCACGCGCACATCATCCAGAGGCGGGCGGGTGGTGTTCAGACGGTAGAAAATGGTGCAATAGTAGGGATCCTGGCAGTAGGCATCCGGGCGGCGTGCCTTGGCCACGCTCAGCAGCTCAGGCGGCACGTTGTTAGAAATATGCAGCTTGCCATCCATGAACATGCGGGTCTCCGTGTAACCGTTCACGATGGGCAGGAAGCGAATGCCGCGGTTACGCACTTCATCCGCCCGCCAGTAGCGCGGATTCGCTGCCACAAACAAGTAATCGTTGAAGTGGTGGGAATCCAGCACATACGCACCATTCCCCACCCAGTTGCCGGCGCGGCTCCACAAACTGCGGCGGTCCAGCATGCCGCCGTGCGCCTCCACCGCATGCGCCGGAACCGGGCACCAGGTGAAATGCAGCAGCAGGTGCAGCAGGTGCGGCGTGGGGCCGGAGAGACGCAGCTTCAGCGTGTGGTCATCCAGCGCCTTTACACCCACGGCTGACCAGTCGCAACGGCCCCGGTTGAACGCCTCTGCATTCTCCAGCGGATAGAGCATCTCCGCATACTTACCACCGAACTGCGGGTGCAACAGGCGCTTGTAAGCGTACTCGAAATCATGCGCCGTGACAGGCTGGCCATCGCTCCACTGAGCTTCGCGCAGGTGGAAGGTCCATTCCGTCGCATCGGCGTTGTGTTCCCAGCACTCGGCCATGCCGGGATGAATCCGGGTTTCATCCTGAGCATCCGGGCGTACCAGGCCTTCCAGCAGAGCGGCGATAATCTTGCCATCTGCCACGGCGGTAGCCTTGTGCGGATCCAGGCTCAGCGGCTCCTGATTGTTGCCCACGATGAGAATCCCCTGCTCCGCCGCTTTTTCTGCCGAGCTGCGCGAATCTCCACAGCCCGCCAGCAGCAAGGCAGCAAGAGAGGCACAGATGGACGGCAGCAGTTTCACGCGCACCATTCTACCACAGCAGCAGGGGCGTTCAAGTGCTCAATGCGTCACAATTTGCTGCGCGAAAATTTTGTCATCGGCGTAGAAAAATACAAATTATTGACGTATTTCTAACAGAATCCGCGCTGTTCGTGCGCTTAAACTAACGAATCCATCACACAATACCATGAAGAAATTCGCCCTTATTCTCGCACTGGCTGCCATCGGCAGTGCCTCCGCCGCCATCACCCTCCCCACCAGCAAAGATGAGTGGAAATCCGCGGCGGCTGCCAGAAAGGCTGCCGCTAAAGCAGAAAACGATGCTAAGAAGGCCGCCGCCAGGAAAGCTGTCGCCGACAAGGTTTCCGCAGCCAGGGCCGAGGCCGCTGCCAGGAATGACGCCCGCAAGCAGGCCGTCAGCGATACCATCGCCGAAAAAACTGCTGCCGTCCAGGCCAAGGTAAATGAAGCCGGTGACAAGGTAAGCGAAGCCCAGGCCCGGCTCGATTCCGCCAAAAAAGCAGCCGAAGATGCCAAGGCTCAGCTCAACGCGATGAAGGACAGCGCTTCCAAGGCAGCCACGCCCGAGGTGGAGGTGGAAAAGCCCACCATCGAGATGAACGAAAGCGGCATCCTGCTCAAGAAGCCGACGCTGAAACTCAAGTAATGAGTCAGCCAGAACAATCACTCATGCCCGGGAGTCAATTCCCGGGCTTTTTTTAGCTTGACCGGGCTATGAAATCTGGTAGGATGTCAGGATATGAGACTGAGCACCATTCTCTCCATTGCCATCCTTTCAGCGACCACCCTGGTGGCAAGCGATTTGCAGCAGATTGCAGACAATCTGCAGGTGAAAGCCCCCACCGCAAGCTCCAAAAAGCTTGCTATCCCGCGAGTCAAGGGCGCGCAGATACGCCTGCTGGCTGCAGATTATGAACAAATCATTGATAGTAAAGGCAATATCAGCAAACCTCTGACTGACACCCCGGTGCGAGTCAGCTTTGTACTCAGTAAGGATGGAGCCACCGCCATCAGCCGCGACTACGAAATCACCGTGCCCGGACGCAACAAGGTCGGAACGAATCCGAAACCGCAGATCATTCCTGAGCTTCTGAGCTGGTCCGGTGGCAAGGGCGCATTCAAGCTTCCGAAGGAAATCATCGTATCCTGCCCGGATGCATTTGCCGCAGAACTGGTGCGTGAAATGAATGCCCTGCTCCCGGAGGAATACACCGTGAAACTCGGGTCTCCCAACAAGGCGCACATAGGGTTCGGCGCCACCAAGGGCAAGTCGGATGGAAGCTATAAGCTGAATATCACAAAGGACAGGGTCACCATAACCGCTCCGGGGGGAACCGGACGCTACTGGGGCTCGCGCACCCTGCTGCAGATGCTGGTGCAGAATCCGGCCGAACTCCCCTGCGGCAGCGCGTGGGATGCCCCGCGCTATCGCGTCCGCGGCTTCATGCTGGATGTTGCACGACTCCCCATACCCATGGACTATATCGAAGATGTAGTGCGGCTCATGGCCTGGTACAAGATGAATGACCTGCATCTGCACATGAACGATAATTTCATCTTCCACGAACACTATGTGGATGCCGGCGAGGATCCCTTCAGAAAATCATACGCAGCCTTCCGGCTGCAAAGCGAAATGAAAGGGAAAGATGGCACCCCGCTTACCGCCCAGGATTTGTTCTACACCAAGCGACAGTTCCGCAGGCTGGTCCGGTTTGCGGCAGAGCGCGGGGTGAACATCGTGCCGGAGTTTGATGCCCCCGGCCATGCGCTTTCCTTCACCCGCGTCCGCCCGGATCTGATTTACCAGGGGCCGATGAACCACGTCAAACGCCGCTGCGAAATGCTGGATGCTGCCAACCCGGAGACTCTCAGCTATGTGTGCAGGGTGTGGGATGAATACCTGCAAGGGAAGCAGCCCGCATTCGAGGATTGCCCGGTGGTGCACGTGGGGGCAGATGAATTCTTCGGTGCGGCAGAAGATTACCGCAAGTTTGCCGACGGATTGCTGGGGCACATCCAGGAGCGCGGCCACACACCGCGCATCTGGGGCAGTCTCAGAGCAAAGCGAGGCAACACCCCGGTGCGGGCCAATGACGTGCAGATGAACCTGTGGAGCAGTGACTGGGCAAGCGCCTGGGAGAGCGTGAATCAGGGCTACGACGTCATCAACACCAATGACGGCGCACTCTACATCGTGCCCTTTGCCGGATATTACCGTGCAGACCGCAACCAGAAGAGGTTGTACGAAAACTGGGTTCCCAACCGCATTGCCAATGAAAACCTGCCGGCCGGGCACCCTCAGCTGCTGGGCGGTACGTTCGCTATCTGGAACGATGAGATTGACCGTCTGCACCGCGGCTATGGCGCGGTAGACCTCTGGAGCACCATACATAACATGGTGGATGTGCTCTCGCAGAAAATGTGGGGGCAGCCCACTCCCCCCCGCAGCTACGATGAACACAAGGACCTGGCTGCAAAACTCAACAAGATTCCCTACTGCAACCCGCTTCACCTGAATAACGAGGCATTCAGCATCACACCCGTGCTCACCCCCATGCGCCTGCGCAAGGGCAACAAGGGGCCGGAATACCACCTGACCATGGAGCTGCTGATGCCCCGTGAGCCCATCCCCGGCGAGGAACAGGTGCTGCTGGGCTCCCGCCAGGGCCAGCTGCTGGCCGCTGGCAAGGATGGCCGCATCACCCTGCGCCGCAGCGATACCATCGAGTTCGCTTACAACGCAAAGTTGCCCGTGGGCAGAAAGGTGAAGCTGGAGCTCATCGGCAAGATGGGCCGCACCGAGCTGCTGATTGACGGTGTTTCCGCCGGGGAACCGGAAAATGTGCGCTTCCCGCTGCGCAAGGAAGGCCGCATGACTACATTTATCCTCCCCCTGGAATCACTTGGTAGTTCATTCAATGGCAAGATTTACCGACTCGATGTCAAATAAATCCCATCATCGAGGCAGAACTTTTTTGACTTGCATTGCAAATAACAGCATGATACCATGTGCAGCATGAGAAAGACCACTTTTTTATTGATGGCCGCTCTCTCCGTAACCCCGCTTATGGCAGAGACTCTACAGGAAATTGCAAATAACCTCCCCGTGGTGCAGCGCACCACCGGGCAGAAACTGGAGCTCCCCACCGTGCCGGGCGCAGAGGTGCGCCTGCTGGGTGCCGACTACGAGCAGATTATCCGCCCGGACGGCAGCATTGCCCAGCCGCTTACGGATACTGCCGTCAAGGTCAGCTTCGTGGTCAGCAAGGATGGCAAGGAAGCCGTCTCCCGCGATTATGATGTCAGCGTGCCCGGTGCGCAGAATCCCGCAGCTGGTGCCAATCCGGCTCCGCAGGTAATTCCCGCCCTGCTGAACTGGGTGGGTGGCACCGGCGAATACAAGCTGGGTTCCTTTGTACGCGTGGCAGCCGATGTTCCGTTTGCCCCCGAGTTTGCCGCCGAACTGGAAGAAATGCTCCAGTGCAAGGTGGAACTGGTACCCGCCGGCGAACAGGCAGACATCCGCCTGGGTATCACCAACAATGCCACACTCGGCAAGGAGGGCTACACCCTCGACATCACCGACAAGGGCATTACCGCCGGAGCCTCCACGGAAACCGGCCTGTACTGGGCCACCCGCTCCGTGCTGCAGATGCTGCAGAAGGGCAACGGCTCTGCCCCCTGTGGCAGCGCAATGGATATTCCCCGCTACCAGGTGCGCAGTTTCCTCTTCGACGTAGGCCGCCTGCCCATCCCCATGAGCTATGTGAAAGATGTGGTGAAATACATGGCTTGGTACAAGATGAATGACCTGCACATTCACCTGAACGATAATTACATTTTCCACGAAGAATACGTTGACAAGGGAGAAAACCCCTTCGAGAAATCCTACTCGGCCTTCCGACTGGAATCTGACATGGTGGGAGCCGATGGCACGCGGCTGACCGCAGATGACCTCGCCTACTCCAAGGACGAGTTCCGCGAGTTCATCGCCTTTGCCAAGGCCCGCGGGGTGAACGTCATTCCTGAGTTCGACACCCCCGCCCACGCCCTTTCCTTCACCCGCGTGCGCCCCGACCTCATCTACAAGAGCCACAACAAGCGCGGCTGCGAGATGCTGGATGCCAGCAACCCCGAAACACTGAAGTTCGTGGAGACGGTGTTCGATGAATACCTGCTGCCGCAGAACGGCCAGAAGCCCGTGTTCGATGGCTGCGATGTAGTACATGTGGGCGCTGACGAGTTCCACGGCAATGCCGAGCACTACCGCGCCTATGCCGATGGTATCCTGAAAATGGTACAGGGTAAAGGTTACACCCCGCGCATCTGGGGCAGTCTGAACACCAAGAAAGGCAAAACTCCCGTACACGCCAAGGGAGTGCAGATGAACCTCTGGAACGGCGGCTGGGCCAAGGCCTGGGATTCCATCAACCAGGGATTCGATGTCATCAACACCAATGACGGTGCCCTCTACATCGTGCCCTTTGCCTCCTACTACCGCATGGATGCCCGCCACGGCTGGGTGCACAATCATTGGAAGGTCAATGACATTGCAGGCGAAGTGGTGCCCACCGGGCATCCGCAGCTGCTGGGTGCCGCCTTCGGTATCTGGAATGACATGATTGACCAGCGCTATGTGGGCTACGGAGCCTACGATATCTGGCACATGATTACCAATTCCGTGGATGTGCTGGCCGGCAAGATGTGGGGCAGCGATACCACCACCACGACCTATGCGGAGCACAAGGAAGCACTCAAGGCCATCGGCAAGGTACCGGGCGTGAATCCCTACGCCCTGTGGGAGAATGGCGCCACCTACTCCTGCACCCCGGCCGCTCTGCCGTACGCCATCGGCAAGCCCTGCATGGGCCCGGATTATGAGCTGACCATGGAGCTCACCCTCAAGGAAGCCCCCGTCCCCGGCCAGGAGCAGGTGCTGCTCAAAGGCGATTCCGGTGTGCTCTGTGCCGCGCTGAGCGATGGCACCATCGGCTTCCGCCGCAGCGACAGCATGGAATTCTCCTTCAACTGCAAGCTGCCCGTGGGTGAGAAAGTCACGCTGAAACTCATCGGCAAGCCCGGCAGCACCCAGCTCTTCCTGAACGGCCAGCCCGCCGGCCAGTGCACGCTCACCCGCTTCCACCGCAAGCCCGAGGGGCTCATCAACACCTTCGTGTTGCCGCTGGAAACACTCGGCAGCAGCTTCAAGGGTGAAATCTACTCCCTGGAGGTGAAGCACACCACCCCCGCCGGTCCCACGGTTGACCCGAACCTTCAGCCTAGGAAGAAATAATGGATCCGCAGCAGGAATACGAAGCCGGAGCCGCTGCGTTCAAGGCCGGCCATGCCAAGGAAGGTGCAGAGCACCTGCGCAATGCAGCCTTTGCCGGGCACGCCGAAGCGCAGAACCAGCTCGCCCGCGTGTACTTTGCCCAGCTCAAATCGCGTTCCGACCTCATTTCCCTGGAATCCGCCGCGCAGGGTGGCGACCATGTGGCCCTCTTCGTGCTCGCCATGTGCCTCATCGAAGGTCGCCTCATGGAAAAGGACACAGACAAAGCCCTCGTGGCCCTCAAGCATGCCGCAGCCATGGGCAACTCCATGGCCGAGGCCATGCTCGCCCAGGCCGGCTGACCCGGCAGAACACTCCCGACCATCCGCCATGTGAACCCCTCACATGGCGGATGTTTTTTCTTCCCGGCACACGGGACAGAAGCGACGATAATCATTTTTGACTTTTTCAAGTATCTGGTACGTTTTTTTCTCGCCTATCACCACGCATCATGCTACATTGCTAAGTGAGCATGAAAACACCCTTTCTATTCACCATCCTTCTGGCCGGCTCCACCCTGGCAGCCCCTGCCCCGCACCTCACCGGCCTGTGCGGGCACGTGGCTCGCGGCGACATTGCAGCCACGCGCGCCAGCCTGTCCAACGGAGCCAACCCGAACACATTCGATGCCTACGGCAAGCTCCCGCTTACAGCAGCCGCCGCCAACGGGCACAGCGAAATAGTGGCCATACTCATCAAAGCCGGAGCCCGCGTGAACGCCGTGGACTCCTACGGCTGGACTCCCCTGCAGGTTGCCGCTCTGCAAGGCAAGGCAGATTGCGTAGAACTACTGCTTAAAGCCGGAGCAGACGTAGACAAAACGGACGGCGAAGGGCGCACGGCGCTCATGTGCGCCCTCATCCGCGGCAATCAGAAAGCAGCAGAGCTCCTGATATCTGCCGGAGCCCGGATTGACTGCACAGACAAATGGGGAACGACCCCGCTCATGCTCGCCGCCCGCAACCGGAATGCCGCGCTCGTCAGCCTCCTGCTCGAAAACAAAGCCACCCTTGCAGCGCAGGATAAACTCGGCAACACAGCGTTGCACTATGCGGCACTTGCCAACAATACAGAAAGCATCCGCATCCTGCTCGAATCCGGTGCGGATAAGGAGCGCACCAACGCCAATGGCAAGACACCCCTGCTGCTGGCAGCACGCGAAGGCAAGGCAAAAGCCGCCGCCGCCCTGATTCAAGCGGGCTCCCAAGTGAACACCGCCGACCACTCCGCCCACACCCCGCTCATGCACGCCGCCTACCGCGGCCATCTGGAAATCGTGGAACTTCTGCTGAAAGGCGGTGCCGAGGTCAACGCCAAAGACCGCTACCACCGCACCGCCCTCATGCTGGCCACCGAAAAGGCCCACGCAGAAATTGTGGATGCCCTGCTCGCCGCCGGTGCCCGACCTATGCCGAGGCGATGAGGAGGGATTTGACGTTGCCGGCACCCAGAATCTGATTGAGACGGCGGATAATCTGGGGTTTCATGCGGGTGATTTCGTAGCGCACGGTGGGGTGGTTCACCGTGACGCGGGCGCGGCCCTTGGCCACGCTCACCAGGGTGGAAACGGAGGCGAGGCCGGGGCCTACGGCATCGGCCCAGGCTTCGGCCAGGAGCTCGGGGGCCATGGAGTCTTCCTGCAAATCGAGTTCGCTGAGCAGCTCGCCCAGCAGGCTTTCCATGCTCCGCTGATTGCTGGATGCGGCCAGTTCGCTACCTCCGCCGAAGAAATCGGCCAGGGCCTGGTCGCGGGCGCCTGTGCGCACACTGCGCACGCGAACGGCACGCTCGCCCACGCCATCCGGCATTTTCTGCATGTAGAAGCGCTTGCGCGGGCGCGCCACGGGCAAGGGCGTGCTCATGGTCAGCTCCGGTTCTTTCTTTTTGCGTCCGGCCATGCAGAGGCACCGGAAAAAGCGGGCAGCCCGGAAACCGGGCTGCCCCATTGAGGAAATAATACCGGGTTCTTTACTCGCCGTCGTCGCCGATAGCCTGCACGGGGCAGCCTTCCATGGCCTCGGTGCAGAGAGCAATCTCATCATCGGTCACGGGCTGCTTGCAAACGAAGGAAAGACCCTCGTCATCGTCGCGGGCGAAGAAATCAGGGGCGGTCTCGCGGCAGAGGTCGCAGTCGATGCAGTTGCAGTCAACATAGAACTTGCCGGGAACATTCTTTTCAGTCTTATCGTCGATATCGGCCATTGTCGTGTATGTGGGGGTTGTACCCACAGATATTTATGACCTATTTTTCCGGAAATGCAATCCTTTTTTATTGCAACGCGGCATTTTTCGGTTCAGAATAGAGTCATGCAAGGCGAGGAGCAAGAAAAACCGAAAAAATCCGGATGGAAAAACAAGGCATGGGCGGTAGTGGCCATGCTGATTCTGGTGGGGGGCATGGGCGGCTTCTGGGCTGCTGTTGCGAAACTCCCGCATGCCGAATGGCGCAACGAGTTCAAGCCCCTTTCCTGGGAAGCCTCCGGCGTATGCATTGATGATGCAGAAGCCTTCTGGAAAGCCTCTGCCGGCGATGCACGCATGGAGCTGCGCTCGTATTCCTACCCCGTCTGCCGGCTGGAGCTGGATGAAGCCGCAGGAGCCGGCCACGTTACCGTGCGCTTTTTCAATGGCGAAGGCGTGCAGATGGGCGACCGCGTGTATATTCAGTACAGAGACGGCAAATTCATTCCCCGCGAGAACAACAGCATGCAGGTGACGGAAACGGAAGCCACGGTGCGTCTGGAGGACGGATTCCTCACCAAGGATGAGTACACGCTGCACCAGTTTAACCAGGATGACCGCCTCTGGCGCGTGGAAGTGGACTGCCGCCCGGAGGGTGGTGAAACTCTCCCTCTCGGTCATCTCAGCGTAATTCCTCATGACCTCTGAAGCCCCGCATAAATGGCGCAAGCGTCTGATTAACGCCCTGGTCTGCATCCTCGGCGGTGCTTTCATGGCGCTGGCCTTTCCGCCGTATGATTTAGGGAACCTCGTGTGGGTGGGGCTGATTCCTCTGCTCTGCGTGCTGTGGAACGGGCAACGCGGATTCCGCCGAGGCTTCTGCTATGCCTGGCTGTATGCCATGGGCTGGTACTGCGTGAGCTTCTGGTGGATTCACAATGTGGGCTATGTATTCCGCATTCCGCTGCCTGTATTTGTGGGCATTGCCTTTCTGCCGCTCATGACGGTGTATTCATGTCTGGTGGGATTATGGGGTGGACTGGCTAATACCCTGCTCCGCCCGCGCCTGGCCGCTATTCCGGACACGTCGAATCTGGCAAAGCCCATCCAGAAGCAGCAAGCCTGGAGCAGCTGGGTGACGGCTGACCTGCTGAGCACCCTGCGCAGTGCAGTGGGCTGCGGCGCCGCCTGGGTCTGCGTGGAGTGGCTCCGCGCAAATGGCACCCTAGGATTCAGCTGGAACAGCATGGGCATGGCGCTTTACAATGGTCTCTCCCTGGTGCAGTGGGCAGAGTTCATCGGCACGGCGGCGCTCTCCTTCTTCCCCACGGCGGGGGCGGTCATCCTGTGGTGCGCCAGCCGCCGCACCTGGCTGCAGTACCGCGCCACCGGCCGCGGCAACCGCCCCTGGGATTTTCTAGGCTTCATCATCATTCTCTTCCTGATGTTCGCCGGTGGGCTGGCGCTCTCCAAGATGTATTCCCCGCTGGTGATGCTGAAGAAGGAGAACGTGCTGCAACTGCCGGTCATGGGGGTGCAGCTTAATCTGGACCAGGCGGAGCGCATCGAGGACGGCCCCATGCAGCCGCGCCTGTACGGCGAGTTCCTGCGCACCACGCGCAACGCCTTTACCGAGGTACAGAAAGACACCTTCCGGAAAGCGGTGGAGAACCCGGAGCTGGCCATCACCCAGCAGCTGCCGGTGTGGGTAGTGTGGCCGGAGAGCGCCATGGGCTGCCCGATTCACCTGGATGTGGAGAAAAAATCGCTCATTGCCGACCCCACCACCACGCGCGTATTCTTCGGCGAGGAGGGGCTGCCGATGGTGCGGCAGCAGGTGCGGGAACTCGGCGGGCAGGATTTCGTGCTCTTCACCGGGGTGGACCAGTACCGCTGGGAGCGGGATGAGCAGCGCGGCTATCTGCGCCCCCGGGGCATGTATAATTCCATGGCTATCATTCCCGGCGGGTTCGATTCCATCACCACGGCCAATAAGCAGCACCTCATGCCCTTCGGCGAGTATCTGCCCTTTGTGGAGCACATGGAATGGCTCGGCAAGCTTTACACTGAGCTTACCGGCACCCAGGTGGGCGATGGCATTCACCCCGGCACGGGAGATGAGCCCATCCCCGTGGTCGTTCCCGGTACCGGCGAGACCGTGGACGTCATCCCCGCCATCTGCTATGAGGACACGGTCGGCCGCCTCCTCACCAAATATGTGCGCAAGGGACCGCAGGTCATCGTGAACATTTCCAACGACGGCTGGTTCCTGAACTCCTGCTGCGGCGAGCAGCAGGCCCGAAACGCTGCCTTCCGCTGCATCGAGCTGCGCCGGCCCATGGTGCGCGCGGCCAACATGGGCTACACCTGCGCCATTGCTCCGAACGGTGCATTCATCGATATCCTCCAGAAAGCGGACGGCTCCCCTCACCTGCCCGGCCACAGTTATGCCGTGCTGCCCGTGGACAGAAACGCCGGCTACACCCTCTATGCCCTGCTGGGCGACTGGGCCGTGGTGCTCTGCGCTCTCCTGGTGCTGCTCACCGCCCTGCCCGCCGCCTTCCGCAAGAAATAATCATGCCCGAGACCATTCACATTGCCCTGAGCGCCAACCAGGCATTCACCGTGCCGCTGGGGCTGTGTCTGCGTTCCATCATGCAAAGTGCCGCAGAAGGCACTCAATATCACTTCCATATACTGGATAGCGGGGTCGACCGCAAGGTGCTGCAACTCGGCGGCTTCACCAATATCTCCTGGTATGACGTGGCCGACAAACTACGGGATTTGCCCTGCGGCGGGCGCTTCCCCACACCCATTTATCACCGTTTCCTGCTTCCCCAGCTGTTGCCGGATACAATCGAGCGAGTGATTTATCTGGACTGCGACACGGTGGTCAGACGGGATTTGGGCGAACTTTACCGCACTGAGCTGGGGGAAACAGCGATTGCAGCCGTTCCCTGGGTGGTGCTGGGGCACTACGCCGAAGAATTCGGGCAGCACCTGCGCAGCTTCCCCCGCAGGTTCGGCCTGGCCGATGATGGCACGCCCTACTTCTACTCCTCCCTGCTCGTCATGCAGCTGCCCGCCATGCGCAGCATGCAGATTCCGCAGCGGCTGATTGCTGCAACCCGGCACCATACGCGCGAGCTCATCTGGCCGGATCAGGACGTGCTGAATGCAGTGCTGCGTGGGCAGATTACCCCCCTGCCTCTGGAATACAACGTCATTCCCCTCTTCTCGGAGCAGTTGGAGAACGAAAGCCAGGAGGCGCGAGCAGCCTACGCAGCCCCGGCCATCGTACACTTTGCGGCCATGAAGCCGAATATCCTGACCGGCCCCCGCAATGCCCTGGAGCAGGATTTCTTCCGATTCTGGCAGAGTTCCCCATGGAAGCGGCGCATCCCCTACCCGCTCATTTCGCTCAGCCGCATGCCGCGCCCGGCAGCAGCGCTGCTGAAGGCAGTCTTTACCGCCCTGCTGCCCTTTCCGGGGCTTCTCAGGCAGCTCGGTAAGCTCCTGAATGCGCTGCGCGGTGGGCAGCATCGCTAACACAAAAGCCCGTGGAATCCCACGGGCTTTTGTTCGGATACTTACCACTGGTTATTGAGGCTCTTCGTATGCTTGTGCACCTCCATGTTGCGTTCCTTCTTTCCGCTGACGGGGGGGGGTGAGGAAGTGACCATATGCAGGTCAAGGATCTCAACCGTATTTATCCCCTGTTTCAGGAACTCGCCGGGGCAATACAGGCGCTCCTGCGGGCCAATGTTCCAGTAGCGCCCCAGCAGAATCCCGTTCACCCACACATAGCCCTTTTCCCATCCGGTCATATCCAGGAAAGTATCCAGCGGAGAGTCCACCTGGATTTCAGCGCGGTACAAGCCGCCCAGCTCGCGCCCCCGCAGATGACCGGATCCCGGCACCGGTTCAGGTAACGGGCGGGTGAGGTCAATCCGTTCGACCTTCCAACCGGTCAACTCTGAATCACCGAGCGTGACTGGCGCCATGAGCCCCTTGCGGTCCTTCTCCATATACTTGGAAAAGTTCACATGGCCGAAAGTATCTACCACCACTTTCAACGAAGCCGCACTACCACGCGCCGGTAGCTCAAGAGAGGTCTGATTCAAACGCCTGTCCAGAGTCCCGAGGTATTGATTACCGAGGTAGACCAGAGCATAATCATGCACAGGGCAGTTGAGCGTGGCTCCCGGCCCTGCGGGGATGGTGGTGGTGTAGACTGCAAGTCCCTGATTCTGCCCCAGGCTCTCCAGTGTGGGGGGCCGGACAAAGGTTTCCTCTTCCTGCACGCCGGGAATATCGCAGAAATCACACACCAGCGTGGGGCGGAACGGCGGCAGTTCCATGGCAACAGGCTGCACCGGTTCCGGCAGCTCGGCCTCAGCTGGCAAAGCTGCTTTGATGATATCGCGGTATTCGAAATACTCCTTCGTTAAATTGCCATTTTCCCCGATGGGTGACCCATAGTCATAACTGGTGAGGTCCGGCTCGAACTTATAACCATCCGGGTTCGTATTCGCCCCGGCAGTGAGCCCGAAACTCGTGCCGCCATGCAGCACGAAGAGGTTGAACGAAACGCCGTCCTTCATATACCAGCGCACGGAATTAAGCGCATTGCGGCTGGGGGTCCAGTTCCCCTCGCCCCAGTGGCGCAGCCAGCCAGGATAAGTCTCACTGCTGAACACCGGCACCCCGGGGGCTACGCGCAATGCGGTCTGCATCTGCCTGGCATTATCCGCAGGGTCGAGCCCCACGGCCACCCCCCTGGGCACAAAGCGGAGGTGGTGCGGGAAACTGCCTTCCGACAGATAGAACGGCCCCGCGCCCTTCTTTTCCCAGAAATTCTTGAGCCATTCGATGTAGGCCATCTCGTCGTGCTCACTCTTATAACTGCCGTATTCATTCTCCAGCTGCACCATGAGGATGGGGCCGCCATTTTTACTCAGGCGTGGAATGGCTATCTCCGCCATCTTTTCCAGATAGCGGGTCTGCGCCTCCATGAACTGCGCATTGCCGGTGTAGCGAAGCCTGGTCTCGTCATCCTTAAGCAGATAGGTGGGCAGTCCGCCCAGATCCCACTCGCCACACACATAGGGGCCGGGGCGGAAAAGCACCCACATGCCCTCCTCCTGGCACATATCGATGAAAGCCCCGATATCATTGCGACCGCTGAAATCCCAGCTGCCATCCGGCTGCTCCAGTGCATTCCAGAATGTATAGAACGCTATCGTATTCAGCCCCATAGCCTTGGCCGCGCGGATGCGGTGCCGCCAGTGCTGGCGGGGTACGCGCTGCGGATGAATCTCGCCGGAGCGAATCTGGAACGGCACGCCATCCAGCATGAACTCCCGCCCCCCTTCTCCCCCGAAAGAAAATACCGCCGGCTTACCCTCCACGGGCTGCTGCAGATTCTTCATGGCTTCTACTCCGGCCTCTGCCGCCAGCGGCATCAGCGCCAGCAGACTCATTAGCATTACTCGCTTCATTCGTCCTTCCTACCATATAGGAAATCAAATGTCCAGCTAAAAAGTAGAAATTATTAGATGTCTCACATGCCTCCCTACGATTTTGTGAGATCGTGCTGGATGCCACAGTTGACCTGGGTATCGGCTATGCTCAGTTTGTCCTGGGGACGGGGCAGGAAAGCGCCCGCTTCGATATTTACTCCGGCGGGGATGGAAGCTACCAGTTCAACCACGCCGGCTATGTGATTGGCAAGGGGGTGGAGGTTCACACCACGCTTACCGGGTCGGCTGGCCACATGTACGAATGGCGCAAGGTGCGCCCGAATGCACCATCGTACTGAATCACGAGGCCAACAATTTCAAAGGAGCCATCACAGTGCAAGGCGGGCTCCTGCAGACGAAGGACCAGGGACATTCCGTGACCCTGGGCAATGATGGCCGGATTCACTACACCAATGTACGGGAGGGCCAGCATAGCATGCAGGCACAGGCATCAATGCGGGTGATCTGGTCATCACCATCTCCGGCCTCAGTATTCCGGAGCCGGCCACCAGCACCCTGAGCCTGCTGGCTCTGGCCGCGCTCGCCGCCCGCCGCCGAAGAAGAAATTGACAGGCCCCCGATACGCAAGAGCGCAGGAAAGATTCGCAAGGCTAACGCAACATGTCCAGAGCCCGGGCAGTGGCGGAGAGGGCGGCATCGACTTCATCCATGGTGTTATAGAGGGCGAAGGAGTAGCGGGTGGTGCCGGTGATGCCGAGGGATTGCATGAAGGGCTGGCAGCAATGGTGACCGGTGCGCACCGCGATGGCCATCTGGTCCAGCAGGGTACCGAGGTCGTAGTGGTGGACGCCGGGCACCGTGATGGAGATGAGGGCACCGCGGCTGTCGCGGGGGCCGAGGATGTTCACGCCGAGCTCCTGCAATCCATCGTACATGCGGCGGGTGAGGGCCATTTCGTGTGCATCGATTTTCGCCAGGCCGATTTCCTGCACATAGCGCAGGGCTGCGGCGAGCACGATGTTGCCGCCGATGTTGGGGGTGCCGGCTTCGTACTTGAAGGGCAGTGTGTTGTAGGTGGTTTTCTCGAAAGTAACCTCGCTTATCATCTCGCCGCCGCCAAGCCAGGGCGGGAGCATTTCCAGCACTTCCTCGCGTCCCCAGAGGGCACCGGTGCCGGTGGGGGCATAGACCTTGTGGCCGGAGAAGGCGTAGAAATCGCAGCCGAGTTCCTGCACATTCACGGGGAGGTGCGCAGTGCTTTGCGCACCGTCCACCAGCACGAGGGTGGCGGGGTTGTTGCGCTTGGCATCGGCAATAATCTGCTGTACGGGGTTGATGGCTCCCAGTGCATTGGAAATATACGGCACAGCCACCAGCCTGGAGCGTGGCGACAGCAGGCGGTGATATGCCTCCATGTCGAAAGTGAGTTCCGCCGTGAGCGGCACGGGAAGCAACTTCGCCCCCACGCGGCCGCAGAGCATCTGCCAGGGCACGATGTTGGAGTGGTGCGCATCGGTGGTCGCGATGATTTCATCCCCTGCCCCGATGAGCCCCGAGAGCGCCAGGGTCTGCGCCACGAGATTGATGCCGGCGGTGCAGCCGCTGGTGAAGATAACCTCGCGTGAGCTGGCAGCGTGCAGGAAATCCGCCACAGTTTCGCGGGCTTTCTCGTGCTCCTCCGTTGCCAGGCGGCTGAGGTAGTGGGCGCCACGGTGGATGTTGGAGTTCTGCTGCTCGTAATACAGGCGCCCGGCCTCCAGCACGCAGGTGGGTTTCTGGGTGGTGGCAGCGTTGTCGAGGTACACCAGCCGGCGCTTGCCCAGCATCGTGGACAATATGGGGAAATCTGCGCGGTAATCCATCACTTCTCCCCCTCTTCCCTGATGTGCTCCACCAGGCGGTGGGCGGTTTCCGGCACATACTCGCACCAGTGCGAATCGCCGTTCTTAATCATGCGCACGATATCCCGCGGAGTCTGGAACAGGAGTTTCTGGTTGAAATAGGGCACTTCGATGATGCACCCGGTCTCTCGCAGGTGGCGGTAGAGGTAGTGGTACTTCTCCGGGGCCTTGTAAGTGCCGGCGGTCACGAACTCCCCTGTGGTGCGGTTAATCCAGGGCGTCACGTAGAACTTGGTCTTGTTCACGAAGATATGCCCTGCCGTGGCCAGAATGCCGCCGGGGGTGTCCTCTGCCCACTTATCCTTGAAAATCTCATTGAGAAGGCCGATGGAAAGCGCAATAGCCACCGGCTCCCTGGTATACTGGCTCAAGAGCGTGGAAATGCGGTGGAAACGGGCGATATCGGTGACCATCACCATCTTGCCCTCGGCAGCGAGCGCCTCGATGCGATCCAGGAACTCGAGCAAATCCACATTCTTGCCACGCAGGAGGTTGGAGAGAGAAATCTCGCAGATATCCACCACGCGGGCGTGCTGCTCCACCGGCAGACTCTCCAGGAACTTGGCGCGCACGGCATCCATCATCTCCAGGTGAATGTTGCACACTGGGAGGAAACTGCCGCGCATGAGCACGATGGGGCGCTTGTACAGATAATCCGCCGGCTGGGCCACGGAGCCATCCGGGCAGATGAGGGTGGCCTCGGAGAGGCCGTTGCGCACCAGCTCCAGCGCCAGGATGCGGTTATCGAACATGCCGAAACCGTGGCCGCTGAAACGCATGAAATCAATTTCATAGAACGCGCGGTCCAGATTATCGCCTACGCTCTGCACAAAATGCTCCATGCGCTCCAGCTTGTAGAAAAGTGCATACAGCAGGTTCACCCCCAGAATGCCAAGGATGCGCATCTGCAAATCGTGGTCGGGCACCAGCAGGCGCACGTGCATCACGAAATCGCTGGCTGGCAGACCGGGTTTCAGCTGGAAGCGCACGCCAATCCAGGCAGACCACGGGCCATTATCGCGGTAACCCTTGGCTTTCACCGTATTACAGAAAGCGAAGAAGCAGGTATCCTTGCCGCGTTTCTCGCCCAGGCGGTCGAGCAGCTGGGTGTATTCGTAATCCATCATCTGCTTCAGACGCTCCTCCGAAACATAGCGCCGGGCCTGGCCGTAGAGGGTATCGCTCACGGTCATATCATAAGCGGAGATGGTCTTGGCCACCGTGCCGGCAGCGCCTGAAGAGCGGAAGAACCAGTTGGCGGTCTCCTGCCCGGCGCCGATTTCTGCAAAGGAGCCGTACACTCCTTTATCCATGTTGATTTCGAAGGCCTTTTCCTGCGTTGCTGCAAGAGTCTGAGTAAAGGAATCCATAGGACGAATTATATCTGAAGGGGTACCAGGGGTAAGTGGCGAAGCGGTCGGGGCGCGTTTATCTGCAAGTCTGTATCAAGGGTGGGGGCATCCACCTCTTCCGGGGAATCATCTTCCGCACCGGATACCTCCTCTGCCGTGGCGGCACTCTCGGCCAGGTCGGTGGCGTCCTTATAGCGCGGATTCAGCGTCAGCTCACAATCGTAGGGGTCCTCACCGATAAGCGCAGAACTGCGCGGTAGCACCGGCACGACAGGCAGCACGCGGGAGGAGTTCATGTGCTCCGGGTGGGATTCCATGAAATCCATGAGCGAGGGGGTACCGTCTCCGTGAATGAGGCACTGACCGAGCGACACATCACCCTTGGGAATATACTCGCGGTACGTGGGGCGCACGTAGCCGGGCTTGCCATCCTTCATGACGGTCTCAAAACAGAAGTTCGTGGCAATCTGGCCGGAGGAAAGGCAGATTTCCACCTCCTCCGTATCGGGCGGGTGAGAGATGGGCGCATCCTCATAGCGACCGGCAGAAGCCGCCAACACAGCAGAGAAGACGGGCGCGCATGTATCCGAGCCGAATGCCTGGGGATAGATGGGCTGGTGGTCGTTCAGATAGCCCATCCAGATACCGCAGGTGAAGCTGCTGGTGTAGCCGAACAGCGCGTTATCCGAGAAATCATAATTCGTACCGCTCTTCACGGCGCCGCCGAAGTTTTCAGGCAGCAGGGGACGCACACGCTGGGCCGAGCCCTTTTCCAGAGATTCGCGCATGATGCTGTGCAGGCGGTAGGCCGTGCAAGGTGAGGTGCTGCGCACCATGCGGTGGGTGACAGAGAGGGGATTCTCCCAAAGGATTTTACCGTTGCTGTCCGTAATCTTGGTGACAACGTAGGGAGCAATGGGGCGCTTGCCGATGTTCGGGAACACGGTATAGGCCATGGTCATCTCCTTCAGGGAGACAGGTTCTGTGCCGAGGTAAACGCGGGGGTAATACTGAGGCTTGAGCTCCGTGCTGTTCGGGTTGCGCGGAGGCGGGGTGATGCCGACTGCCGTCAGCGTATCCTGAAAACAACGGGCTCCCTTCGTCGGGTGAGACCCGAGCGCAATGCCCAGGCGGGCAGAAGCCGCAATCTTGGACCACTCCAGGCTCTGGCGCAGAGTGATGGAATCCAGGTAGCGGCCCTTCTCTACTTCCATGCCCCACTCGCCAAGTATACCTTCCGTGCCGCCGATACCGGCCAGACGGTTATCCAGAGCATCATCCAGCAGGCGGGAACAGGGGGAGTAGCCATTGTCGAACGCGCACATGTAGAGGAAGGGCAGCATGGCAGTGCCCACGGAGCGGCGCCCGCTCTCGATGATATCGAAGTTATCGCGGTCAAAACTGCGGCCGCCCACATAGACCAGTACCCCGCCCGTGGCATTATCTACTGCAAGGACGGCACCATCCACATAGCGGTGCTGAGCACAACGCGGGTCTTTGGCCTCGTGGAAGCGCACGTGGGAGTAATCCTCCCGAGCCTCGACTTTCTCCAGCTGGCTGCGCAGGGCCTGCTCTGCGGCCTCCTGCATCTTGCGGTCGATGGTGGTGTGAATCTTGATGCCGCGGCTCTTGACGATTTCCTCGCCACGCTCCGGGTTCTGGAAAATACTGATAGCCTGCTGCTGCACAAGCGCATGAAGGAACGATGTGTTGCGCTTCAGCGGCTTGGGGTTCAGACCCAGCTCCGTCTCTTTCTGACGGGCGGCTTCCCCGGCCGTGAGCATGCCGGCGCGCTGCATGCGGTCTATCACATCGTTGCGCCACTTCCAGTTGAGCTTGGCATTGCGCAGCGGGTTGTAGTTCTCCGGGTTCTTGATGAGAGCGGCAATACTGGCGGCCTCGCGCACGGTCAGGTCTGCCGGTTCCTTACCGAAATAGCCCAGGGAAGCCGCACGGATACCGTAGAAACCGCGGCCGAAATACACGCGGTTGATATAGAACTCCAGAATCTGCTGCTTATCGTACTTCTGCTCAATACGCATCGCGAGGAATATTTCCACCACCTTGCGCTCATAGCGGCTGCCACCGCGGGCGGCGGTGCGCTGCTCCAGGTCATAGGCATTGCGGGCCAGCTGCTGGGTAATGGTGGAAGCACCCTGATTGGCCTGACCACCGGCAGCGGCAGCTTCCTTGGCCGCACGGATGATGCCAACCGGGTCAAAACCGTTGTGCGTCCAGAAATTCTTATCCTCCTGCGCCACGAGCGCATCAATCATGGCGCGGGAGATTTTATCGTAGGTCACATAGCTGCGATTCTCATCATAGATGCGGCCGATTTCCTCGCCATTACGGTCAAAGATAATGCAGGGATGGTCCAGGTTGTTGATATCCTCCAGATTGAACTCCTCTGCCCATTTCTGATACTTGGCCGTGACCGAGGTGAACAAGGCATACCCGATGAGGCCCAGCGTGATGGCCGCCACACCTATCACCATGCAGACGCGGAGCAACACGCGCTTCCACCAGCTGGCCGGATTGCGGTGAATGACTACTTTTTCCTTGGCGGCACGGCGCTTGCGGCGGCGGTCTGCCGCTGCTTTGCGTGCGTTCTGGTAGTCATCGAGGTTATCCATACCTGAGTCAGGTAGACTTTAGCAGAAATGCCGATATTTAGCAAGCTGCAAATACAACTATTCGGCTTTATCTGCTCCGGCGCGTACCATCGTCAGGAACGCAGCAGCCGAAAGTGCGGAAACAATGAGTCCGACGGTGGTTGCCACACTCAGAGAAAGGCAGATTCCGCATTCCGGAGCATAGAAAAGGAAGGTGGCGCAGACACAGGTCATGAATACCGCCGGGATAACCGCAATGAAGCAGGAACGGCGACGGCGACGCAGGCAGGCCGCGATGGTCCACAGCGTAATGCAGGCCAGAGTCTGATTTCCCCAACCGAAATAACGCCAGATGACGCTGAAATCCAGCTGGGAGATAATGATGACCAGAACAAAGAGCGGGAAAGCCAGGGCGAGGCGCGAAGCAACGCTCACCTGCCTGACTCGCACGACATCTGCCAGCATGAGGCGGCAGGAACGCATGGCGGTATCACCGCTGGTAATAGCAAGCACCACCACGCCGAGCACAGCCAAGCAACCACCGACATCCCCCAGCAACATGTTGCAGGCCGCGCGCACGGCGCCCGCCGGGTTGGCCACAGTCAACTGCGCGAAGGTCTGGTTTCCATCCATGATGACCTCCCTGAGCGTAAGGCCGACCGTGGCCCAGATGAGGGCGACCATGGCCTCCACCACCATGGCGCCGTAGAACACGCGGCGCAGGTTGCGGGCATCCGGCAGGCAACGCACCATCATGGGGCTCTGCGTGGCGTGGAAGCCGGAAATGGCACCGCAGGCGATGGTCACAAAAATCATGGGCCACACCGGGGTGCCGGACGGGTGCATATTCGTAAAGAAATCAAGGCACGGCAGGATGGGATGGCCACTCAACGGCAAGGTAACCGCCAGCCCAAAGGCCATAAACAGGAACACGGCACCGAAAAACGGGTAAATGCGGCCAATAATGGCACCGATGGGCAGAATGGTTGCCAGGAAATAATAGCCCAGAATCACACAACTCCACTGCAGGGGACTCAACCCACCCCAGATGCCATGCAACATGCCCGCCGGCAGCAATGTGAATACCACACCAACCATCAGCAGCAGGAAAATGCAAACAAAGCGCATAGCGTGGCGCGCAGGCTCTCCCAGGTTTTCGCCCACCAGCTCGGGCAGGTTTGCCCCCCCTCGGTCGGCAGACATAAGAGCCGCCAGAAAATCATGCATGGCACCGGCCAGCACACAGCCAGCCACTATCCAGAGCAAAGCCACCGGCCCGAACAGACAACCGGATACTGCACCCACCACGGGCCCCAGACCGGCGATATTCAGAAGCTGAATCAGAAATATCTTCCACGTTGGAAGCGGCACAAAGTCAACACCATCCGGAGATTTGACGCATGGCATCTCCATCTTCTCATCCAATCCATAGACGCTCTGAGCATAACGCCCATAGAACACATACCCCGCAATCAGCAGCACAAAACAGATAATGAAGATAAAGAAACCCAACATATTACAAAAAACTAGCCAGCGGGAGATTACACCCGCCGGCCGGAAAATTCAAGTCTTTAGTAGTGCATCAATTAAAAGTCGTCGCCTTCAAAATCAGCATCGCTCGGGGCATCATCATCTACGGCGCCGGGAGTATCATCATCTGCCGCCGGAATTGTGGTGCTGCCCATAGCAGTGTTGCCGGATGAACCGGAGCTGTTGCCATCATCCGAGGTATTGCCGACGCGGTTGATTTCTGTCGGGATGGGGTCATCCGTCAGTTTACCACCTTCAACCCAGATGACGAGTGCTCCCTCTGCATAGGCGCCGTAAGTCGAGTTCGGGTCGATGTTGCGCATTTCGGTGTACAGAGCGCGAAGCCGTTCCTTGGAAGCGGGGGTGCGGCCTTCACCACCACGGCGAAGATGCCCGGCATAGGCGGCCATAATCATCTGGCGCTGCAGTTTGGAATACCCCCCCTGTGCCATCAGGTTACGCACGTAACTGTTGGCCGAGGAATAATCCTTCGTCTGCAGTGCTTCCACAACGGTAAGCGGGTCGAACTCCACGCGGTTTCCCAGGGCTGAGGCATCCTCCAGGCTCTTGCGTTCCTCCTTGCCGATAACATCACTGGGCATCTGCAAATCAATATCCGAAGCTGCCAGCAGGAACTCGGCCTTCTTCTCGCCCTTGGCCTTCCTCGCCTTTTCAATCAGCTTTTCCTGGGCGTAGAAATTGGCAACGAGCGTCTTGAGGGATGCGAGCGCAACCTCCGGGTCCTTCATCTCTTCCGGGGTCTGCACCGCGCCGCGCAGGTTCCCCTTGGCATCCACCACTGCCAGGCAGGGGTAGCACCGTATGCCGCCGGGCAGCCGCTTATTACCCAGGCGCTTCTCCATATCCTTTTTCTCGCGGTCGGAAGGCATCTGGTACAGCGGCATCTCCAGGAACGTACACTGGCGCACATAGGGCGCTATCTTGTTCTTCTTGATAAACGCCTCGTATGTCTTTTCACTCACCTTGTCATAATTCGCACCGTAGATGAAAATTACAATCGGGTTCTTACCGGTTTTGGCCAGTGCATCCGGATAGGTTCGGGCCACCGCAGCAAAAGACGGCACCGCCATCAGCACCCCGAGAGCCAGCATCTTGAAAATATTCTTTATCATAGCAGTTGTTCTCTCTATATGAATCAGTTTTTCTGCGGCCGACCGTACACGTAGAAGCCTGCAATGCCGGGTTCGTATTTATCACCTTCGCGCAGCATACGCACGAACTTGCCCGCTGCACCGCTACCCTTCAGGTTGAAGCGGATTTCGCCCCCCTTGATTTCACCGTTCGGGCGCACGCGATACCAGTTCTGTCCATCGTCTGACACCTCCAGATAGAACGGACGGTCCTTCTTCAATGCTTTTTCGTGAGTAATGCAGACCACACCGGTCAGGTCACTCTTCTTCTCCATCCCCACGGTCAGGCCGGCCTTACCCTCGAACTTGCCGGGCATGTTTCCGCCGTAGCGCTGAAGGACGCCCCAGTGCAGGCAGCAGTTTGACATATCACCGATAGTCGTTGCGGTATCAATCCAGCCGGTGGCCGATACCACGCGCCCGGGGAAGCCCTTGATACGGGGGCCTTTCTTATTGAACTTCTTCTTGCACTTCCTGTAGGCAAGTTTGCCGATAGCCTGGAAGGTGCGGCGTTCCTTGTTCTTGGCAGCAGCATGAATGGCTTCACCCAGTGTAGCCCAGGTCTCGTCAAGCTGCTTGCTGGAAGCACCTGTGCGGCTCATGGCCTGCACCAGCATATTGGTGAATTCCTCCTGAATCTTTCCATCGCCCTCCGGCAACCGTGAGATATATCCCAGGCCCCAGGTCAGCACCGCGCCTGAGTAATCGGGGCGGCGCATCAGCACCCGCAGCACCTCGCGCAGATAGGCCTTTTTCTCACTATCTGTTGCACAGGTGGATATCTGGGCATCAAGAATCGGGGCAATATCCCAGCGGTTGGCACCCCAGTCCTTGAAATGGTTGAAGAGGCCGGAGTACATTTTATTAAGCTTGGCGCGGTCCTTAATCAGCGGGGCCAGATTCGGGTACACATAACGCGCCTGCATGGTGGCGGCAGCATGGTAATGCTCCTTGCCCATGCCGTCCATCACCGTATCATGCAAGGTCATCCACTTTTCAAGGTCATTGGGGGCCTTCAGCTTCAGATAAGCAGCATAGCGCTTCAATGCCGGCCAGTTGTTCGGCTGAGCTTTCACGGCAATCTCGTAGCAGCTGAAAGCAGCCTTCATCTTGCGGCGGGCCGTCAGGAAATCAGCCATTGCCACGAGCTGGTCTGCCGCACAGGTCTTGAATCGCTCCTCGTACAAACGCTGGGTCAGATGCAGATACCCCCACTCGGGCTCACCCCAGAATGTCTTGTGCAGACTATGCTGCCAGTATATGGAATTACCACGGTGCCAGGTGTTGCCAATGCGCATGGCATACGCGCAGTGGCCGGGTTCGCCCATGGTGGCAGCAGGCAGACCCGCTGCCAGGGCACTGAAGGTTGCATAGTGCGAAAGAGCACCACAGACGCCGCCAATCTCGCGGTATGCCCAGCCGGTCGTGAAGTTCACATACTTCCAGATGGGGGCCAGGTACTCAGCCGAGAATACCGAATCACCGGCCACATTGCGCAGGCGGTAGGCAAGCTGTCCTTCGGCGCCCAGATACTGTTCCATCGGCAGGCGGACGTTATCACGATGCCAGGCCAGGTTTCGCGGGCTGCCCCAGTTGCCGGCGCCATCGCTCGGCTGCTTGCAACCGGTCACAAAACGGGTTTCCCAATACTGCAGCTGGTCAAAATACGAATTAAGTTTTCCCTCCTTCCAACTATTATTATAGTAGTTGAAACGGTTAATCATATCATTCTCGCTCCAGCCCTCGCGAGCAAACTCCATCGCCGTGGTGGTTGCGATGCGGCGTGTCACGGGCACTTTGAGTTCCTCTGCTCCAACCTTGCCGTAAAGCGTTTCAAGATAGCACAGCGCCTGCTCCATATTCTTGGTGGGGCCGGAATGGAGCATATTCGTCATCCAGTTCAGGTCCGAACAGAGGTATGCCATCAGCTCTTTTCCCTTCGGGCGGGTTGTGACCGAGCGTATTGCCTGAGACCCCGCCTTGCGAATCAACGTGACGCGTGCAAGATCCAGTCGATTCCCCGGTTCCTGCATAAATTTCAGGATGGTGGCATCATCCAGCTTGCCAAGCTTGCTGATGATACGGTCTGCCAGCGTGAAATATATTTTCTCCGGGTCAGCCCAATCATCTGCCTTGAATTCATCGTTCGTGAAATTCTCCGCCTCCTGCTTTTCCAGCTTATCAGTCAGGCGGCGCATCTCCCCCAGGGCAGATGTGAACTGAGCCTGCACGCGTGCTTCCGGCACCACGTTCTGTCGGGCATCGAGGGGCACATCATCCTCGTCGAAGGTTTCATCATCCTGGCGACCAATACGGCGCTCCGGTGTTGTATCCTCCGGTTCCTCCTCCCAGGCAGAGTCATCATCGTCCACAATCTCATCGTCGTGGCTCCAGTCATCGACCTTGGTATCACGAACAATGGGAGTATCGACATTCTGCACCTTGGTCACCTTCTTCTCCACCTTGGTCGGGAATAAGGACGGGAACAAAGCTATTCCTAAACAGAAGAAAAGGAATGATGCCGTCAATAATTTAATGAGGCGAACGGTCATAGGATTTCAGTAAGTTGGAATCAGTTTGTACGAGATTTGATTGCAGAAAGCGTGGTGCGCGCAGAGTGGCGGATGATGGAATCCGGATAATTCAGGAAACGTTCCACGGTCGTGATGGCTTCAGCAGTTCCGCGCTCTTCAAGGTACTTGAGGATGGTCGTTATCAGGCGGATGTTGCTGGTAGAAGCGAGACGCTCCAACAGAGGACCCTGCACGCGGTAGCCGAGCTGATTGAGCATCTCACCCCAGGCAATCGGATTTTCGCTCCAGTAGTCGATTACCGGATTCACCATCGCTTCCGGGGCTTCACGAATCAGATATTGAGTGACCCCGGGAGCCACCTCGCGCTTAAGAGCCCGACGAGCTTCGAAATACGCATAGCAGAGACGGGTTGCCTGCGCATCCTTCGGATTGCAATACGTCACCAGCGCATCAATCAAAGCCGCATAGGTGTCGGGATCCGTGGCCCAGGGTTCCTGCAAAACGGTCACCAGGGTATCACGGATTTCCCCACGCAGCACCCGGACATTGGAGGCCGCCAGCGAACGAGCCGACATGCGCACGCGCATGGCATCCAGGCAGCGCAGCTCACTGAGGTTTGCGGTCACGTATGAGTTATTCATGGGAGAGGTCAGCACATCGGAAGAATACTGGCTCACCAGATTTGCCTTGTCCGCGTCGAATCGGACCTCATACACGCCTTTCTCCGGCTCGGCATAGGTAACCGTTCCGAAGCGGGTTAACAGATTTGAAATATTGCGACGTGCGCTTGGCACATTTGTCGCGACATAAAGGGCACCGTTGGCGCGGGTGTATGCACGCGTGAATTCAGCCTCCAGGAGGCGATTGAGCGCCTCACGCATGAGGCTGCGAACCCGGCTGTCCTGATTATCAATGAAAACAGCGTAGTGGGAAATACGGTGAGACGGAGTCTTGAGCGTATAGAACACCTGCAGGTCCTCATCTGTCAGCACCGGGCCATTTTTGGAAGTAATAACTTCTTTATCAAGAGGCTTAGCCAACTGGTCCTTTGCCGCAGCCTCGGCATTCAGGCGGGCTTTTTCCTTCATGGATGCCTGAAGCATGTTGGGCAGGAACCACCCCATGCCGAGCACAAGCGCGGCAAAAAGCCATGCCAGTTTCCGGAAACGTATGGAGCAGGTCCCGATAAGGATGGACGCAACCACGCAGAGAATCATGGAAAAAATTCTCTGCGACTCAATATCCAGCTCCGCAAGGAAGGTCACTCCGGAGTACTTATCGCTGACGAGGAAAAGAAAACAGCAAATAAGAAAAATGGCAAAACCGAGAGAGAAGCGTAATTTTCCGGCAATGCTGAAAGCCTGCCCCGTTGCATACATGGAGCCCATCTGCTCGGCGCGGAGCGACTGGCGCTTCAACGAATTTTTATACTCCGCCACCAATTCTGCATGCTCCTCTGCATCTAACCCCTCAGCCTTAACAGTAAACTCATTCTTCAGACACTCAGGACAGATGTCGGCATCATCCTTCATCGAGTTAAACTTACGCTGACACTTACTGCATTCAATCTCCATAAGTGTGGCCATTCTACCAAAGCAGCAGCGCCAATGCAAGCCAGAATCAATCCAGCGCAGCAGTATTCAACAAATTATCGCCGCTCTCAGCCTAAAACGCATAGCGAATCGAGGGAGCAGGAAGCGCAACACCGTTTCCGGGGCGCTGGGCAGCAGGCGCAACATACACATTGGGCACCTCAATGACGGTGGAATGCTGGCCGCGAGTAATCGTGACACCCTGCACATCCAGGGGTGAAGAAACAGCCTGCACACGTATGGAGGTGCAATCTGCCAGATCATTCGAAAGAGCGGGAATCAACAGCGGCACAGGCTGAGGCTCCACCTTTGCAACTGTGGCAGCCGTTCCCGCCACGGCATTATCCGCAGGATACATGGCAAAACAGATGGCAACCGCCGCAAGCCCCATAGCCGATGCGCCGAAGGCAAGACGCCCGCGCCCCAGGTTCTCCACCATCTGCATCAGATGCGACAGCAGATGGCGACGCGCAGGACAACAGACCGCCTCACGCGCTACGCGTTCATGAAATTCACTCAGGAAACGACTCTCAAAATCCAGCTCTTCCGTGGGTCTGACCTTAAGAGTGGCCAGTAAGGCAACCAATTGCTCCTCTGATTCAGGCAGTCTTGTATGAGTCGGTTCGTTCATAAACACAGAATAACGGTTCGCTGAGATAGAGTGTAGACAAACAATTTGGGAACGCGTTCAATTTTGTTGAAAAAAATCCGATTTTTCTACGTATTCACACATCAGTACGCACAAACACGCGCTTTTTCAACAGCAAATCCGCACTTTCCCGCACCCAATGACGAATCATCTGCTCGCAAGCAGAAATTTCACCGGCCCGATGAAGCCGGGTTTCTGCCGTCATCTTCTCCATGGCGTCCATATCGTACACATAGACATCATCGACCAGCCCGCAGGCAGGATCCACGTTCCGGGGAACGGATAAATCGATAAGGAACAGCGGCCGCTTACGTGTTTGCTGCACCTGTTCCAGCACAGGGGGAGACACAACATAGACCGGCGAAGCGGTGGACACAATGACGATGTCTATATTCTCCAGATACGGAATCCACTCTGCAAAACGAATGACCCGTCCCCCCACCTGCCCGGCCAGCTCCACGGCGCGGTCATACGAACGGTTTGCCACGAAAATACTCTCAGCACCGCGGGAGCGCAGGCTCTGCGCCGTGGTGCGGGCCACTTCCCCGGCACCTACCACCAGCACATTGGAGCCGGCCAGCTCCCCCAGAATCTCCTGAGCCATCTGCACAGAGGCAGCCCCCACTGAGGTGGGGCCGCTGGTAATGTGGGATGAGCTGCGCACCTTTTTACCGATAGTGAAGACGTGCTGGAAGGTTCTGTTGGAGAATCCACCCGTCACGCCGCACTCCAGTGCCACGCGGTAGGCATCTTTCAACTGACCGAATATCTCGGTTTCACCGACCACCATGGAATCCAGACCGGAAGCCACCGCTGCCAGGTGAAACAACGCATCCGTGCCGCAATGGTGATAAAAAAGCTGACGTCGTGTCGCAGAATCCGGCGAATTCCCCAGAAAATACTTCAATATGCCCGCCGAGGCCAATTCCGCATCAGGGCTCCAGAAGTATATCTCCATGCGGTTGCAGGTGGAGAGCAACACGCACTCCTCCACCCCCGGAAGCGAGGCGAGAGCGCGGTTCACCTCCGGCAGGCGCGATTTACCCACAGCGAACTGCTCACGCACCGCCACAGGGCAGCTGCGATAATTCACCCCCAGGCAATACATCTGCGGCTCTGAACTCATGGAACTCACTTCAACTTCTGCACCGCCGCAACCAGGCTGGGTATCGTGTGCATTTCGGCCTCGATATCCGGCTTGAGGCCGAACTCCGCCAGGGTAGCCGTGGTCACCGGACCGATACTGGCAATGCGGCACCCGCGTGGAAGCGGCAGATTCAGAGCCATGAATTGGCGCACCGTGCTGCTGCTGGTAAAGGTAATGATATCAGCCCCCTCCTCGCGCAGGCGGGTCTGGGCACCGGCTGTATCCTCCGTCTCGGGCACCGTATTATATGCCACACATTCATCCACTATGGCCTGTCGTTTCATGAGCTCATCGTAAATGACGCGGCGGGCCTGCTCACCATGCACCCAGAGCATGGTGACATTTGCTACGCCGCCGAACTCATCCCCCTTGCGGTCAAACTCGGCTATCAGTTCCTCAGCCACAGCTTTCTGCGGCATCACATCCACCATCAGGCCATATTTCTTGAGCTCAGCTGCCGTGCCGGGGCCTACCGCCGCGATGCGCGCTCCGCCAATCTCACGGATATCCTCGTAGACGGCAAAGAATGCCTGGAAGAAGCGGCGCACCCCATTCGGGCTGGAGAAAATCAACCAGTCGTAGTGCGGAGCATCGACCACAGACTCGGCAAAGTCGCGTTTATCGGTCGGGTCAGCTATGCGAATCGTCGGTAGTTCAATGACGTCTGCCCCCAGCTGCTCCAGTTTGCTGCTCAATTCGCTCGCCTGCTCGCGTGTGCGGGTTACCACCACGCGCTTACCGTAAAGCGGCAGCTTGCTGCGCCAGTCCAGCATCGGAGCCAGGGCCACCACCTCACCGATGACAACCACGGCGGGCGAGGAAATACCGGCATCTGCCACGGCATCCGCCAGGGTTCCGACAGTGGCCGTCACGCTCTTCTGGCGCCCGGTGGCTGCCCATTGCACCGCAGCAGCAGGAACATCTGCCCCCTGCCCGGCTTCCACCAGGGCATTCATGGTCTCACGCAGGCGGCTCATGCCCATCAGCATCACTTTCGTGCCTTTCGCCGCAGCGATTCCGGGGATATCAAGCGTGCTTTCAGCCTTGTGAGCACCTTCGTGCCCGGTGAACACGGTGAATTGCGTGCAGCAATCGCGGTGAGTCACCGGAATACCGGCATAAGCGGGCCCCGCTATGGCGGAGCTGACTCCCGGCACCACTTCAAAGCGAACCCCGGCAGCTTGCAGAGCCATGGCTTCCTCGCCCCCACGACCGAATACGTAGGGATCGCCGCCTTTGAGGCGCACCGTGCAGTCGTACTGCGAAGCGCATTTCACCAGCAGGGCATTTATCTCGTCCTGCGGCAGCGCATGGTCACCGGCGCGCTTACCCACATATATTTTCACACACCCGGGTTTAAGCCAGGCGAGCATGGCCGGGGACGCCAATGCATCATAAACGAGGCAATCCGCCTGGGCTATCAAATCCCGTCCCTTCAGAGTCATCAGCCCTGGGTCGCCGGGGCCGGCGCCAATCAGGTAAACAGTTCCCTTATTCACAATCTTACTCATAACTCATTCAGGTCGAGAGATTCCAGATCCAGCGGAGTTTCATCATCACTGGATGCATGCGAGTCAACGTCATCGGGAACAACCACCGGAGCAGCCGGTTCGGGCTGCACTGCCTCAGGGGCAGGTTCGGCGGGCGCGGGCTCAGCAGGAGCAACGGGCTCCGGCGTTGCTGCGGGCGCAGCAGGTTCCGGCATTACAGGAGTTTCAGTCGCAGCGGCAGCCTCAGCCTCGCGCTTGCCGATAGCCATGAGTTCAGATACCGTCACAAGCTTGAAGCCACGGGCCTGAAGACCAGTTACAATACCCTCCAGTGCATCAATGGTGGAGGCATGAATATCATGCACCAGGATGATGGAACCGGGTTTTGCCTTTGTCACCGCAGTGTTGATAACCTTGCTGACCCCTGGCTTACGCCAGTCCACGGTATCGACATCCCACAGGATGGAAGCCATGCCATATCGGTTGAACATGTGGTCCACCAGCGTCTTGTTCGTCGCACCGTAGGGCGGGCGCATCACGCGGGGAGCCACCCCGGTCACACTGCCAATCAGATTCTGAGTGCGGCTGATTTCGCTGTCCACCTTGGCGCGGGAGCTGGAGTTCATCTTAATGTGGCTCCAGGTGTGAACACCGATTTCATGGCCACCGGCGGCCGCCGCTGACACAACAGACTTGTACCGGGCCACATTCTGACCAAGCACGAAGAAGGTACCCTTGGCACCATGGCGATTCAGAATCTCCAGGGCCTTGTTGGTAAGCGAGGGATGCGGGCCATCATCGAAGGTAAGCGCCACATACATCCCCTTCATGGGCACGTGGGACACGCGCTTACCCAGCGGCTTGAGTTTCACCGGTTCTGCGACTACCGGGAGTTCCGGAGCTGCGGTGATGCCGGCCTGGCCGGGAGCAGGCTCAGCAGGGGCTGCGGGAGCAACGGGCTTTACGGGAGCGGACGGCTTAACAGGCTTGACCGGCTTGACGGGAGGCTTCGGCTGAGCCGGTTTCACAACAGGTTCCACCGGCTTGACCTCAGGCGTGACTGTCGGTTCAACCGCATTCTGACTCTGCTGATTACAGGCAAACAAGCCAACAAGGACAAGGGAGCAAGCTAAATGTTGTACAATCTTCATGCGCATGAAATGTCGAACCATTGTACCGCCGGGGCGCACAATTAGCAACCCCATATAGCGTCATTTTGCATCGACACAGCCGCCCGGCCGTGCTAGAGTGGAGACATGCTGAATTTCAATTACCGCAATGCCACCCAATACGTCTACGGCCCCGGTGAACACCGGAACATCGGAACACTGCTGAAGCCCCACGCCCCGGGCAAGGTGCTGCTGCATTACGGCGGCAGCAGCTGCATCCGCAGCGGTCTGCTGGCCACGGTCCAGCAGGCCTTGCAGGAAGCCGGCATTGAATTTGTGGAGCTGGGCGGGGTAAAACCGAATCCCAGTGTCACCCTGGTGCGCACCGGTATTGAGCTCTGCCGCAGGGAAGGCGTGGGGCTTGTCCTGGCTGTCGGTGGCGGCAGCGTGATTGATTCCGCTAAGGGCATTGCCGTGGGCGTGCCGAACTCATGCGACGTGTGGGAACTCTATTCCCGAAAAGGCTCGATTCCGGAGCACGGCCCCCTGCCCGTGGCCACTGTGCTCACCCTGCCTGCCGCCGGCAGCGAAAACAGCCCGAACAGTGTGCTGAGCGATGAAGCTACCGGCCGCAAACTCGGATTCAGGCACATGGGGCTGCGCCCAGTGCTCAGCGTGGTGGATCCCACCCTCTTCCTCACCCTGCCCCGCGAGCAGATGGCCTACGGAGCCTGCGACATGATGTGCCACATCTTTGAGCGCTATTTTACCAACACGCAGCATACCGACCTGACCGATGCCCTGGCCGAAGCCACCATGCGCACCATCATGCACGAATCCCGGAAGCTCAACACTGATTTGCAGGATGTGGATGCCTGGGGGCAGCTCGCCCTCTGCGGCACCGTGGCGCACAACGACCTGCTGGGACTGGGGCGCGAGCAAAGCTGGGCCTGCCACGCGCTGGAGCACGAGCTCAGCGCTGTCTATGATGTTCCGCATGGCGGCGGGCTCGCTGTTGTGGTTCCGGCATATATGAAAGCCGTGTGGCGCTACAATCCCGGCATCTTTGCCCAATGGGCAACCAACGTGATGGGGGTTGCCCCGCACCGTGATATGGAAATGGTCGTGATGGAAGGTATCCGGCGCCTTCGTGTCTGGTATCAGGAACTGGGGCTGCCGCAGAACATGCAGGAATTAGGCATTCCTTCCGATGCCGATTTTGCCGGCATGGCCCATGCTGCCTGCAAGGTCTACGGTGGCGGAGCCGCTATCCCCACCCTGCCCGGTATCCACCGTCTCACGGCAGAGGAAGCCACTGAAGTATACCGCAGCGCCACAGAAATTCCCGCTTGCCCACGCTCATAAATTATGGTAGACTCCGAAACGGTACCAAGTGTTACTGAAATATCATGCGAAAAAACATATTTCTCCACTCTATACTGGCAGCACTCGCCACAGTCAGCGTCGGTGTGACGCTGGCGAGTTGTGATAATCAATCTTCAAAACACCCGGCAGGAAAAGCCCAGGCTACGCAGAGCGATGATTCCTGCACGCTCAACAATAAGCTTCTCAGTGCCACATTTCTGTGGAAGGACGGGGGCGTGCAGTTCGGCGGGCTGAAAGGCCCGGATGGCACGGAACTCCTGCAGAGCGGCGGCCCGGTATTCACCCTGACCCTGGCGGATGGCCGGCAGATGAGCTCTACCGATATGAAGGCCACCAAGCCCGAGCTGGTGGAACTCACCCCGGATAAGTCTGCGCTTCGCGTTTCCGCTCAGCTGCCGGGCCAGGCCATCACCTCCACCTTCACCGCGCCGGATGACTCATTCAGCATTGAGTGGAAAGCTGTTCTGCGCGAAAACTCCCACTACCTGCGCCAGGAATTCACGCTGAAAGCCAGCGAAAAACCGGTACCCTTCGCCAGCATCACCGCTCTTCAGGTTGTGCCCACAGATGCAGGCGGCATCCCCTCCATCTCCGGCAACACGACGCACGGCACGGTGGCTGTCACCGACAAGCTCTTCATGGGTCTGGAAACCCCCATGTCCGTGATGACGGTCGGCCAGCATGGCGCCGCTCAGGAAGACACATGGTCCCCTGAAACCTGGACCCCGGGCATGTTCGGCAGTGCCTTCAACGTGCCGGAAAGCTTCATTCCCGTCTACGGCACTAAGTACAGCGCCCAGAATGGGCCCGTGCTTCGCGACCTGGCCGTAGCAGAAGGCCCGGTCAATTTCCAGGAACCCGGCGAGCTCGTCATTGACTTTGAGTATGAGCGCGGCAACCACCGCCTGAACATGGTGGGCGTGCAGCTGGTCACCACTGCCGGCCAGGTTATTGCAGAGGATATCCACCCCGGCTACACAGGCCACAAATCGCAGAATGCAGAGTACCGCATGGTTGTTCCGGTGGCCGGCACCTACCACCTGCGTTACTGGGTCGAAAAGAAGACCGAACCTATCACCAGCAGCGGCCGCATCTCCCTCTCCCTCGCCATGGGCAACCCGGAGGAAACCTCGGCCCCCGTTCCGGAGGATATGGTGCGCGGCACCTGGGTTCGCAAGACCAACCTGACCCAGGAATTCCCCTGGCAGGTGAACTCCGTCATCGGTCTCTTCCGCCCCGGGCAGCAGCGCCGTTCCTTCCTGCGCTACATTGAGCGCGAGAGGGCGGTTCCCTATCGTCCTTTCGTGCACTACAACGACTGGTACGAAGTAGGCATTACCCGCAATTTCGAAGCCGACCCGAAAAAGCGCAGCAATGAAGAGCTTTCCCTGAACATCCTCAACACCTGGAAGAAAGAACTCTTTGAGAAGCGCAAGACCAAGCTGGATGCCTACATCCTCGATGACGGATGGGATGATTTCAACAGCCTGTGGGACTTCCACATCGGCTTCCCGAACGGCTTCACCAAGCTGAACGAGGTAGCCACCAGCATGGATTGCGGCATAGGCACCTGGCTCGGCCCGGTGGGTGGTTACGGCGCCGCCAAGAGCATGCGTATCGGCTACTGGAACAAGACGCACCCCAACAACCGCATTGCCAACTTCGAGCTCTCCAACCCGGAGTACTTCAACGCCTTCGTAGGCCGCTGCTCGGACATGGTGAAGCGCTATGACATGCGCTACTTCAAGTTCGACGGCATCTCCACCAAGTTCCACGCCAAGGGCCCCGGTGCACTGGAGGACAGTGAGGGTATTCTCAACGTGCTCGCTGCCCTGCGCAAAGCTCGCCCGGATATCTACCTGAACACCACGGTGGGCACCTGGGCCAGCCCGTTCTGGTTCTTCCACTCGGATTGCGTGTGGCGCCAGGAGAACGACTTCGACCAGATGGGCAACATGGGCGATGCCCGTGACAAGTGGATTACCTACCGCGACCGCCTCGTGCACGAGGTATTCGTGGAGGGTGCCCCGCTCTTCCCCATCAACTCCGTCATGATTCACGGCACCATCATCACCAAAAATGGCCCGCCCCGCGTCATGAGCCAGGACCCCGCCAACTGCATCAAGGAAATGCGCACTGCCTTTGCCTGCGGTTCCAGTCTCCAGGAAATCTACGCCGATTCCGATATCCTGAACAAGGATGGCGGCGTGCTCTGGGATGAACTCGCCAAGTGCATTGCCTGGGTTCGCCGCAACGCCGATGTGCTGGCCGATACCCACTGGGTCGGCGGCAATCCCTGGGACAAAGCCAAGAAGGATGGCGACATCTACGGCTGGGCTGCCTGGTCTCCCACCAAATGCACCCTGACCCTGCGCAACTCCTCCGCCAAGCCCAAGACGCTGAATACCACCCTGCGCCAGATGCTTGACGTGCCGCCCGATGTGACCGGCGCCATCATCCTGCGCAGCTCCTTCGCAGACCAGCGCGTGCTCAGCGGTATCATGGACAAGGCCGTGGATGTGGATACCCCCATCAGCATCTCGCTGGAACCCATGGAAATTATCGTGATGGAAGGCACCCCGGCCGACAAGTAATCACGCACAATCCGTATTTCCCATCCCCGCCCTCCACTCCGGAGCGGCGGGGATTTTTTTGCACAAGCGCCCCAACTTTTGCGTACAGAGCCCGACAAATCGGAATTGGGCGTTGTCGGGGCACGGGACTTCAGTCCCGAAATAACGGTGCTTCCAATCGGGACTGAAGTCCCGTGCTCCGACAGAGTTCCCCCACAAATTCCCATTTATCAGCCGGTGATGGAGGATATCCGGTTGCAAGATTAAGTATTCCAAGTCGTAGAGTCGCTATTGCTGCGGCTCTATATTTCAACGCCGTTTTTCATACGGAGCAGATAAATTGCGGTACCCCGCACAGAAGCACCAGGTGAGCACCATAGCTATCAGACTGATGCCGGTCTGGTAGAAAAGCAGGAACACAAGGCCTATGGATTCCTGGGCATCGTAATTTCCGGCTGCTTTCCAGCAGGCAAAGCGTATCAGGAAATACCCGGTGAACAGCAGCGACACACAACCGGCAGCCACTCCCACCTGGCTGCACCAGTCCTTGCGCCACGTCACCGCATACGCCAGCAGCACCGGGGCAGCATACACCAGTCCCCAGGGAAAGGAGAGCATGCAGAACACCAGCAACCAGATGCCGCATGCTTTCCGGGTAAGGTGGGAGTACTTTTCCATAAAATCTGCTTCAGAAAAACATAAAGGGGGTATAAAGAACAGATGCCGCGGCAGAGCCAACCAGCGTCACGGGCCAGTCGATAAGCAGGTTTACCACTGGTCTTACCACGTATCGGCTCACGTTTTCTGCAGCCACCTCTTCATACAGCAGGGCGTTCCACAGATTATCGTTCATGACCGCCGGATTTTCTTCCAGTCCGGGCTTGTGCCGGAGTGGGATTTGCCGCTGCGCCACCATGGTGCTTTCTTCCGTGGGGCAGTGGCGCAGATACCAGCGCCAGCAGCGGGCTCCGCAGTCCCGCGGGTCAGAGGTCCGCCCGCTGACCTGGATTCCATATGCACCCAGCGACTCACAGGGAACCCGCACCTCTGCCTCAACCGGTTCCGTGCGGCAGGGCTCATGCTCTGTCTGCCAGCTCCAGCCGTGGTACAAATCGATATCGTGCACATGGAGAGCCCGCCCGGGAGTGCGTTCCATGGTATACTTTCCCCGCACCACGTAATGTTTCAGCCCCGATGCTGAGGTATACTCCGTCAGGAAATCATCGCAATACTCAAATTCCACCACCTTCCAGGCTTCGTCGTCCCAATGGGGCAGATTCCCCACCTGCGTGTTGAGATTGCAGCGCACAAAGCAGCAGGATGACAGGCTGCATGCCCACAGAAGCACGCTGAACAGGAATAAGCAATACGGATGGACAAAGCGGTTCTTCATGCAGATGGACGGGTCTCAGCACTCATGCTCAAACGGAATAGGGAATATGCAATGCCCAGGACAGCCCCCGCAACGGCCAGTGGCCCGACCCAGGACGGCGCCTCGTCTGCATGCACCACGATACCCATGCTCACCAGCACCCCGGCGGGTACAATAATCAGGCAAAAGACCATCAGCAGGCGAAGCAGAAATACCCGCCGCGAAGCAGGGCTGAACAAGCACCATCCCCCGGCCAGGGCGCAGGCCACCACGCCGCACAGTCCGAGCATGAACACATCCTCCAGGAAACTCGTGACCAGGTGGCTATTGAAATAACCGCTGCAGTCTGCTATATCCGCGACTTCTATGAGCCGCCCATTCTGCCGCCCCAACATCCTGACCGGAATACCGTCATAGGGTCCCCCGGGAGAAGGGGTGTACCTGAAGGGTGCGCCCTGCCCCTCGAAGGAGCCAAAGATTCCGGCAAGCTGCGCTGTCTGCGCTTCGTTCAGTTTTAATTCCCAGAGCCCTGCATACAGATGCGGAGCAGCGTGATATTTCCCCTCATGGCACACAAAAAGGGCCTGTTTCTCCACCGGCCCGATACCCGGCAGCTCAATCCTGCCTTCCGCGTGCAGCTTGTTCACCTCCAGTTCCACCAGGCAGGAATCGGTAGCGCCACGATACTTATCCGGCGTGATTTCGAAAACGGGGGCATTGGTCACGGAGATAAGCAGCGGTGCCATCACAAACACCGCCATTATATACCCTGCCACCGCCGGGAACGCCAGCAGAATCCCCATCACGCAGTGAACTGAAGAGACATGAGACATACGGCAGCCTCAGCGGATGAAGTGAGTCCAGGCGCGTTCTTCACCCAGCTCGGGGTGTGCGGGGCCGGCGGCAATGCACTTCATCATCCAGGCCATGTTCTGCCCCAGGTGGCGGAGGGTCTGGGCACCCTCGGCATCAAGCTGCACTTCGCCGGGGCGCATGCCGTATATCATGTTCCAGTAGAAGGAGCTGACCAGCGGCTGCTTGTTGTAAGTGATGTACTTGTTCAGGCGGTCCAGCGTGGTGCTGGCGCCGCCGCGGCGGGCCACGGCCACCGTGGCGCCGGGCTTATAGGCCAATTTGGCGCCGGCAGAGTAATAGAGGCGGTCCAGCAGGGCACAGAGGGAGCCGTTCGGCCCCGCAAAATAGGTGGGGCTGCCAATCACAATGCCATCGATGGAATCCAGCTGGTCGTAGATATAGTTATAAAGCTTATCCTTCATGCCGCAGCGGCCTGTTTTGAGGCACTGGCGGCAGCCGATGCAGCCCTGCACCGCAGCGGCACCAATCTGCACAATCTCCGTTTCCACCCCGGCGGCGTTCATGGCCGCAGCCACCATGCTCAGAGCCTGGAATGTGTTACCATTTGCATTCGGACTACCATTGATGAGAAGCGCTTTCATACCCACCAGTGTAGCACGCCCGGCAGCGTGCCGCAAGTAAATAATGCGCAGACGAAGCGCAGCATTGACCCCGTGGGCGCGCGTGTGATATGATGCTGCGCAATGGTTATGGATATGGACCTCTTCGAATTCGCCGCCGCCCAGCAGCAGACGCCGCAGGAACGCTATGCAGAGCTCTGCGACATCGTGCGCCACAACAACGAGCTCTACTACGCCCAGGCTCAGCCGGAAATATCTGATGCGGAGTACGATAAACTCTACCGCGAAATAGAGGAGCTGGAGCGCGAACACCCGGAGTTCATCACCCCGGATTCCCCCACCCAGCGCGTGGGCAATGACCTGAGCGAGGGGTTCCGCAAGGTGACCCACCCTGCCCCCATGCAGAGCATCGATGATATTTTCGAGCACAAGCCCGGCCAGGGGGAGACGGATGCCGAGCTGGTGGAGTTCTATAACCGCCTGGCCGGCAGCGTGGGCGTCGTTTCACCCCGTGTCACCATCGAACCCAAGATTGACGGCTGCGCCGTGACCCTGCTTTACCGCAGCGGCAAGCTGGCTTATGCCGCCACCCGTGGCGATGGCCGCACGGGGGATGACATCACCGCCAATGTGCGCACAATCAAGAGCGTGCCCTTCACCCTGCCTGCCGGGGCGCCGGAGCTGCTGGAGGTGCGCGGCGAAATCTACATGCCTTCTGCCGATTTTGATGCCCTGAATGCCGAGCGCGATGCCGATGGCCTGCCCGCCTTTGCCAACCCGCGCAATGCCACCGCCGGCACCATCAAGCTGCTGGATGCCGCCGAGGTGGCCCGCCGCCCGCTGCGCTTCCTGGCGCATGGGCTCGGCGTGTATGAAGGCCCCGCCCTGCGCTGCACGCAGGATTTCACCGACCTGCTCGACCGCATGGGAATCCCCCGAAACCAGCCGGTCATCTATGCCGACACGCTGGAGGCCACCCGCGCCGCCGTGCAGCAGGTGAACGAGCTGCGCCGCAACCTGGGCTACGGCACGGATGGCGCCGTCATCAAGCTGGATGATTTCGGGCTGCGCGGTTCCCTGGGCAGCACCGCCCGAGCCCCCCGCTGGGCTGCCGCTTTCAAATACCTGCCCGAGCAGAAGGAAACCGTGCTGCGCGGCATCAGCATTCAGGTGGGGCGCACCGGCGTGCTCACCCCCGTGGCCGAGCTGGAGCCCGTGCAGCTCTCCGGCACCACCGTCTCCCGCGCCACCCTGCACAACCAGGACGAAATAGCCCGCAAGGACATCCGCATCGGCGATACGGTGCTCATGGAAAAGAGCGGCGAAATCATCCCCGCCGTGGTGCATGTCATCACCGCCAGACGCCCGGCCGATGCCGTGCCCTACAGCCTGTACGATGCCGTGGGCGGCGTGTGCCCCAGCTGCGGCGCCCCCATTGCGCAGGAGGAAGGCCAGGTTGCCTGGCGATGCACCAACTTCACCTGCCCCGCGCAGGCTGCCATGCGCACCACCTATTTCTGCCGCCGCGAAGCGCTCGATATCGAAAACCTCGGCGGCACCGTGGCCGAGGCCCTCGTGAACCGCGGCATGATTTCCACCCCGCTCGACCTCTTCACCCTCACGGTGGAACAGCTCGGCGCCCTCAACCTCGGCACCGATGATGAGCCCCGCCGATTCGGCGAGAAAAATGCAGCCAAAGCCCTGGCCGCCCTGCAGAACGCCCGCACCCTTCCCCTCGAACGCTGGCTCACCGCCTTCGGCATCTCCACCATCGGAACCGTAACCGCCCGCACCACCGCCAGATACCACCGCGACCTCGCAGAGCTGGCCGGGGGCGACTTCCTGCGCCTGCTGGTGCAGCTGGAGGAAGGCGTGGAGCAGCACAACGCCCTCAATCCCAAAGCCCGCGCCAACAAAGGGGCGGATAAGGATGAGCTGCTGGCCCGGCAGGCTGCCCTGAAAGCCGGGCTGGAAGCCCACGCCTCCCCCTACGCCGCCCGCGGATATGTGGCCCTGGAGGCAGATGGTGCCAACAAGCTCAAATTCACCAACCCGCTTGGCTCCGTTTCCACCCGCAAGCTGCTGGCCTACTTCCAATCCGCCGCCGGAAAGGCCGTACTTTCCACACTCACCGACCTCGGCATCAACCCCGTCTCAGCCGGATTCGTGGAAAACATGAACAACCAGGCCGAAGGCCCGCTGAGCGGCAAAACCTTTGTGCTCACCGGCGCCCTGAGCCGCCCCCGCCCGGAGTTCGAGAAAATGATTGCCGCCGCCGGCGGCAAGGCCACCGGCTCTGTGACGAAAAACACCACCTACCTCGTGGCCGGTGAAGGCGGCGGTTCCAAGCGGGATAAAGCCGCCAAGCTCGGCATCCCCGTCATCGGCGAGGCGGAACTGCTTGCACTGCTGTCCCCCGCCACGCATGCTGAGGAGTAAGGAATACTCTGGCCTTGCGCCAGAGCGGACGGCCAGGCATGGAATGGCGCTGGCTTACCGGATTTCATACAGCCTGTGGCAGCAGAAGCGGCACTCCGTTTCCGGAGTGCCGCTTTATCTTTCTGTTACTATAACCTAATTTTATCAGAAAGAAACTTTCACGCCAATCTGGCCGTCCACGCTGTTGGAATCACCGCGCAGAACTGCCTCAGCCGTGCCGTAGACGGACACATTGCTGCGCACCGGCACATCTACACCGGCGCCAATGTTCCAGCCCCAGCGGTTGCGCGTAGCGCTCTCCTGGCGGTAGCCGTAGCCACCCAGATTCATATCCACGCCGCTCTTGATATCGCCAATGCTGGCGGTCACACCGGTCTGGGCGGTGAACACACCGGCAGGAGCATTACCGAAGGCACGCAGGGCTCGGTTATAACGCACACCAGCGGTCACATCCGTGGCCCAGGCATCCTGGCTACCAGCGGAAACCACGCCGTCGGAGCAGCCGTCGATATCGTTCCAGGAGGTCTCCACGGTTCCGAACACCTGCACATTGCTCTTCTCATTGCTCAGTACGGTATATGCGGCATCCTGCAGGAAGTTGATGGAGTAGCCGTCCACATCGCCGCCCAGCAGTTCGTGCTCGTGCATACCCAGCCCCAGCGAGGTAGCGAAGCTCCAGCGCTTCTGGCCATACAGGGCGTAGACGTCGAAGCGGGTGTTATCCTCGTGGCGGCGGGCGGCGCCGTCCGTGCGCAGGTTGGTGCGGCCATAGGAAATGGCGCCACCCAGGGTCACGTCCTTCCTGGTCAGGTACTCCACATTCAGCATAGCGCCGGTCTCAGAGCGGTCGTAACCGTCGCCGCGGGCATCGCTGTCAATCTCAGTCTCCTCGTGGAACACGGATACACCGGCGCGCCAGGGGCTCACCGTGGTGGTGCCCATCTTGGCATCCGTCACCTTGCCCAGCATCTCGCCCTTGCCCATGGCGCCGTGCAGACGCCGCAGGTGACCCAGGTTACCTTCAATCTGGCTGCTCATGGCCGTAGCGTATTCGTGGCCGCTCATGGCATCGATTCCGGCCTTCACGGCAGCCTCGTCGCGAGCCGTAGTCAGCTCTATCAGTGCAAGATTGTCAGGATCTGCTGCTGCGGCGGCTTTCGCGGCATTGTAGAAACGGCTCTGGTTGCGGCTCAGGTTCAGCGTGGTGGTCGAAGCCTCCTGAATCACCAGATTGCCACCAGTGAAATCCCACAGAGCGGCATCCACCAACTTGCCATTCAACGTGATGATAAGGTCATCGGCATCATCAGGGGTGTCATCGAAGCCGAACAGTGCAATGGAATTGGCAGCTTCGGCCCCGTCGAGCTGCACATTGATGACCGCGTTGTCACCCAGCGTCAGGACCTTACCGCTCACAGCGTCCTTTGTGGTGTCTGCCCCATTCATGTCAATGTTCAGCGTGCCATCCACATTCAGCTCGTTCAGGTTCGTAAGCACTCCGGCTTTCGTCTCGATGGAACCAGCCTTCTGCACGTTCACGCTCGTGCCGTCGGTATCAGTTGCAACGCTGAGTGATTCCAGGGCCAGGTCACCTGCTACCTCAATGTTCTTGAAATCAGCAAGCTTGTAATTCTGCGTGCCCTTGTGGTTGCTGGCAACCGTAAGCAGACGGTCTCCACTCACTGTGGAATTGTTACCGCCGCCGTTAATTGTTCCACCCACGGCTGTGCCGGTACCCTCGATGGTAATTTTCGTACCGCCGTCTACATTGTCACGGTCACCAGCGCCATACACATTGCCTGTTACAGTACCGCCGGAAAGCTTGATGGCTGTGCCTTCTTTTACTAACGATTGCGTGGAACTATCTTCGTTGTACAAACCGCCGCCATACACATTACCGTCAATCGTACCACCGGATATATTAATTTCCGATGAATTGATATGCGACTGTGTTCCTATTTTTTTCGATACTCCACCGACAGTGAGTTCAAATTCACGGTTTTGGGCACCGGCGTAAACATCGCCGTATATGTCAGCATCCCCTGAGATGTTAATTGACACCGTATTGTTCACAGAGAAGCCTTTACCACCAGCTCCCGCGATGGCTGCAGTATCTCCTTCTAATCCTGCTGTGCCATCGCTTGCATAACCAACCTTGCCTCCGGATACGTTAATCACAACCTTTTCCTGAGTACTCCAGGCGGGATTACCTGCAAGATACTCCGTCACTTGGCTCTCGGTCATTCCTTCTCCCAGCAAACTATTCATTGCGGCACTAATAACGGTGCTGCCATTGTTGTTACCAGCGATAATCTGACCAACAGTACCACCCGTGACATTAATCTCTATCTTTTTATCATTCGTGGATTGAAGCGTAACCCAAGTACTACCAGCTACGTGCTGCCCTCGATTAGTGAAATTGGCAGTTAGCGTGCCTTTCATGTTGTAGTAGACTCCACCAACTACATACTTGATATACACGTGATCTGCCTCTCCGCCTATATTGATTGTTTTATCACCGATTGCAGAATAGCCATCGGGGCCGATACCGACCAAATACGTGATAGTTGTCGGGTCAGCTTCCGTACCAGTAACATTGATGGTAACGTTATTTTTATTAAACTCCTCATTGATAGGATCAGTCATGCTTCCGGCATTCGTATTACTTGACGCAATATACCCACCTACATAGCCTGGCTTATAGCCGCTGCCTGTCTGAGTTATTGTCGGGTAATTGCCCTGAAGCGTCGTGGTGACATCCTCCCATGCGTACACCTGTGCAGCAGCTGCAAGAACAGCTACAAACAGTTGTTTAGGTAAATGAAGTTTCATAATTTTATCAAGTTAGAGTATAATGAGTTGAGTTTTTTTTAGTTTAGATAGCGCAACAGCCGCTGAAATACAGCGCCTGACGCCGTTCTATAGACTACCGTATTCAGAATCCGTAGAATGTTAATTTAAATCTACTTTCTTTAATAGATTATACTTCGGGGTCCATAAGGTTCCATTACATCATGGAAAGCAGCACCCCCCTTCAATTTATTCTGTCTGAATGACTAATTTTATGCTTGACTTACGGATTCTGAAAGCGACAGACAATGAAAGTAGAACTAACAGAAGCAGAAATAGCAGCGCTGGCTGTATTGAAAGGAGCCGGAGAGGATTTGATGGCAGCAGCCATGATTGCAAAGGAGGCAATGGAAGCGGGACGGGGTAGATTCAAACGCGCAAGGCGATGTATTGCGGCGGGAATCGCGGAACTGCAGCGACAGGAACGCACTGTCTCCTTCGAAAAAGCGGTGGATGCGGCGCTGGAGGCTCGGCGGGAGAGACGGGTGCGGACGGTTTACGATTTCCGGTATTTCACGCGGCGGTTCATGAAGCGGTGCCCGGGGCTGGCGCGGCGGAAGGTGCGGGCGATTTCGGCGCAGGAATGCGCGCGGTATATTGAAATGGCCTTTGATACGCCACGGCAGCGGCAGAAGGCGCGCTTAATCCTCAGCGGGGTATTCGGCACAGCGGTGAAGCGGGGCTGGTGCAGCGAGAACCCGGTGGCACGGGTGGAAGCCCCGCGTGTGGTGGAGAAGCAGGTGCCGATTCTCTCGCCTCAGGAGATTAAGGACTTGCGGCAGTCGGCGGAGGTCTACCGGAACGGCAGCTGCGCGGCGGCGGTGGGGATGATGCTTTATGCCGGAATCCGCCCGCACGAGGTGGCACGGCTCACTTGGGCGCAGGTGGATTTGCGGGAGCGGGCGATTTATATTCTGCCACAGCATAGCAAGACGGGCGGGGCTCGCCGGGTGACGATTCACAGGCCTCTGCTGCAGATTCTGCGGACGCATCGGCGGGCGGATGGCGAGAAAATATGCCCGCCGAACTGGCTGCGGCACTGGCGGGAATTGCGCCGCGCAGCTGGCTGGAACTCCCCTGCCCATCCCTGGCCGCAGGATGCGCTGCGGCATACCTTTGCGAGTTATCATCTGAGCCACTTCCGCAGCTACGCGGAGCTGCAGGTGGAGATAGG
>JAFSFD010000062.1 GCA_017435365.1 Akkermansia sp. | reverse complement strand
CTTCGGGCTCGTGCTACGGCACAAAGCCGCCGCGCGGTACATTAGACTTGCATCATAGCAAATATAATGATACAAAACTCACGCGCAAAAGTGTAACCTATGTAGTTGAACTAAAGTGTTACCCATGTGAGTGGCGCGCCTTTTGGAAGAAGCCCCCCCTCTGCTCGATAAATTGATGTTTGTCGTTGTCGGGGCACGGGACTTCAGTCCCGAAATAACGGTGCTTCCAATCGGGACTGAAGTCCCGTGCTCCGACAGAGTTCCCCCACAAATTCCAATTTTTCGAGATTAGTACTCAAACTTTGGGACACGTGTGCCCAAAATCATTCTAAAGAACGAGATGGTGGATAAACCCGGTGCAGCTCAGCGCAGGAGTTCATCAACCGTCTGCAAAGTGGAAGAGCCGTACCATTTCTGCTCGTGCAGGGAGCGGCGGGTCTGGGCAAGGCGGGCGGTGGTAGCGTCCAGCATCTGGGCGGCCATACGCTCGGCAGGAGTGAGCTGCTCAGCCACAGCGGCGGCGTGATAGCGGATTTGCCGGGTAGTTTCCCACAGAGGGAGCAGCGTTTTCAGGCGGTGGGCAGCGGCATCTGCCCCGGCCGCATTTTTCACGGTTCGCATGATTTCATCCGCCTGCCGCAGCAGAGAGTTCATGAGCTGAATATCCGCCAGCACACGCTCGCGTGGCGGCAACTGCACAGGCACCATATCAAACATGCCCCCGGACGGCAGCTGCAGCATGAACAGCATGTGCTGCGGAGTCGGCAGGCTCAGCGATTCAGAAATCAGCCGCATCTGCAAGGTATCAATACCGTATGTATCCTGCAGAAGGCTGCGCAGGGCCTGATTGACTTCATACTGCCGGCGGCGGCTCAGGGTATTGCTCCCCAGCAGCCGCAGATATTCGCAGAAAACAGCAGGGGCACCCAGCCGCCGGGCCATAGCCGCACAGGCCAGGTTATTCTCCGCAGAGATTCGCCCGCGCTCTGCCTTGGCCAGGCTGGTGCGATACACCAGCACCTGCTTCATAGCCCTGCGCTCCAGGTCAAAGCGAAAGCCCGCGCTCCGCCGGGCCTCCTCTGCGGTGGGAGGAAGCGGCAGCCCGCTCTCCAGCACAGCCGCCTGCTGTTCCTCGCCAAGCAAGGCGGCCATTTCATTCTGCGCAGGGGCTTCCCAAGCCCCCAGCGGGAGGGAAGCCGCCACCATGCACAAAGCTGAACGCAGAAAGCGCATATCTTACGCAAACTCGCCCATGTAGAACTTCTTCTTGCCACGGCGGATGATGACAATGCCGCCCTCCAGCGCAGCCTCCGGGGTAAGCTGCCAGGTGGCATCCTTCACCACTTCGCCGTTGATGGAAATGGCACCGTTGCCGATGAACTCACGAGCCTCGCGCTTGGAGCTGCATACCTTGGCCGCCACCAGCGCATCCGCCAGCGGGCCGGCCGTCAGCACCACCTGCGGCACATTCTTCATACCGCTCTTGATATCGCGGGCAGAAAGGCTCTTGAAATCACCGGCGAAGAGTTTCTCGCTCACCTCCACCGCGTGCTCGAACTCCTCGGAGCCATGCAGGTCGGTGATGATTTCGCGGGCCAGGGCTTTCTGGGCGATGCGCTGCTCGGGGTGCTCACTGTGCCGGGCCTCAATCTCCATGATTTCCTCCGGGGTGAGGAAGGTGAGGCGCTTCAGGTAGGTGATGACGCAGGCGTCATCGCTGTTGAGCAGGAACTGGTAAAGCTCGTAGGAGGAAGTCTTCTCCTTATCCAGCCAGAGGGCGTTGCCCTCGCTCTTGCCGAACTTGTTGCCCTGGGCATCCGTGACCAGCGGCATGGTGAGGGCATATACCTCATCGCCCGTGGTCTTGCGGATGAGCTCGATACCGGTGGTGATATTGCCCCACTGGTCGCTGCCGGCCACCTGCAGGTCTACCCCGCGGGTCTCGTGCAGGTGCTTGAAATCGATAGCCTGGATGAGCATGTACGAGAACTCCGCATAGGAGATACCGCTCTCCATCTGGCGGCGCACGTGGTCCTTGGTAAGCATGTAGCCCACGTTGATGTACTTGCCGTAGTCGCGGAAGAAATCGATGACATTCATTCCGTTGATCCAGTCGTAGTTGTTCACCACCTCGAAGCCGAACACTTTCTCCACCTGGGCACGCAGCGCCTCGTAGTTGCGGAACACCTCTTCCTTCTGCTGCAACTCGCGCTCCACCGTGCCGCGGGGGTCGCCGATAAGACCGGTAGCCAGCCCCACCAGCAGAATCGGGTGGTGGCCGTGCTCCTTCATGCGGCGGGTGATGAGGAAGCTGGAATAGTGCCCCAGGTGCAGGCTGTCGGCAGTCGGGTCAGTGCCGATATAGAAGGTAAGGCCGCCCTTGTTGAGCTTCTCAATGAGATCAGGGCTGGAAATCTGATTCACCAGCCCGCGCCATTCCAGTTCTTCGTAAAAGGTCATATGCGGATATTTTGATGCGGTTGAGCCCGCATCATACCACGCCCGCCCCGCACTGTCAATCCACTGTGCAGTCAGCAACGTTCCGGATACGCGCACCCCGCAGATTTTGTAAGCAACAGGCATATCAGCGTCCTTCCGGAAGCAGCCCCCTCTGCCCGGAAAATGGGAATTTGTGGGGGAACTCTGTCGGAGCACGGGACTTCAGTCCCGATTGGAAGCACCGTTATTTCGGGACTGAAGTCCCGTGCCCCGACAACGACAAACATCAATTTATCGCCCACTTTTTTCAAACTTTGTGACACGTATGGTTTATCTCCCAGCAAGACAGCATTCAAAATTGACAGCAGGGGGCGGCGGGGTGTATTATCACCCGCAAACATGAACACCTACAAGATTGCAGTTCTGGCGGGCGATGGTATCGGCCCGGAAGTAATGACTGAGGCCCTGCGCGTGCTCGACGCGGTGGAGCAGAAGTTCGGATTCAAGACCGAGCGCACCGAGTGCTACGTGGGCGGCGCCGGCATTGATAACTGCGGCAAGGCCCTGCCGGCCGAGACCCTGGCTGCCTGCGAGGCGGCAGATGCCATTCTGTTCGGCTCGGTAGGTGGCCCGAAGTGGGATTCCCTGCCGCCGGACGAACGCCCGGAGCGCGGCGCCCTGCTCCCCCTTCGCAAGCATTTCTCCCTGTTTGCCAATCTGCGCCCCGGTATCTGCCTGCCCGAACTGGTGGATGCCTCCCCGGTGAAGAATTCCCTCATCCCCGGCGGTTTCGATATCCTCTGCGTGCGCGAGCTCACCGGCGGCATGTACTTTGGCGAACCCAAGTTCTACGGCGAGCGCGATGGCGAAATCATCGGCCTGGATACCCTCATCTACAAGAAGAGCGAGGTGGAGCGCATCGCCCGCGTGGCCTTCGAGGCCGCCCGCGGCCGCAACAAGAAGCTCTGCAGCGTGGATAAGGCCAATGTGCTGGCTTCCTCCGTCATGTGGCGCGAGGTCATGAACACCATCGCCGCCGAATACCCGGACGTGGAGCTCACCCACATGTATGTGGACAACGCCGCCATGCAGCTCGTGCGCAATCCGAAGCAGTTCGACGTGATGGTCACCGAAAACACCTTCGGCGATATCCTCACGGATGAAATGGCCATTGTCTGCGGCTCCCTGGGCATGCTGCCCAGCGCCTCCCTCAGCCACGGCTCCAACACCTTCTTCGGCCTCTACGAACCCTCCGGCGGCTCCGCCCCCGATATCGCCGGCAAGGGCATCGCCAACCCCATCGCCCAGATTCTTTCCATGGGCATGCTCCTGCGCTACACCTGCAAGGAAACCGCCGCGGCCGATGCCGTGGATGCCGCCGTGCGCAAGGTCATCGCCGCCGGCTACCGCACCGGCGACCTCGCCACCGGCGCCGAAGGCGAAATCCCCGTGGGTACCCGCGGCATGGGCGATGCCATCATCGCCGCACTGTAAATTTCACTTATTTTTCTAGTTTTTGCAGATTTTTCTTGTAATTATTCTAAAATAAGCTAAACTACGGCCATGACAACAATCGACAACCTCAAGACCGCCATCATCGGCGAAAGCACCGCCAGCGCTAAGTACGCAGCCTATGCCACCCGCGCCGCCCAGGAGGGCTATCCGCTCATTGAAAAGCTCTTCGCCGCCGCCAGTCGCGCCGAGCGCATCCACGCCACCAACCACAACAAGGTGCTGGTGAAGATGGGTGAGGCACCCATCGACCTGGAGATGCACATCGAAGTGGGCAACACCATCGAGAACCTGAAGGCCGCCGTCGCCGGTGAGACCTACGAGTTCACCGAGATGTACCCGCCCATGATTGCCCTGGCACAAGAGGAAGGCAACACCGATGCCCTGCGCAGCTTCACCTGGGCCAACGAGGCCGAGAAGGAACACGCCGACCTCTACAGCAAGGCCCTGGCCCAGCTGGAAGCCGGCGAGAAGCTCGACTTGCCCGCCAAGTACTACGTCTGCCCGCTCTGCGGCGATACCTTTGCCGAAGGCACCGAGCCCGACCGCTGCCCGCTCTGCAATTTCCCGAAGGCTAAGTATATCGAGATCTAAGTCCGAGCGCAGCGAGGATATCGTCGCCGGAACGGCGATATCGTCTTGCCGCAGGCAAGATATCGTCCGGCGGAGCCGGATATCGTTCCCCATTCACTAATCCAACACAACAACAAGCGAGCATTGGGAGAGCCATTTCCCGATGCTCGATTGTTTTATCAATGAGGCTCTGGCGGAGTGAGAGGAAATTCTCACTGCACCGTCGTGCGGTACTCCGCGCTCCGCAAAATAGCCTTCGCCTCGCCGAGGAGGAAGAAGGAGCCGCAGATGAGAGTGCCGGCAGGCATATCGGCCAGGCATTCATCCAGGGTGGCGGGGGTGGAGATAGGGGCAGAGGATGCGGCCTGCACCTTGGCCACCATTTCTGCTGGAGCAAGAATGCGGGGTGACTGCACCGGGGGCAGCACCCACTCACCCACGATGGGAGCGAGGAGCTCCAGCACCTCATCCAGCGCCTTATCTGCCGAGCCGGCATAGATGCAGCGGGCCTTGCGGTCGCCATAGGTCTCGCGCCAGGTGCGGGTGAGTACCTGCATGGCGTGCGGATTGTGGGCGCCGTCCATGATGACGCCGGGCTGCACCTCCTCGAAGCGCCCGGGCCAGCGCACTTCAGCCAGGCCGCGAGCCTCTTCCTCAGCGCTGCAGAGGAAATGCGGCAGGGCCCGCAGAGCCGCCAGGGCCAGGGCAGCATTGCGCCGCTGGTGGGCACCCTTCAGCCCGAGGGGCTGCTCGCATTCGGCGGAAATCACGCGGCAATAGGTATCCATGCGCTGTGCAGCCTCGTGAATGGCGCGCATGGCCTCCGGCTCCTGCGGCGCGGAAACCGCCGGGCGGTGCCAGGAGAGGATGGCGGCTTTTTCACCTGCCACCGCGTAAAGCGTTTCGCCCAGATACTGGGTATGGTCCAGCCCGATGGGTGCCAGCACGGCCACATCCTTGGGCACGGCGTTGGTGGCATCCAGCCTGCCGCCCATGCCGGTTTCCAGCACGATGAGCTCCACCTCCTGCTCCGCAAACCAGAGCATGGCCACCGCCAGCACCAGCTCAAAGAAGGTGGGGCACGGCTCCCAGTCCTGCACGATGGTGCGCACCTTGTTAATGAGCCGCGCGGCATCTGCATCCGGGATATTCTGCCCGTTCACGCGGATGCGCTCGCTGAACTCCACCAAGTGCGGCGAGGTGAACAACCCGGTCTTGTACCCGGCAGCGCGGGCCACGCTCTCGCAGAACGCGCAGGTGCTGCCCTTGCCATTCGTGCCGGCCACGTGGATGACCTGCGCCCGGGGATACAGCACGCCACAGGCCGAAAGCAGGCGCGTCACCCCCTCCAGCCCCAGCTTGATACCGAAAGCCTGCGTAGAATATAACCAATCCAGCTCCTGCTGCAACGTGTTCATCTTATTTACTTCGTACTTCCCACCTCGTACTTCGTACTTTAGTAGCGGTATGCCTCTGCCTTATAAGGTCCCTCTACGGGCACACCGATGTAGTCGGCCTGCTTCTGGGTGAGGGTGGTGAGGCGCGCGCCGAGCTTGGCGAGGTGCAGGCGGGCCACCTCTTCGTCCAGCTTCTTGGGCAGCACAGTCACGGAAGGCTTGGCGGTCGCGCGCTCCTGCCAGAGGGCAATCTGCGCCAGCACCTGGTTGGTGAAGCTGTTGCTCATCACGAAGGAAGCATGACCCGTGGCGCAGCCCAGGTTCACCAGGCGGCCTTCGGCCAGCAGATAGAGGCTGTGACCATCCGGGAAGGTGTACTTGTCCACCTGCGGCTTGATGTTGGTGCACACGATACCGGGGTAAGCCTGCAGGCGGGCCACCTGAATCTCGTTGTCGAAGTGGCCGATATTGCAGACGATGGCCTGGTCCTTAATCTTCTCCATGTGCTCCAGGGTGATGATATCGCAGTTGCCGGTGGTGGTCACGTAGATATCGGCCATGCCGAGGGTATCTTCCACCGTCAGAACGCGGTAGCCCTCCATGGCAGCCTGCAGGGCGCAGATGGGATCCACCTCGGTCACGATGACCTGGGCCCCCAGCCCGCGCAGCGCCTGGGCGCAGCCCTTGCCCACATCGCCATAGCCGCAGATGACCGCCACCTTGCCGGCAATCATCACATCCGTGGCGCGCTTGATGCCGTCCGTCAGGCTTTCGCGGCAGCCGTAAAGGTTATCGAACTTGCTCTTGGTCACCGAGTCATTCACATTGATGGCCGGCACCAGCAGGCGGCCATCGCGCTCCATCTGGTAAAGGCGGTGCACACCGGTGGTCGTTTCCTCGGAAACGCCCTTCCACTCCGGCAGCCAGCGGTGGAACACGCCGGGCTGCTCAGCGGCAATACGCTTCAGCAGCGCCTTGATAACGCCCTCTTCCTCACTGCCGGAGGGGGTGTTCACCCAGTCGGAACCTTCTTCCATCTCATACCCGCGGTGCAGCAGCAGGGTCACATCGCCGCCGTCGTCCACCACCAGCTGCGGGCCCAGGCCATCGCGGTGGCTCAGGGCAGCCCAGGTGCAATCCCAGTATTCGGTGAGCGTCTCGCCCTTCCAGGCAAACACCGGCACACCCGTGGCCGCAATGGCGGCAGCAGCGTGGTCCTGGGTGGAGAAAATGTTGCAGCTGGCCCAGCGCACCTCGGCACCCAGCGCCACCAGCGTCTCGATGAGCACGGCGGTCTGAATCGTCATGTGCAGCGAACCGGTGATGCGCACCCCGGCCAGCGGCTTCTGCTCGCCGTATTTCTCACGGCAGGCCATGAGGCCCGGCATCTCGTATTCCGAAACGGCAATTTCCTTGCGTCCCCAGTCCTTCAGGGAGATATCCGCCACTTTGTAATCTGCTGTCGCTGTCATGTCGGCGGGGAGTTTACAGCGAATCCACCGAAGAGTCAATGATAATATCCTTGCCTGGCACCGGAATCAGAGTATACTGTTCTCATGCCGATGAAGCTCCTTTTACACCTGCTTATTGCACTGAGCTCCATGAGTCTGAGCTCGTGTATCTATTCTGACCTGGGGCGTACCATCGGCAGCATCGGCACGGAGGTTCCTCGTCTGGTACCGGCGGCAGACCGGGGGCTTCGGGTCTCCTATTGCGGGCAGCTCTACCGGAAAGATGGCCGCTATTACGTAGCGATTCCCCTGGCCTGGGTGCCGGAACGCCGCAGGGGATACGAACACTTCAGTCCCCTTGTTCCCGATGGGGTTTCGCCGTTCGACAACGGAGAAACCTATAACCGTCCCTACACCGCAGAAGAACTCCGCCAATACCCCGCAACCGCCGAATACTTTGAAGCGCGTTCCCCGGAAATTGTTCCCTTTCACGTGGCTGATCCGCACGGAGCCATCGGTTACCTGCGGGCTGACCTGAAACCCTCCAGTGACTTCAACCCTCAGGGGGCGGAATCGCTTGGCCTGCACGGCGTGGCCGGAGCCGCCCACCGCATCGGTCACCTGGAAAAGCATCACGCGTGGTACCACTATCCGCTCCTCCCGCTGCAGGCTGCCGCCACCGTGGCAGATGTGGCGCTGAGCGTCGTCCTCATGCCGCTGAGTTTCCCTGTTTTCGCACTGGAAGATGCCGGAATCTGGGAACCGGATTGGCTCGACACCTGGCACGACCACACCATTCTGACATACGGAGGCTCGAGGATGCCGGAATACGATACCGGCATTGACCCGCCGGAAACACTGGAAGGGAAATGCCTGATACTGGGCGACAAGCGCTTCGATTTCCCGCACGGAAACTCGCATCGCAAGGCCGCCGGCCACAAAGAATATTCGTACTCATATATGTGGTGGCCGGGAGGTCTCACTCCTTTGCCCATGTTGACCGTCGACCAGGATTACCCCGGTGAATCATTCCGCACGCCGTACGGCTACTGGACCTTATTTTTCACCACCTCCGACTCCGGCACCGCAGTGCTGCTCCACCAGCGCGGAGCCGGACATGAAAAAGGCACCACACTGCCTTTCCGAATCGAAAAACTCTGAAAACAGCGTCGGAGCACGGGACTTCAGTCCCGAAATAACGGTGCTTCCAATCGGGACTGAAGTCCCGTGCTCCGACAGAGTTCCCCCCACAAATTCCACTTTATCGAGCAGAGGGGAGCATGCTTCCCAAGAGTTGATTATGCTTGAATACTTCACCGGTTTGTGTTAGGATGCCACGTGATGAAACGCATCTATACACTGATGACGGGTCTGCTGGTCCTTGCGGCATGCTGCACGCAGGAAGCCCGGGCCGACCGCTATTCGGACTACTGGCTGCCGGAAAACATGGCTAAGCGCCAGTGCGCCTCAGTGCATCTGCACTACGGGCCCAACATTCCGCGCCACACCGCCGCCTACCAGGAAGCCGTGATTGAAAAGAGCGCCCCCGGCACCTATTTTGCCTGCAACAACTTCGGCTGCGGCTACATCGGCGTGCAGGAGCTCGGCCACAAGGACAAGGATGGCAAGCCCGTGCGCGTGGCTATCTTCTCCATCTGGGATGCCAAGGACTCCGGCGATAACCCCCACGCCGCCCCCGAGGAAGAACGCGCCAAACTGGTGCAGAAGGGCAAGCACGTGACCACCCGCCGCTTCGGTGGCGAAGGCACCGGCGGCAACTCCATGCGCCCCTTCAACTGGAAGGAAGGCGACGTAATCAAGACCCTGGTGGTGGAGCACGAGGACGGCCCCGATTTCCGCCAGATTGCCGGTTATATCTTCGACCCCGCTGAAAACAAGTGGATGCTCATGAGCTGCTGGCGCATCCAGGCCCTGAACCGTGGACTGGGCGGCGGCTGCGGCTTTGTGGAGGACTTCAAGCGCGATGTGGAATCCAAGAAGCATGAGCGCCGCGCCACCTTCGGCCCCGCCCTGCGCTGGGACGGCAAACAGTGGCACGCCGCCACCGATTTCCGCTTCACCCGCGATGGCAACCCGCTCAAGGAAATCAACTGCCGCTTCAACCCGCAGCGCGGTTACTACTCCCTGGCCACCGGCGGCACCATCAAGGAGGAGGCTGACTTCCCGGTGTTCAGCTCCAGGCCCCTGCCCCAGCAGCCTGCTGCGGTGCCCACCCCGGGTGAGGATATCATGAAGCTCATCCAGCGCCCCAGGCTGGAGATAGTGAACTATCCCGCCCAGTAAGAGGGCAATAGCTTCCATTTTACCCGACCGGGGATGCTGCAAGGGCATCCCCGGTTGTATTTTATGAGCATTTTGCCTTGCAATCGAGCGATGGAGAATCTACAATGGAGCCATGCTGATTGCCCCCTCAATGCTTGCCTGTGATTTCCGCCGCATCGGAGAAGAAGCCAACCGCGCCCTGGAGGCCGGTGCCGACTGGCTGCACCTGGATGTGATGGATGGTTCCTTTGTGGACAACATTTCCTTCGGCCCGGATATCTGCGCCGCCATCCGCGCCGCCGTGCCGGCCGGGGCGTATCTGGATGCGCACCTCATGATTGATGCGCCCGATCACTACCTGCCCCGCTTCGTGAAGGCAGGTATGAACATGATTACCATCCACGTGGAGCGCGAGGGGGCTGTGGACCTGCATGCCACCCTGGCTGCCATCCGCGCCGCGGGCATTCACGCCGGTCTGGCCGTGAACCCCGCCACCCCGGTGGAGAAAGTGCTGCCCTACATCGGCGAGCTGGATATGGTGCTGGTGATGAGCGTGGTACCCGGATTCGGCGGCCAGAGCTTCATGGGCGAAGTGCTGGACAAGGTGCGCGTGCTCGATGCTGCCCGCAAGGAACAGGGGCTCAACTTCATCATCCAGATGGACGGCGGCATCGGCGCCACCCAGGCGCCGCTCTGCGCCGAGGCCGGGGCCGATTGTCTGGTGGCCGGTTCCTCTACCTTCAAGGCGCCGGATATGGCCGCAGCCATTGCCTCCATGAAGTGATGGACAAGGGAACGCAGAGCTTACTCAATGTGCTGCTGAGCGTGCTGGCACCGGTCATGGTGCTGGACCACTGCTCGGTGGCAGGCCCGGAGCTGTGGCAGCTGGGCACGGCAAAGGCCATGTGCCTGGCGCTTTCGCTGCCGCTGGGTTTCGGCGTGTGGACTTTCTGGCAGAGCCGCAAGGTGGAGCCGCTCACCCTCTTCGGGTTGCTGGGCACCATCCTGACCGGCGTGGTCACCATCTATGCCAACACCGGCGCGGGCGATGCCATCCGCCCCGATACGCCCTGGTGGTATGCCGCCAAGGAAGCCGCCATTCCCCTGCTGCTCTGCGGCGCGGTCATGGTCACCGCCCGGCGGCAGGATTCGCTGCTGCGCCTCCTGCTCTACTCTGATTCGCTCTTCGATATCCCCACCATCGAAAAGGCCGTGGCCGATAAATCGCAGCAGGGGGCGTACGATTCCCTGCTCTGGCGCTCCAGTCTCTTCCTCGGGCTCTCGCTGGTGGCCTCTGCCGTGGGGAATTTCATCCTCTCCCTCAGCTTCCTGCTGCCCGTGCTCGACCAGCCCGTTGCCCGGCAGGCACTGGAATACAACTACGCCGTGAGCCGCATGACCTGGTGGGGCTACCTGGTCATCGGCGTCCCCCTGCTCATCACGCTCATCTTCGTGCTGCGGCACCTCATTGCCCGGCTGGAGCATCTGATCGGCCTCGACCGCGACCGACTGATGCTGAGATAATATCACACCTGCATAGCTGCTTTCATATCACTTCAGCAAAGCTCCCATCATCTCGCCGCAAACGGAATGACCTCCCCGCAGCGGCGAAATAATTGAAATTTGTGGGGGAACTCTGTCGGGGCACGGGACTTCAGTCCCGATTGGAAGCACCGTTATTTCGGGACTGAAGTCCCGTG
>JAFSFD010000014.1 GCA_017435365.1 Akkermansia sp. | reverse complement strand
AGGTTGTTGAGCCAGTGGAACCACTTTTCAGCAGCCCCCGGCGCCTCGGAAAGTCATACTTGGAAAATTGCCTCGCCCGGCGGTCAAGCAAGCTCGCTCGCTTTTCTTTCGGGCAACCCCGTAGCGGGGTGCGGGGCAAAGCTTATCACAAAGCTCGTTTCACGTCAAGCGTATTTTTGAGAAAAAGTTTTCAAAACCCCGCCTCCCCTGCCCTAAGTGCCCCGATTTCGTGCGGGTTAGAGAGAAAAAATAATTTTTATTACAATGGAGAACAACACCAGATAAAGGACGAGTGCTCGATAAAGTCAGAATAGGCAGGTGGATTATCTCTTCTTTCATCTGCGAAACTTGTCCGGAAAAGGTACAGAGACTCCGGATTCAGGTCTTTCAGGTCGTCCTCTTCCGCCGCAAGCAATTGCCAGGCAAGCACATGGCCAGTGGTGTGTGCCTCCTCCACAATAACGACCTGCATCACATACAACTTGCCGGATTGCACGCGTATACCCGGCCCATAAGCAAGCGAATCCGGGGAACTATGGGTTCCGGTATCCAGGACAATCTTACTATCCAGACTTACCTGCATACGATTGTGAGCGAATCCGGCAAAGCGGATTTTGCCTGTTACCGGGGCGGCAACCCATCCCGTATACACCGCCACCCTCCCGGCAGGACTGATTTTCGCCGTTGCATCCATATCGTACGGTTCATCGCCCGCCTGCTGCACGGCTCTGCAGAATTGGCTAGCATACAGGACTCTATAGCTCCTGTAGTACGGCCTCAGGACGCTCCAATCACCTGTTTTCAGAGATTTCCCGATTTCCTGGAGGAAAGCGGCTCTATCCACCTTGCCACCGGGAGCCACCCTGGTGAAGTCCCCACCTTTGGAACGCTTCAAATCGTAAAGCATGCCCCTCATCGCGGAAAAGCCACTCGAAAACTCGTCCTCAAGCTCCACATCATCCATCATCATGCGTTCTTCCTGTTGCGCTGCTTCTTCCGGCCCGGGCTCCCATGACAGGCAGGAAATTTCCTCAAACTCGGATTTTACCCTTGGCAATATGATATCGGGCTCCTCAGCAGGAGACTTCGGCTGATAATTTTCCGGCAGCCAGGGCAAACGCGGCGCTGGAAAAACACAACATGTTGTTTCGAGGTCGTCCGGACACCAGAAGTACATATCTACCGGCGATTCCTGGGGACGAATACGCCACACCTGAGAAAACGCAAAAGCCAGCAGACACAACACCAAACTGGTAGCAGCAAGTGCAGAAAGCGCCCCACCCCACCGGATGCGTTGCATCGACCGTTTAACTTCTCGGCTTGTCTGAATGTGCAGAGACATATCCTCACCTCCAGCATACAACGCTACCCTATGAAAGTCGAGTAGATTACTGGCGCTGAATGTTACAATTCGTTTACAAAGCAAGCCCCCCGGCGGAAGTCCAACCGGGGGGGGGCAAAATCAATCAATACTATGAGCGTATCAGGGGACAGCAACCCAGATGGGAGAGTCAGCCTCATACTCCGGCCACTGCATGTCGCCACCAGCGGAATGCTTGCCGATGAGCTTCTTGAGGTCCTCCTTGTTGGGCTCGGAGAAGTTCGTGCGGAAGAGGTAGAACTTCTTACCGCCGGACACCTTGCCACCCTTGACCACGGGGTTATCGGAGATATTTTCCCACATGAGCACATAGCCGAACAAACCACCTTCTTCGGTAATCGCAATTTCGATGGGATAGGACACGCCTTCCTTCACCTTGATGGGATTACCGGCAGTCAGGCCACCGATTTCAGCATTCCAGGTCGGAATACCGGGATAGTTGACGAATTCGTATGCCTTGTGGGCCTTATCCTCGCCGCTCTTGATGCGGGCCTTGTACTTGGCATGATCACCGCCGGAGATATGCACCATGCTGAGATCACCCTTCTTATAAGCGCTGGGCTGACGGTAGCCACCTTCCAGCACCACCTTGCCATCGAAACGCACACCGAGGAAGTCGTCACCCGTGCCGACGAAGCGGATTGTGCCGGTAATCGGAGACTTCACCTTGCCGCGGTATACCACGAGCCAGGCAGCGGGCTTCACCTTATTGGCGCACTGGAATGCGTCCGGAGCCAGGGAGGCATTGGCCACGGGAACAAAGAAGTTGGAGGCGTAAAGCTTGGCGGGAGACTTGTAGAAACGGCCCAGAGCGCTCTGGCTCCAGCTCTTCAGATAGCCGGAAACGGTGGAGTAGAGCTCAATCTTATCCACCTTGCCGCCGGGAGCCACCTTGGTGGGGGCTCCACCCTTGGACTGCTTCAGGTCGTAAAGCGTGCCTTCCAGAGCAGAACCTGAGGGCTGGCTGGAACCCATGCCGCTGCCGGCCTCACCCAGGTCATCACCCAGGCCGGTATCCAGACCGATGCCGATATCAATGGAAATGCCATCATCGGCACTGTCTTCCATGGGGATATCAAGCTGGGCCATGGCCACGGGGGCAGCGCCGGTGGAAACAATCACAGCGGGGGCCACCGTGTTAGAAGGCGTGGCAGCCTTGGAGCTGAGCTGCGGAGTGGTGGGCACAGCTTTCGGAGGCAAGTCTTCTGCCGGGGGGACATAGGCCAGGAATTCTGCGGGCGGGTCCTGCGCAAAGTAAATCACCGTGAACGTAAGGGTCAGGGCGAAAGTAAGGCACAGGGCGGCCGATGCACCGAACGAGGAGAGCATGCCGCGCATTTTGGCGCGCTTGTACTCCTTCTCGGCCTCTTCACTCATCTGGATGTGTAATGCCATAATACTGGAAACAGGGGTTCTCTGCTGGTTCTTTTCTACCACAATCCCCCGGCGGATGCGAGCACAAACTTGCCGCAGAATGTTACAAATGTGTTACAAGCCCCCGTCTCCCGCTTCATTCCTCGCGCAGGGCCAGGTCATCATTGGCGTGCAGGTTTTCCTGGCGCAGCTCCGGGGTGAACGCCACGGGGGCATAATCCACACCGGGATAGAGATAGACCACTACATTCCCCCCCATGGCGGCAGCGCGGCGGCGCACTTCCTGCAGGCAGTATTCATTGCCCAGGTCGAGGCCGGAATCCTCATGCAGCAGGAAACGCCCCACAATCCGGGTGCCGGGGGTAGAGGGCAGCATAGGGCGGAACTCCACCTCATACGGCTCCACCACAGCGCGGGTGCCGGAAATGAGCTCGCGCTCCACCGGGCACCATCGACACTGCTGGCAGGAATCCAGAGCCAGAAGGGTCAGCAGGGCAACACTGATGCGGGGCAGAAAGGACATTAATACTCCTGGGCAGGAACAAATTTGCAGCAGAAAACATCCTGCCCCGCTGCATGCAGGTGAATATCGATGCAGCCGGGGCGGTGGTGCACGGTGTAGGAATCATGATTCTCCGGCGGGCGCGGAGAAAAGCGGCCTATGCGGTCCGGGGCGAGCACCGCGTTGCGCAACACGCAGACGAGGTGCTGGTTACTCATTTCCAGCATGCGTTCGTAATCCGTGGTCGGCAGGGTCAGCAATGGTACGTTCTTGGAGCTCACGCGCGCACTATACACGCCTACGGGCGTTTCGTCAAGGGATTTTTAAGAGTCGGTCTTCTGCTGCGTGCGGCGAAGGCGCAGCTGGCCACAGGCGGCGTTGATATCGTGGCCTTTCTCATAGCGCATGGTCACGGGAATTTTCTCTGCCATGAGAGCGCGGCAGAAAGCCTTGCAATCCGCTTCCGACGGACGCACCCAGGGGAGGCCCTCCACGGTGTTGTAGGGGATGAGGTTCACCTTGGCATTCAGCTCACGGGCCACGCGGGCCAGCTTGCGGGCCTCGGGCAGCATGGCGTTCACATCCTGGATGAGGATGTACTCCAGCGTAATCATGTGCTTGCCGGTGCGGTTCCATTCGCGCAGGGCGGGGATGAGCTCGCCAAGCGGCCACTTGCGGTTCACCGGCATCACCTGAGAGCGCACTTCATCGCTCGCGCCATGCAGGGAAACCGCCAGGCGAAGCGGCTTGCCGTACTCTGCCAGGCGGCGCAGCCCCGGCACGTTGCCCGAGGTGGAAATGGTAATGTGGCGTGCGCCGATGTTGAGGCTCTGCTGGTCCATGATGATGGTGAGCGCAGGCAGCAGGTTATCCATATTGGCCAGGGGCTCGCCCATGCCCATGAACACGAGGTTATCCACGCGCTCGCCGGCTATCTGCTCGGCGGCCAGAATCTGCCCCAGGATTTCAGAGGCGGTCAGGTTACGGGTGAAGCCCAGCAGGCCGCTGGCGCAGAAGCGGCAGCCGAAGGCACAGCCCACCTGCGAGGAAACACAGAGCGTGAGCCGCGAGCTGTGCGCGCCCCCCTGCCCCACCGCCGCGGGGATGATGACGGATTCCACCAGGTGGCCATCCTGCATGCGGGAAAGGAACTTGCGGGTGGAGCCGGTGCTGCTTTCGCTCACCTCCACCACCTCCAGCGGGCGCAGGCAGAACTTCGCCGCCAGCTCCGCGCGCAGAGCCGGGGGCAGATTACTCATCTGCTCAAAGGAAGTGGCGCGGTGTTTCCATATCCACTCCTGCAACTGGGTGGCGCGGAAAGCCTTGTGACCCATGCCGCCCAGCAGCTCCACCAGAGCCTCGCGCGTGTATTCCAGCAGGCAGTCCATGGTGCTTACAGCAGGGTGTTCACGTATTCATCCACCTTGAAGGGGATGAGGTCATCCTTTCCTTCGCCGATACCCAGGAACACCGGGGAAATGCCCAGTTCATCCTGAATGGCCACGGCCACACCGCCCTTGCCGGAGCCGTCCATCTTGGTGACCACCACCGCGGTGAGCGGCGTGGCCTTGTGGAACTCGCGCGCCTGCATCAGGGCGTTGCCGCCGGTGGTGGCATCCACCACCAGGTAGCAGGCCTGCGGGGCATCCGCATCCTGCTTGGCTATGGAACGGCGGATTTTGGAAAGCTCCTCCATGAGGTTGTGGCGGGTGTGCAGGCGCCCGGCGGTGTCGCAGATGAGATAGTGCACCCCTTCGTTGATGGCGCGGGTGTGCGCCTCGTAGCACACGGAGGCCGGGTCCTGATTCTCGCGGCCCTTGTAAAGCGGCACCTGCAGGCGGGTGGCCCAGCTTTCCAGCTGCTCCACGGCGGCCGCGCGGAAGGTATCTGCCGCGGCCAGCAGCACCTTGTGCCCCTGCTTCTGCAGCAGGTGGGCCAGCTTGGCGCTGGTGGTGGTCTTGCCGGCACCGTTCACGCCCACCATCATGATGACCACGGGCTTGCCCGCAGCTGGCGCGGGCAGCTGCGGCAGCTCCGCCGGGAAAGCGGCGCGCAGCTGGGCCTTGATGTAGTCCACGATATCGCAGGCATCCTGCGAGTCCTGCTCCTGCAGCTCCTCGATGAGCGGAATCACACGCCTGGCACCGATATCGGACGATATGAGGTCGGCCTCCAGCTCATCCCAATCGATTTCGGGCTCGCCGAGGAACTTATCTATCAGTCGTGTGAAGAAATGGGCCATAGGGGGAGGAAGCGGGGAAAACTATTTATTGGCAGCGGCGGCGATGATGCCGTGGATGAACTGGGCGCTCTTGGAGCCGGAGTACTCATTGGCCAGTGCGGTGGCCTCGGAAACCACGATGGGCACCTCCAGGCCATTCTCCTCCAGCTCATAGAGAGCTATGTAAAGAATCGCCTTGTCCACCAGGTCCACACGCTCCAGCGAGTAATTGGTGAGCAAGCCCTCCAGGCGCGGTTCCATGAGCGGGATGCGGGCAATGATACCCTTCACCAGCGTTTCCACAGCGGGGCGCAGCTCCTCCAGGTCCTGCGCCTGGCGCACAAGGCCGGCATATTCCTTGTTGCCGGCCAGCTCCAGCGGAGCGGCCAGGGTGATGCAGACCTGCAGCATGCGGGCACGGCGGTTGATGGTGGCAGCCAGGCCATCCAGCTGCGGACGGTAGGCAGGGAAATCGGCAAAGCGCGGCAGCAGGTCGCGCCCCAGCGCCTCCACCACAGCAGCCAGGCGCAGCACATCGCCCGTGCAGAGCAGCAGCTGGTCCGTCGTCTCGCGGCGCTTATCGGTGCAGCAATACTGCAGGGCCTTCACTGCGGCGTCAAAATTCGAAGACTGGTTGCGGTAGCGCTCAATCTCCTCACGCAGGGAGGCGGCGGTCAGGTCGGCGTGCATCATGTTCTCCGCAGACTGCACGCGCTCCTCCAGCAGGCGGGCGGAATCCGCCGTGGCGCGGCAGGCATGCAGCAGCGCCTTGGCATGCGCCATGCGGAAGTGGTCGCGCTCCTTCTCCTGCGAGATTGACCAGAACAACTGGGAATCTACCGGCCGGGAGCCGTTCGTGAGGTAGGTGTAGAGGTAATTCAGCGCACTCTGGCGCACCTTGCTTCGGGAAATATTCATAACTCGGCGTCTCAATCAGTCTCAGATAAGTGAACCGGTGCGGCTCACGGAATTGCGGCGTGCCTGGTAGCGCATCTCTTCCTTCTGCTCCTGCAGCACATTCAGCATCTCCAGCGCGGCGCGGGCGGCCTCGCGACCGCGGTTCAGCGAGCTGGCAATGCAGCGGGCAAAGGCCTGCTCCTCGCTGTTCAGCAGCAGCACCTCGTGAATCACCGGCACCAGGGATTCGCAGGCCTGGCTCATCAGCTGGTTCGTGATGGCGGTGCCAATCAGATCCGCATGCGCCGTGCTGCCGCGCAGAATCACGCCAAAGGCAATCACCGCATCCGGGGTTTCGCCGCTCACCGGCTGTTCAATCGCGCGCTTCACCATCATGGGCACCTCAAAGGCACCGGGCACGCGCACCACTTCCACCTCCACATCCGGCGCGGTCTCGGCCAGCTCATCCAGGCAGTTCTGCAAAAGCGCGTCGGTGTACTTCTCATTGTAGCGGGCCGCAACAATCGTGATGCGCCCGTCCTCTACACGGGACTGGACTTTCTGGGGGAGTTCTGTGGACATAGTGGTGAAAGATACGTTACAGCGGCGTCTGTGTCCGCTGAGCTGCACGCTACCACAACCCGGCGAAAGGGTCAAGCGCAAAGTAAAGATTTTTTACGCGTCATATACGCGCGTGAGTGCTTGACACACCGCACCCCCCAGGCGTATGATGCTGACCTCATCCCAAAATTTTTCCATTAACTAACAAAGAAGCAAAACACACGAAGATGAATAAGATAGTCTATCATTTCGGCGGCGGCACCGCCGATGGCGACGGCAGCATGAAGCCCCTGCTGGGTGGCAAGGGCGCCAACCTGGCCGAGATGGCCCGCATCGGTCTGCCCGTGCCTCCCGGGTTCACCATCACCACGGAGGTCTGCACCTACTACTACGACAATGACCGCACCTACCCCGCCGAACTCGATGACTGCGTGAAGGAAGGCATCGCGAAGATGGAGGCCCTGGTGGGCCGCAAGTTCGGCGATACCGTGGAGATGCCCCTGCTCGTCTCCGTGCGCTCCGGCGCCCGCGAATCCATGCCGGGCATGATGGATACCATCCTGAACCTGGGTCTGAATGATGAGACCGTTGCCGCCATGGCCCAGGCCACCAGCAACCCCCGCTTTGCCTGGGACTGCTACCGCCGCTTTGTGCAGATGTACGGCGATGTGGTGATGGGTGTGCAGAAAGCCGAGAACGAGGACATGGAACCCTTCGAAAGCGTCATCCACGCCCTGAAGCAGGAGCGCTACGGCAAGGACATCTCCGACTCCGAGCTCACCGCCGAGGATAACCAGGAGCTGGTGAGCCGCTTCAAGACCCTGGTGCTCAAGCGCACCGGCGAAATGTTCCCCACCAGCCCGTGGGACCAGCTGCAGGGCGCCATCGGTGCCGTGTTCGGCTCCTGGAACAACGAGCGCGCCATCACCTACCGCCAGAAATACGGCATCCCCAGCGAGTGGGGCACCGCCGTGAACGTGCAGTGCATGGTGTTCGGCAACACCAGCGATGAATCCGGCTCCGGCGTGGCGTTCACCCGCAACCCCGCCGCCGGCACCAATGAATTCTACGGCGAATTCCTCATGAACGCCCAGGGCGAGGACGTGGTGGCCGGTGTGCGCACCCCCGACCCCGTCTCCAAGCTGGCCGAGGTCATGCCCAGCGCCTTCCAGGAGCTCTGCGCCATCCGCAAGACCCTCGAAAACCACTTCCGCGACATGCAGGACTTCGAGTTCACCATCCAGGACCGCAAGGTCTACATGCTCCAGACCCGCAACGGCAAGCGCACCGGCATCGCCGCCTTCCGCATCGCCTGCGATATGGAGAAGGAAGGGCTCATCGACTGGCAGACCGCCGTGAGCCGCATCCCCGCCGACCAGGTGGACCAGGTGCTCGCCCCCATTTTCGATGATGCCGCCGTGCGCAAGGCCAAGCCCATTGCCAAGGGACTCAACGCCGGCCCCGGTGCTGCATCCGGCCGTTTCTACCTGAATGCCAACCGCTGCGTGGAAGCCGCCCAGCGCGGTGAAAAGGTGCTGCTGGCCCGTCTGGAAACCAGCCCCGAGGACCTGCGCGGCATGATTGCCGCCGAGGGTATCCTCACCGCCCGCGGTGGACTCTCCAGCCACGCCGCCCTCGTTGCCCGCCAGATGGGCAAGGTCTGCGTCTGCGGTGTGAGCGAAATGAAAATCGACTACAACGACCGCACCATCACCATCGCCGGCAAGGTCTACAAGGAAGGCGACTACCTCTCGCTGGACGGCACCGCCGGCCTCGTCTACGCCGGTGAGCTGCCCACAGCCCCCTCCGAAATCATCCAGGTGCTCATCCGCAAGACCATGAAGCCCGAGCAGAGCCAGAGCTACCGCGATTTCCAGCGCGTGATGGACTGGTGCGCCAAGGCCACGAAGCTGGGCGTGCGCACCAACGCCGACTCCCCCGACCAGGCCGCCGCCGCCCTCGCCTTCGGCGCCCAGGGCATCGGTCTCTGCCGCACCGAGCACATGTTCTTCTCCGGCAACCGCATCGACTTCATGCGCCGCATGATTCTCTCCGACCGCATCGATGACCGCAAGCGCGCCGTGGATAAGCTGCTGCCCTTCCAGAAGAGCGACTTCAAGGGCATCTTCAAGGCCCTGCAGGGTCTGCCCGCCACCATCCGCCTGCTCGACCCGCCCCTGCACGAATTCCTGCCCCACACCAAGGAACAGCAGCTCACCCTGGCCCAGAAGTTCGGCATGCCCGTGGAGGTCATCATGCGCCGCGTGCAGGAACTGCATGAGTTCAACCCCATGCTTGGCCACCGCGGCTGCCGCCTCGGCATCGACTACCCCGAAATCACCGAGATGCAGACCCGCGCCATCATCGAGGCCGCCATCGAGGTGCAGGAGGAAGAGGGCATCGAGGTGAAGCCCGAAATCATGGTTCCCCTCGTGGCCTTCAAGCGCGAGCTCGACCTGCAGAAGGAAATCATCGACCGCGTGGCTGCCGAGGTCTTCGCCGAGAAGAAGCACAGCATCTCCTACAAGGTCGGCACCATGATTGAAATCCCCCGCGCCTGCGTCACCGCCGATGAGATTGCCGAAACCGCCGAGTTCTTCTCCTTCGGCACCAATGACCTCACCCAGACCGGTCTGGGCATGAGCCGCGACGACTCCGGCTCCTTCCTGCCCCACTACCGCGACCTCGAAATCGTGAAGACCAACGTCTTCGCCAGCATCGACCAGGACGGCGTGGGCAAGCTCATGCAGATGGCCGAGAAACTCGGCCGCGGCACCCGCCCCGGCATGAAGATGGGCATCTGCGGCGAACACGGCGGCGATCCCGCCTCCGTCAAGTTCTGCCACAAGATCGGCCTCACCTACGTCTCCTGCTCGCCCTACCGCGTGCCCACCGCCCGCATCGCCGCCGCCCAGGCTGCCCTGGCGGATGCGAAGTAAAGGCTCCTGGCCGGTAAAAATCGGCACAATTTCAAGCAGCGCTGGTTCACACCAGCGCTGCTTTTGTTCTTTTGATAGCCAGACACAGTTGTTATTATGAACCAACTATAGAATCAAAATCCCCAGAACTTCTTTTCATACAACGTCTTACGGCGCCCGTCAAATGTTGTTAATGCAGTCTTGACGTCCCCATCTCTAATTGATATAGTGTACTCATGCTTATATTTCTGGATGAAACATTCCGTGTCCGGCTAGACAAAAACGGCAGAGAGATTCCCTTTGGCGCCCTGTGTGGAGTAGGCATACCGATTGAGTCGTATACGAAAGTCGCAAACGCCGTGTTCAAACTCAAGCTGGAAACAATGGGCAAGGAGTATGCAGAGGATAAAGAAATTAAGGGCAAGAAACTTTTAAACAACCGTACGTTCAGGCTAATGGAAGCCAATCCTGAGGAACCTCAGAAAAATATTCAATTTGTCAGCGACCTGCTTGACGTACTACGCCGCAACAAATTACCAGTTTTTGGATGTGTATGCTATGACCAGCAACACAGAGATTTCACCTGTGAAAATGATGCTCTACTTGATAGCACATTCAAAAGCCTGTGCGAGCGGATTAATATGTACATGAAGAGAGAACACCAGGACAAAAAAGCAATTCTTGTGTTCGACAACAGAGATTCCGGAACAGACGAACGTAATGCGCGCGCGGTTACTAACTTTCTTGTACGGAGTGGTAATGGACGCGCGATGCGGTCATCAATACTTGAAGTTCCCATGTTTGCTATTTCGCAAGCCAACAATGTCGGTCTTCAACTGGCAGACCTTGTAACCACTATCATCGGTATTTACGCAACCGGAGAATCGGGTGTGTCCGACCTATACAACCAGTTACATCGCCAGTTCTATAACTGGAAAGACAATTACGGACGTGCAATGAGCACTCTCCGGTGGATAGATCCGCAGAAACTCTGTCCCAGAAAACAATAAAAAAAGACGCTGGCCTTGGGTTTCCCCATACGCTTGCCCGGGCAGGACAAACCTCCAACGTCGCACTCAGCCTATACCCAGAAAATCATTTTGTCAAGATTTAATTACCAGAAACCCCATTTTTTAATACGCGGAGTTTAATCGAACTCTGCTAAGGGGGGGCACTTTTAAAGTAAATTCGCGCCCGCATCGCCGCCGCCCAGGCCACCCTTGCAGAGGCGAAGTAACATTAATCCCCCTCCGGTGCAGGCATCTCCGGCACCGGAGGGGATATCCTTGTCAGGCCGAAGCTTCGCAGGAAGCGCAGGATGAACGCCCGCCGGTCCCCGGCGGGCGTTTTCATTCAGGGGGCATCCCCCGTTTTCCGCCTCGTCACGCCATAGCTCACAGAGCGCCGGCGGAACCATTCCGCAGGAGTGTTCTCACCCTGTCTCGCCCCGTCCGCGTGCCCAGCGCGCGGATATCGTCCTGCCGACAGGCAAAATATCGTCCGGTTCGCAGAACCGGATATCGCCAGCCCGGCAAAGCCTAACGGGCGAATACGGGTCACCCGGCGCCCCCGGCGGGTGATTTCGTTCCATCCCCCCCCTTCCCTCGCCTTATCATGTAAAGAATTTCCCGTTTTCTTTACATGAGGCACCAGCGGCAGATTCGGTGGATGGGCGGAATTTTGCAAAAATCAGGCCAAAGGTCATTCCTTGGAATCGTTCTAATGGGCAACAGATAGGAATGGAAGGCGAGTGTGGGGGAAAGCGGTATGTGTATCGTGGCGGGGGTGAATGGGCGGAGCTTCGCTGCGGGGAGCGTTGGGGCGGCGTGAATGTCGGAACAGTGCGTGTTGGGGTAGCGCGTGTGTTAGGGCGGTTGCGGTGCGGTGGCGCGTAAGCGGAAGCAGTGGCAGGACACCTCGTTGCATCCGTAAAACCAGCGCGCGGCCAGTAGGCCGCGCGGGAATTTTACCAATTAATCACTAATCAATAATCATTGCTTAAAAGCAGGCTTCTAAAATCTGGCGGATTTCGGCAGTTGTCAGGTCGGGTTTGTAGCCGCCGCGGAGGAGGAAGGTGCCTTCGGCAATGCCGTCGAGCATATCGGGGGTGGCGCCCAGCTCGCGGAGCGAGAGCACCAGGCCGATTTCCTGCATCCAGGCCTTCATGGCCTCCAGACCGGCCAGGGCCAACTCCTCATCCGACTTGCCGGCGGGGTCGATACCCCACACCACGCGGGCATAGCGCACAAACTTAGGCAGGCCATAGGGCAGGATGTGGCGGAAATACGGCAGCGTGACCGCCGCCAGGGTCATGCCATGCGTCGCATCCGTGAACGCGCCCACCGACTGCCCCATCATGTGCACCATCCAGTCGGTCGTCTTGCCCTTCGCAATGAGGGTGTTCAGCGCCCAGGTCGCCGTCCACATGATATTGCTGCGCGCCTCGTAATCCTGCGGATTCGCGGCGGCAATTCGGCTGCTGTGCACCAGCGAGCGCATGAGCCCCTCTGCAATGTAATCGCTCGTGTTATCATCCGTGCCGGAAAGGTACTGCTCCAGAATATGCGACATCACATCGAAGCAACCCGCCACCATCTGATAGCGCGGCAGCGTGAGCGTGAGCACCGGATCCAGAATCGAGAAACGCGGGAACACCGCATCCCCGAACACGCGGCCAATCTTGCGCTTCACCGCGTGATTCGTGATGACCGAGCCGCCGTTCATCTCGCTGCCCGTACCCGCCATCGTCAGCACACAACCCACCGGAATGATGGCATTATCCACCGGCTCCATGCGCACATAGTATTTCTCCCACGGGTCCGCATCGCAATACGCCGCCACCGAAACACCCTTGGCATAATCGCACACCGAGCCGCCGCCCACCGCCAGGATGAGGTCCACCTTATTCTCGCGCGCCAGCCGGGCGCCCTCGCGGAGCTTCTCCACTGTCGGGTTCGGCATCACCCCCGGGTCCTCCACCACCGTCTTACCCGCCGCCCGCAGAATCTCCATCACCTTATCGTACAGCCCGCTCTTCTTGATAGACGCCTTGCCATACGAAAGCATCACCACCGGCCCGAAGCCCGCCAGCTCCCCGGCCAGCTTTCCCAAAGCCTCCTCACCAAAATGCAACCGCGTCGGATTCGAATATGTAAATGTGCCTTTCATGATGCTGCTGATTATATCCCCATCCCCCTACCCTTACAAGAAAATTTAGAAGGTCAGATAGAATCCCAAACAGAGTGGGATTCGCACCCACGGACGGTTGACGTACACACGATTTCCAATCGTGTTACGACACATCAACCAATATCACACCCCCGGGGCGTGGCCGAAGAGGTCGGTGTAGGTTTTGAGGGCGTAGGAGTCGGTCATGCCGGACACGTAGTCGATGACGTGGGCAAAGCGATAGCCGGGGTCATCGAGCCTGGCCTTATCCGCATGGAGGATGCAGGCGATTTTCTTTGAAAGCGGGCTCGCGGGATTGTCTACCCATTGCAGGTAGAGCTCCATCAGCTTCTTGATGACGTTGAAGCCGGTTACCTCTACCCTGATGACGCTTTCGTGGCTGTAAATCTGCTGGACGGAAAACTCGCTCACTTCCTCGTATTCCTCCGCGTAGGGGGAATGCTTCATCAGGCTCTTGCGGAAGCTGCCGGCCATGATATCATCGTAGTGCTCCTCCAGCGTTCCGGCCACGGCTCTGATACAGCTCCCCACAGCCATGGCGCGGGCATAGCGCACGGCGGCCTCCGCCCCCATCCGCTTCTTCTCCTCCATCACCTTGTTCTGCGCATCGGCGGAGAAATGGGCCAGCTTGAACAACTGCTCCACCGCCTCCTCGAATGTGATGATTTTAGAGAGGAATGCATCTTCCAGATCCGCTATCAGGTAGCTGATATCATCCGCCGCTTCCATCAGATACGCCAGGGGATGACGCGCCCACACGCCCGGCTTCAGCAGGGGCAGCCCGCACTTGTCCGCGACCACCTCAAACGCGTCCAGCTCCGAGGCATTGATGCCGAACTTCTTGTAAATAGCATTATCCACCGTGGACAGCGTACAGGGATACTTGGTAAACGCCCCCAATGTGGCACAGGTCAGATTCAGCCCGCTATCCTTGATCGGGTCGCAAATGCGGGTCAGCAGGCGGAATCCCTGCGCATTGCCCTCGAAAGTGCATCCCGTCTGCCCCGTCAATTCGCGGACAGCCGATTCAATAGCCGTCTCACCGGAATGGCCAAAGGGCGGATTACCGATATCATGCGCCAGACACGCGGTCGATACGATGTCCCCCATTCCTGACAAGAGAGGAATCCCCGCCCCCTCCTTTCTTTCTACGATATCCTGCAACTCGATGGCCAATCCACGCCCCACATTGGAGACCTCCAGACTATGCGTCAGGCGCGTCCGCACATAATCATTGCGGCCAAGGGGGAACACCTGCGTCTTATCCTGCAATCGTCGAAACGCACTCGAATACAGCACACGCCCATAGTCCTGATTAAACACAGAACGATGCGCCGAAGCCGCACTCCCCACCCCCAGTCGCTCAGCAGACAGTAGTTTGTTCCATTCCATCGCAGCGCGAGTCTAACACAGAGCGCATTCAACTTCAAGCCATGAATAAAAATATGCATTCCTCTGGGGTCTGTTTCAGATTTGCTGGTGTTTATTTCCGATTTGGCTCGATTCAATGAAGTTAAGTCATTGAATGTCAGGCTAGGAATACCTAGTGTCATAAAAATGCATTTTTGTAACTTTATAAGCGCTCTAAAATAGCGCTCAGTAGGTCATTTCTGTAACAGATGTAAGCAATTGGTCAAGTATTTGTTCTCTGTGGGTCACTGAAAATATCTACTTCTTAGACATCCTAACTCTATACCCTCAAGAATGCTCTATTTTACCTATTTTTACCAGCAGATTTGAAACAGGCCCTTCCTCTGCATTCGACCTGGCTCATCTTCGCATAAATAAAAAACACTTGGCGAATGCACAAAATTGCAATAATCCATTAACCCGCTTTAGTCGTTATGCAATTAGGCAACCGACTTCACCATTTAACAACGATTTTCTTAGAATATAGTTGTACAAAGCATCTAACTCTTCCTGCGATTTTAATACTCCAATTCAGGATTATTTAAATAGTTAACTGACGATTCGTAGCATAGTCTATCATCAAAAATCAAGACTTCTTTTCCTACTCGATTGGAAGCGCATTGTGAGAGATGATATACAACTTTGGGTGCCCCCGGATATAATGATTTCACATAATCCTCGTTGTCATAAGACACAAGCCAAGGACTTTTTAATCTAAGAATCTTTTTTGCCAAGGATATATGATCAGCATATTTAAAAAAATTCATATACAAATTAGCCCCTTTTTGATAGTATGGAGGATCTAAATATATAAAAATCCTACCTTTTTTCTTATCTATTTTCGTTATAAACTCTTCGCCGTTTAAACAGGTCAAATTAATTCTGGAAGAGAAACCAGCAATCCTTTCTATTCTGGATATCAAATCACGTTTATTAAAACGCACATCTATTTTGTATTTTCCCTGCTGCGCCATACCTCCAATAACCCCGCCTTTAACGATTCCCGAAACATTTGTACGGTTAAGGAAAAATGTTGATTTAGCAACATCCAAATACTCGACATCGAAAAGATGAGACTGGATTTGGCGATAATATTTCCAATTTTCAACTGAAACTTTCACATCGGAAATCCACGAGCATAACTCATCAGGTTTTTGTAAAACAGCCCTCCAAAACGAATATATTGAATAATCGAGATCGTTTATATGTATTTTACCGACATATTCCTCTAGTAATAATCTCAACGCTAATCCGCATCCCCCCGCAAACGGCTCTGCATAATCTACCCCGATCAAATTATTTTCATAAAAATAATTTGACATAAAAGGATATATGCACGCCTTCCCACCAGGATAACGCAAAGGCGAATAAATTCTATTTTGTTGATTTCCCATGTGAAAGTAGAAGCATTTTCCCTACGATAATGGATACAGCAACGCCCTGCTCCGGCACTTTTGTAGAGGTATAATTATGAGCTCCAGTATGAAGCAATTGTTTTATTGATTCCTTTTTAACATTTTGATTGGATAAAAAAGTTTTCTCATCTGCGCTCAACAACTTCTTAGCTCCATCAAAAAACTTGTCCACATATTGACCTATAGGATCCTTTTGATACCCCAAATCCAGCGACGCAGATTCACACACAAGGCGAAAAGCCATACGTAACAGTGAAGGAAAACCATCAGACAAAACGGACTTATTCAGTCTGTAAAAATTCGCTAAACTCTCAACATCGCGATATAAATTGTTCACATCGCCAGTTCTTAAAATGAGCTTACCGCCAAAATACTCCATGTTTGGGCTTTTTACACGTCTAGAGCGATTCGTTTCTTTCGGCTTTGGTTCAGAAGAAACAACAGGGACCTTTCTCACAGTCGCCGGGCGATAGGGATTCCCCTTATTTTTCTCTACCGTATTTTGAGTATCACTAGATACTACTTCTTTCAACCTTCCACGGTTTTTACGCGTAGATATTTGTTTCTGCTTTACACAAGACAAAATATCCGTCAGAATTGCTTGCAACTCTTCTGCTGTATGCTGGGTTTGAAGCACTCCATTTTCCACCCTTACACCCAACTCAGCCAACGTTCTTTCATCTAAAACCTCTTCTTTTACGAACCTTTGATTTAATTCCGGGTTAGATGAAATAAAACCTCCTAGAGTCTCTTCTATTGCTAAGAATACGCTCTTGGGGCGTTTCATATTATAGTGCACAAAAATATCGCGTTCCAACATATCCCATGAACCTGATGAAGAATGTTTTCTGTACACATTATTTAGTGCGGTTTCTTCGTCACACACATTGCAAGGCATTTGCTCCGGCACAGATGGAGCCTGAACATTTGCGCCCCCGCAATCAACCACCCCCAAATGAATCATTGCCAATATAATACGCCTATTTCCATCGTATACCACAGGTTTGCCCGACTTATAAACTACAGTTGGCAGCTCGCTCATATCATACACATCCCCCATGGACGCAGCCAATTTAGACAACATCCACTTTTGCCGATTGTCTTTCAATGCAGCATTCACGATATCTTGATTACAAGCTTGACCAGACATCGGGTCACGGGGATTCTCGCTCCACAAAACGAGCTCTTTAACAGGTATCATCTTTATTTCTTGACTCATAGAAGAAATTGGGTAATCAGAATTTCATCCCAAGAACATTCTATACCATACTCTCTCTCTGTCAAGGCGCTTTTCCTCCGGCAAGTGTCAGTTTATGAAAGACGTTTTCAACGATGCCCCTTTTCTCTCACGAGCTCCCACAATCAAGTACAGCTTTCACTCCGATTTCAAAATGTATCACACTCCACACGTAGTTTCCATTTGATCTTAGGCACACAATATGCTATAAGGTTCGTATGCAGCGTGGATTTTACGATCTTCTTCTTACTCAGGAACTCGAACGTAAATGTGTAGGGGTTGAGGGGCTCCATATTTCGGAAGAGCCGTTGAGCAAAGAGGAGTTTTGGCATGAGTTCCCTACCCATGTTGCCGCAGAGGTTTTGGAATACCTGAAACAGCACGATGAAAGACTGAAATCCAAAAACTTATACGAAACGCTCCGCGACCTACTTTCATCACCCAGTTTTGCAGAGCACTTAAAACAGAGCATTATTCCCACCTCAGGACGAAAACTTCGGGGGATTCTTCCGCCATTCATGCAGGGGAATCACGTATTCCTACCCGACACACCTCTTGCCATTTCGTCTCTGCTGACAGGCGCAGCACGCACCCCCAAATTAGGCGAACAAATCAAGAAAGAGTTGGCTACTTGCGACCGTGCGGAATGGATGGTATCGTTCATCCGAATGACGGGGCTAGTTCCCCTCATGCCCGCACTGGAAGAGTTCACCAACAAACACCGCAACGATTCCACCCCCTGCCTGCGTATTGCGACCACTACCTACATGGGCGTGACCGAGGCAAAGGCAATTGAATGGCTCCAGAGTCTCCCCAATACCGAGGTTCGTGTTTCCTACGACACCAAAAACACGCGACTGCACGCCAAAACATACATCTTCCACCGCGACACAGGATTCGGCTCAGCCTACGTAGGCTCTTCCAATATCTCCAAAGTGGCCATGGATAATGGCTTGGAGTGGAATGTGAAAATCAGCCAGCGAGAACTAGCGCATTTGTGGGATGCCACCATCGCTGCATTTGAATCACACTGGGAAGACTCCAGAACGTTTGAACCCTGCCTGCTCAAAAAGGATTTGGAAAGGCTGAGTCAGGCACTCGCATTCGAGCGCAAGGAAACGCCAGCCAACGCAAACCTTACCTTTTTTGATATCCGACCCTTCCGATACCAAGAAGAAGCATTGGAAGATATCGAACGCGAGCGGCAAGCTGGCAAGAACAAGCATCTCATCATTGCAGCCACCGGCACGGGCAAAACGATGATTGCAGCCTTCGATTATCAACGTTTTTGCAAGAAACATCCGAACGCGACGCTGCTCTTCCTCGCCCACCGCAAAGAAATCTTGGAGCAAGCACAAGCGGCGTTCCGACAAGTCAACAAAAACGGCAGTCTCGGCTGCATCGTGGACGGCTCCAATCAGCCGACCAACCACACGCATTGGTTCTGCACAGTCCAATCATGGCAAAATAAGAAGCAGCAGTTTGAAGCCGACCACTTCCAATACATCGTAGTGGACGAAGCTCACCACGGTTCCGCCGCCAGTTACGTTGACGCACTCAAAGGCCTCAATCCAGAAAGCTTGCTGGGGCTTACGGCCACCCCCGAACGCATGGACGGACAAGACATCCGTCCGCTATTCGGCGGCTGCTACACGCATGAATTGCGGCTTGGTGATGCCATTGACAGGACATTGTTAAGCCCATTTGTCTACTACGGCATTGCCGACCACACCTCCATCGACTACACGCACATCAAGTGGGAAGCAGGCAAATACGACAGCAAAGAACTGGCAACACTGCTGGAGCACAATGAAACTCGCGCCGCATGGGTGCTCGAACAAATCAACAAACGCGTAGACAACATTCACCGTTGCAAATGCTTGGGATTCTGCATCAACATCAACCATGCAGAGTTCATGGCAGATTTTTGCAATCGGCATGGGGTGAAAGCGGTGGCTCTCACGTCGAGCAGTGGGCAAGACATGCGCAATTCCGCACAAGCTAAATTGCAACAAGGTGAGATTTCTATCATCTTCACAGTGGATTTGTACAACGAAGGCGTGGACATTCCCGACATTGACACCGTACTCTTCCTGCGCCCCACGGAAAGCTTAACCGTGTTCCTCCAGCAGCTTGGTCGAGGCTTACGCAGGAGCCCCGATAAGGAGTGCCTGGTAGTGTTCGATTTCATTGCGCCTCAAAACAAGAAATTCAACTACGCTCAACGATACAGAGCGCTTTGCACACAAACGAGCCTCAAAAATATTGAAAGGCAAGTACAAAGCGGATTTTCTCTGCTTCCTGTAGGTTGTTCTATCAACTTGGAAGAGCAATCTCAAAAGCACATTTTAAAGAACATCCGAGACCTCATCAGCTCCATCAACCGCAAACGCATGGAGTCTGAATTAAAACTCTTCCTGAAAGAGGGGCAGCGTTTAACGCTCCCCGAACTTTTAGATTTCTTCGGGCTGGACAACCCAGACACCATTTATAGCAAATTACTTCCGTCTGCCATTCAGCAATACGAAACGAGCAATATAGGGCTGAGCCTGTACGAAAGCAATTTGCGCGACGGCATGCGCAAGCTGCTGTTGCAAACAGATGGCGAACTGCTCGACCGTTTCGCGAAGAGCCTCCAGTCCCCTGCCGATTTCGATACGGAAGCACTAAGTAGCGTGTATAAAGTGCTCTGGGGTCAGAAAAAGCCTGAAAACGAGCTCAAACAGTTGCACTATTTCACGCTGAACAATCCGGGGCTCGTCTTGGATTTACAAGAACTGATTGACTGGTTAAAAATACACCGTTGCATCTATAGTGGCTCCACATTCAAGGCTACTGGGTCATTGAAACTTCATGCCAGTTATACCCGCGACCAAATCTTGCTTGCTCTGGGACTGGGGAACTTTGAGAACCCATATCCATCGCGTGAGGGCGTCCTGCACATCAAAGACAGGAAACTACACGTATTCTTTGCCGACATCAACAAGAGCGAGGATGATTTCTCGCCGTCGACCATGTACGAAGATTACGCCATATCCCCCAACTTGTTCCACTGGCAAAGCCAATCAGGCACAACCCCTCACGGCAGCATAGGCCAGACCTATATTAAACAAGAAGAATTGGGGTATACCGTCATGCTCTTCATTCGCGAACGTAAGAAAACGCGCGAAGGAGTTTCAGCGCCTTACGTATTCTTGGGACCAGTTCGCTACGTTCGGCACACGGACAGCAAACCAATGAGCATCCGCTGGCGTCTTGAACATCCCCTTCCCGCCCACATTATGGCGTGGGCCAATCAGCAGGATTAAGGCTCCGCGCTTATCCATCACGCCAGTTTGGCGCGGTGTTGCTGCAGGAACTTGGGTGAGGGGTGGTATTTGACGGGGCTCTCGATGCGTTTGCCTTCGTAGGGGCGGAATATCTGGTTGAAGGAATCGCGGGTGTAATATTCGCGCAGGGAGGAGGCAAAGATGAGACGCAGGTCTTCATCGAGCGAGATGAGATGGCGGTCGAACGCGGCATCGAAAGTAGCGGATAGGCAAAGACCGTTCTGCGGATCGAGGCGGCTCACTTCATCCTCTGCCCAAGGGGTAATGTGGCTGGCACGCAGGACTTCGGGGATGCTCAGGCCGGTGATGCAGCAGCGGTGGCGGTAATTCTCCAGCACCATTTTGCGGAAGAGATACTGGTTCACGCGCACTTTCGTTTGTTTCAGTGTTTCCTTGCCCTTGCCGCAGATGCTCTTTTCGATTTTCTCCAATTCGGCGGTGAAGTCCTTGGGGGATTGCGCTTGGATACTGGCCGTCTCGAACTGCCGGGCAACGCCGACAAAGCGGATGAATTCATTGATGGCGGCTGAGCAGAAGCTTTTCTTCCAATAGCTGGTAGATTCTTCCTCACGGAATATCCCCTGCTCTCCCTTGGCTTGTTCCTGCTTCACAAGGGCGTAGAGCGATTGCAGGCGCGCCGTGTCCCGAATACCCCAAATGCTCTCGCCAGGCGCGAGAAAGACATGATGCCGCTCCAAGGCCGCTTGGGTTTTCTCGATGGCGACCACGTAGGACGCGGGAGCCTTGCTCCCGACCGCGTGGATTCCGGTGGAAAAGCGGAGAAAATCGTCTGCAATCTGTAAGTTCATAAGGTTCTGTCTGACTAAGGCTCAGACTAACACGCAAGGCGTCAGGAGTCAAGTTTCCAATGGTGGGATTTTATGGTTGCTCCTACAACGTTCATTTCATAAAAGAACAGTAAGATAAACATGAACGAAATTGATTTACATCGTGATGCACAAAAGAATATGAATATTCGCTTATATATTTATCATAAATATCTTCCAAATCCCCCTCTTTTGCCAAATACACTTCCAGAGCTGCTGAAATCAACCGTCTTATGTGAATCTCTTGTTTATCGAAATGTCTCTCTGTCGGCATTCCAAGCCCGACACATTGAAGAACCATGTCAACAGAAGCTTGCTTCATACTCAAAGTCATAACCATATTGCTATCGATGGTCTTCAGACATGCCACAAAAACCTTCAGCAATTCAGAAACTCCATCCCTTCTAGCTGAATCCTTTTCTCTGCTTATTTCTATAAAGTTGAAAGTTCCTACTAACTTCTCGACTTCTCTCAACGAGAATTCTTTCACCTCAACGACTCGAGCCATAAACACTTGGACCAATTTATTATTAGCTGTTTCCAAAAAGCCTGCTTTGTTCATCATATTGTAGAAATATTGATACGCACAATTGGCCTTATTAAACCCGGCAATAGTAGTATGCGGCAACTGAAACTCCCACTTAATATACTTGTTTAAATACAATTTCGATGACAGCTTGTCTAAACCATACAAATGCTGAACTGAACTAGCCATTGAGTTTTTATTCATCACTAAAATGAACTTACAAGTTGGAGCAGTAAACAAATGCTTGATACATTCCAACATTTTGAGAGCGAAATCCGGACGACAACGGTCAAGTTCATCGATAATGACAATCAGCTGTTTCTCTCCACGAACCAAGTTTAACAACTTAACAGCTGCTTGGATGCGTTGTGTTTCATCTCCAGCCTCCTTAAGGAACTCCTCGAATTGTTTCTCCTCGTCGCTATCCAAATCTGACTGTTTCGCACCTACATCTGCAGCTTGTTTCACACCTTCCACATCTACTTTCAAATACCCCTTACATAATTGATTCGCAAGATTCATAACAGCCCCCACAAATGCACCTTTACACATAACAAAGCCTTGCTGACTGAAAAGGCTCCTATTATCTTGGTCGGTATTCTGATAAAGAGCAGACATAAACATGGGCAATGGATTCTGCGCAAAATCAGAGCTTGCCGCATTCCAGTATACGCACTTTACATCGTCCTTGTACTTGTCGGAATTAAGAATTTCCGCCATTCGTTTTGCATGTACCGTCTTGCCACTTCCCCATGGTCCGTCCAACACAACTGGCGAAATATCTTTTGCTGCCGCGTTTGCAATCAACTCGCACATTTTGTGTGCGATCGGCTCACGATTAAAATAATCGGGCATCTTCACTTCAGGCTCATTTACATCTATTTCTTCTACCATATTCGTCTAATCTGTTGCACGACTTATATACTTCCTCTCCCATGTTGTCAACGCAGCATTCCGACACAACTTTAATTTATCCTTGCATCATTAAGCACACCAGGATAGACTAGCGGCATGCCCCAACATACCCTTTCTTTTCAGGACAACATTTGGTTTGATGATCCGTTCGGAATCATCCGGTTTGAGTACGATTTGGAACAGGTTTTCAATCGGACGGTGAGCGATGCCTTGTTTGAACAGGCGAAGCAGGCACCGTTCACCAGCTCGGTGGAGGTGGGGCTGTACTTCCGAATCGATACAGCGGGGTGTGCCTTCTGCACCGAGGTGCGGGAGGGATTTTCATTCCTGTGCACCTTAGGCATCGAATCGCCGTATTTCAATGACATGTCGGTCACAACGGACGACTTGGTGAGCAAAGGGGTGGAGCGCGGGCTTGCTTGGCAGCTCAGCGTGAAGGATAGCTACAACGGACAAGCCAAACTCCCCCTGCCGAACTTCTACGAAAAGCTCCCGCAAGGGTACTGGGAACACATCCTCCTCGCCGCGAAAAACGCCCTCATTGATCACCTGCTCCAACCGCAAACAGAACTTTCCGACACCTGCACGCCCGCGCATACCGAAGAACTCGACAAGCTCCTCACGAAGCTGGCAAAGATAACCCGCCACACCCCGGCAAACGCCGTTGTCTACCGCAGCACCCTCTTCACCGCCGCCGATGAAGACGGCAGAAGCTCCAACACAGATGACTGGGCCCGCGCCGCCGAGCTCGAACTCCTGGCCGAAGAGCCCTACGCCACCTTCCTCCACCGCGACCCCGCCGCCAACCTCCGACGCATCCTCGCCGCCACCGGCCTCTCCCCCGCCACGGCCACCCCACACCACGAACCAGCAGGCCACACCCTCAGCCTCCGGCTGAGGTGATTTTGGATGTTGGAAGTTGAATTTTCCCGTCTTCGGCAAGCCTTCGCCGAGGCCTTCGGGGATGTGTAAAATTCCCGCCGCCTGAGCGGCGAAGCAGAAAGTCAGTCTCGCCCACAAACGAAGAACCACCCTAATCAGCCCCCCGCATGGCGGCTGAGGAAGAGAGCCCATGACCTTCCAGCCGCACGCGCAGCATCAATCTACGCTGTCCCCAATCGAACGCAGTTCCTCCCGCTTAATTTTTGCTTGTCAACCATCTATCTGAGTGTAGAATGGAAGAAACCGTGTTATTCATATGACCTCATTCCATACAGGCACTAACAAAAAGACCTCTTTTGATTCAAATCCAGGATTTAAGGAAATTGAACAGTACATTTCATATTACAAACGGTTAGAATGGCGCTCCTCAGATTTTCTATCGCCTAATATAGTCCCCATCATCAATGTTGATAAATATTTCTACTCCAGCATTGCAAACATGCTTGACACCATTAAATACGCATTAAGCCAAGGTCGGGCAAACGATGCATGGACCCTTTTGCGGAAATATCACGACATAATTATCACCAATATTGTATACGATTTAGAATTAGAAGAAAGCAAATTCAACTTCTTCGAGGAACCTACCAGTACTCAGAATTGGTTCCTGAAAAACAGCAAAGGGAAGCGTTTTTGCTATACGAAGTACATAAAAAAAATAGCAGACAATCAAAGAACAAGCGGCATATATCAATTAACATACGATCAAAAAATACATGATGGAATAAGAGACCGCAGCAACAACAATGCTCACATCAACTATTTCTACAACCTACTTAGAAACGATCCTGAACTTTCTTTCAACGGTGAAGGGAAATGGTTAAATAGATTCTTCGTTGATTTGAAAGAACTATTCGTCCATCACATATGTCTAACTTTTATTCTTCATGAAGTTTACATGTTGGCCGATGACTATACTGATTATTTAGACTGCGACATGACACCTCCGCCAGGTTCCGAAAAGTGGCCCGATATGCAATTTCAAGATATTTTGCACACGATTATTGAACCATACAATCCAGAAGCCGCTATCTATCTAAAGCAACACTCCATACTGGATTTAAATAAAACATATGACGAGTAGTCACACCTGCATGCTCAGTGTTTGGCGTCTATTTTCCAGAAGATTGCTCCAGTCTATAAACAGGGAATTATCTAAACTCAGCTCTATTGCGTCAGTCACCAAATCGATTTCCTTCCCGAGGAACTCCTTCTGTTCATCGGTCAGCCAGTCTGTCTCCATTTTCTTCTCGTGCAATGCTAATTTTGTTGCTGCGATCGTAGACTTTATATACTGCTTGCTGGAGCCTGCGCGAATTTCAACCATGAGCACGCCCAGCATGCCCTCTAACGATTCTCGCATCACTGGCAGAATCGGAACCATGGTCAATCCTACACTCCACATCGCAAGTCGGTCGAGCGCAGCAGCTATTCGTTTTCTTTTCTCTTCCTCTTTGCTTTCTAACATTTTAGCTATAGATGGCATCTGATTCAAATCCATAATGCCTTTATATTTCTTATGAGAACGGAGAAAATCGACAAGAGAACAACAGCCTGAGGGGATCTGATAATTCATTTCTTTGTGGGTTAGTTGTTGATAATTTAAGCAAACGATAAAATCTGCCTTCGGAGTGTATTCTCACATAAAAGTCACCAGTAAGCGAGTTATATTGGCCGTCATTCGACTAACAGCCCCCAGGCCCGCAGGCCCCCCGCAAACCGTTCCGCCACGAAGGGGGTGGATGATGTTGAATGTTGAAAGTGGGATTTTCCCGTCTTCGGCAAGCCTTCGCCGAGGCCTTCGGGGATGTGTGAAGCTCCCGCCACCGCGGCGTTTAGCCGCTCCGGCGTGGCAAGCCCGCCGGGCAGCCGCGACCGTGGCAAAGAGCCGAGGGGGCTTCGATGAATCTACGCCCACCCAGGGCTCATCAACGGCTCCCCCCTGCGGCGAGCTTTGCGACCCGCCGCCGTCCCCGCTCCGGGGGGGTATCCCCGCCCGGCGCTTCACTTCGCCGCTCCCGACCTACCGCCCCGCCTACCCCACAAACTGCCTCCCTCTCTTCTTGCCCATCTAACAAATTCGCATCCCCTCTTTTTGCCCATGATTTTTCGTTCAATTATTACAATGCGATAAATAAACTCCAAAATTCGGGAGTATAGGATTCCCGAATTTCGGGAATTGAGGTCGATTTACTCCCGATTTGTGGCGGGGAAGTTAAAATAAGGGGCTGCGTTATTTTAATTTCGGACCGCTGATTAAAATAAGAGCGCTGATTATTTCAGGGTGGGAGAGATTTTTCCCAACGGGTGGTTGATTGCAGGAAAAAATGTGGAGCGGAAAGAACGATATCTTGCCTGCGGCAAGACGATATCCACGCTGCGCGTGGACGATATCCTGCCTGCGGCAGGACGATATCCGTGAGCCTTCGGCTCACGGACAGGAAAAGTAACAGCCTCATTCTGGTGTGTCGCGCATCATTCTTGACAATGGGGCGGGGGATATGAGAAACTGCGTGTGTGCTGGATATTTGTCTTCTGGGAACCGGCGGGACGCTGCCGCTGGTGAATCGATGGCTCACCTCGCTGATGGTGCGCTACCAGGGGCATGGCGTGCTGATTGATTGCGGCGAGGGGACTCAGATTGCGGCGCAGCGCGTGGGGATGAGTCTGAAGCCGGTGGATAAGATTCTGCTGACGCATCTGCACGCAGACCACGTTTCGGGGCTGCCGGGGCTGCTGCTGACGATGGGCAACATGGGCCGCGAGGAGGAGCTTTCCATCATCGGGCCGGTGGGGACGGAGCGTGTGGTGCATGCGCTGCGGACGATTGCGCCGAACCTGCCGTTCGATATCCGGGTGAGCGAGCTGGAGACGCCGGAGGAGACGATGTTTTTCCGGGATTGCGATATTCACGCGTTCCAGGTGCAGCACGGGGTGCCGTGCTATGGCTACAGTTTCACGCTGCCGCGCGCGGGCAAGTTCGATGCACAGCGCGCCCGCGAACAGGGGATTCCGATGGAGTTCTGGGGCCGCCTGCAGAAGAAGGGCGAGACGATTGAGCACGAGGGGCGCATCTTTACGCCGGATATGGTGCTGGGGCCGCCGCGCAAGGGGCTGAAGCTGACCTATTGCACGGATACGCGCCCGGTGCCGGCGATTGCGGCGGCGGCGGCGGATTCGGATTTGTTTATCTGCGAGGGGATGTATGGCGAGGATGAGATGCTGCCGAAGGCGCGCGAGAATCGTCACATGCTGTTCAGCGAGGCGGCGCGTCTGGCGGCAGAGGCCGGCGGGGTGAAGGAGCTGTGGCTCACGCATTTCAGCCCCAGCTTGCCGAATCCGAAGGCGTATCGCGATGTGGCCCGCGCCATCTTCCCGAACACGCAGGTGCCGCGGGATGGCTGGGTGAAGACGCTTCAATTCGCTGAAAGCGAATGAGAAGTACGAATTACGAGTTACGAGTTACGAGTTACGAAGTAATGAGTTCCCGCTGGCAAGCCGGCGTGTGGGTGATTTTCTTTGGGGAATTTTTATGTGGAAAGATGGACAGAATAGGGCGTTATTTCGGGAAATTCGGGGAACGGGGTAACAAAATTTAATTTTTTTGCTATTTGTTTGAACGTTTTTCCACCGGGGTGCATCTATACCTGCATAAGAAGCCCCGGCGCGCGATTATATGGGGCTTACTTAAAAGTCTTTTTCATGTAGTTTCAGAGTTGATTAGAGAGAGCGAACGGACACCGGAAGGTGCCCGTTCTGCTTTTATGGGGAAACTCTATCGGGGCACGGGACTTCAGTCCGATTATGTGCACCGTGATTTCGGGACTGAAGTCCCGTGCTCCGATGGAATTCACCGCCTGGGTTCCGTTCACAAAAACTGAATAACACGGCTGGCGGGTATGGCTATGGGATAGCCGGCGGCGGCCCAGGCGCGTTCGGCGGCAAGGCCGCAGGCCCAGGCACCGGCAGCAGCGGCGCGGAAGGGAGGCAGGCCCTGGGCGGCCAGGGCGCCGATGGTGCCGGCGAGCACATCGCCCTGCCCGCCGTTGGCCATGTAGGGGCCACCGGTGGTGTTGTAGAGGGTATGCTCACCATCGGAAATGATGGTGCGGGCGCCTTTGAGCAGGAGGATGCAGGGGTGCTCCGCCAGGTAGCGGGCCACGGTTTCGCGGCGGGTGGTGGCGGGGCGCGGGTCGAGCCGCCGCATTTCGCCGGGGTGCGGTGTGAGCACCCAGTGGGGCTGCGGCTGCCAGCCACAGGCGGCGGCGGTGTTCAGGCCATCGGCATCGAGCACGACGGTGCCGGCGAATTCGCTGGCCAGGCGGCGCAGGGATTCCGCAGCCACGGGCTGCACCTCGCCCAGGCCGGGGCCGATGACGAGGGCGCGGGCATCGGGTTCGTGGATATCGGCATAGGAGCCGACGGGGCGCACCATGATTTCCGGGGCCACGCGCGCGGCGAGTATGGGGTACACCGGCGGCAGACAGTAGAGCACCACCAGCCCTGCCCCGGCAGCCAGGGCGGCTTCCGCACACATCTGCGCGGCACCGGCCATGCCCACGCTGCCGGCCACAATGGCCACGCGCCCGGCGCGGTTCTTGAAGCAGGAGTAGGCGCGGCGCGGCAGCAGCGGGGTGAGTTCCGCAGCATCGGCCACACGGGCGGGATCCGCCGCAGGCAGCTCACCGACCTCCGGCAGGGGGATGCAGATGAGGCGACCCACGGCGTCCTCTGCGCCATCGGCCAGGAGCCCGGGTTTCACGCCGCCGATGGTGGCGGTGGCATCCGCCAGCACCACATCGGCCCCGTGGGCACCGGTATCGGAATCCAGCCCGGTGGGGATGTCGATGGCCAGGGTAAGGCTGCGGGGGCTGGCGGCGCGGAGCTCATTCAGCTCGCGCACCAGGGCGGCATAGGCCGGGCGCAGCTCGCCCACGGCACCGCTGCCCAGCAGACCATCGATGATGAGCAGCCCTTCCTGCGGCGCAGGGGCGGTGGCCGCTTCCTCCTCGCGGCCGCTGAGCTGGGCAGCGGCATCGGGCGCCAGGGTGCCGGCGCAGCGCAGGGTGATGGGGCAGGCAAAGCGAGCCGCCAGGCCGATGGCATCGCCGGCGTTGTTGCCGCTGCCCGCATAGACCACCACGCGGGTGGGCGAGAACCCGCGCAGCAGCGGCTCGGTGCAGCACGCGTGCCACAGGCGGTCGATGACGGTGTTCATGAGCGCCAGGGAGGTCACTTCCCCGCTGGCAAAGAGAGCTTGTTCGGCGTCACGCACGCTCCGGCTGGTGCAAATCTTCATGCTGCCAGTTTACGCCTTGGTGACAAGATAGTCAAGCCGACAGCATTTGCCGGTTATGAAAATAGTTTATTGGCAGTTCTCTGCGCAAGCTCCAAGAAACAACAGAACAATAACGTGGCCACGATAAACACGAAAAGTTTGACCATATAAAAGCAGACAGTCGAAGGTGCGCAGAGTGCAACTGCTATCTGCTGACCTATCGCTAATGCTAAAAGGTGAGTCAAATAAACGTGAAAGCTGTATTTTGCAACAAATTGCAAGCATTTTCTGGGAGCGCCCATTATATTCACATCTCTCTCTTTAACTGAAAGAATGAAAAGACACGTCAGAATTGCAAAAAGCATCGGGGGCGGGCAAAATCCGCAGGGTAGCATTGCCATGCAGATAAGCATAATAGCCGCAAGGCTTGTCTTACTGTCTCGCACCGCGAAATAAGTCATCATACCCAGAGCAAAGTGCTGCATCTGCACCAGAGGACTCCACATCAACATAGAATCAAGTTGATGAAAAGGAGCCTCGGAAATATAGAACTTTATAAGCAGACGTACAATTACTGCAGCAATATAACAGAGGAGGAAAAGGGCCACACTTTTTCTCCAAGTGTCAACAAACTTGATAACCATCGGAATGATTGCATAGAAGACAATGAAATTGGTCATTGTCCAGAAGCCAAACGCATTATTCCACTGCCAGAAGTCAACGGACGGCAAAATTGTGTTGAGTCCAAGGAAATAACGCAACCACCCCAGGTGGAATACATCGGCGTTATACCCTTTCGTAAAGAACTCGATGTACACCATGGCAGCCACTATTGCTGCGTAGTAGGTGGGTAATATACGAAGAGCCCGTTTCCTGTAGTATTGACCAATTGTCGCACCCGGCCTGAAAAAATAAGAACAGCCCAGATAAGCACTGATAACGAAAAAAATCTGGACACAAAAAGCTCCCATACCTGCAACTTCTTTCATCAGCCGAGGCATAGGGAACTGCTGGGACAAATGCACAGCCAGAACACCCAACATGGCAAATGCCCGAAGATAATCAAAGATGATAGAATAACTTTTTCCCTGTTCCTTGCGTGGAGTCACAGACATTTGTTTACTCATAGCCCCATATATTACCCATTCTAAATGGGCAAGTATATAGATGCTACATAAACATAATAAATAGATTACAAAACGGTAATTCATCCATTTTATGGAACTCTGTACCCCCTCTCACTTTTTAATTACGTAAAAGGCATTTTTGTGCTTGAATACCCATTTAGAAACCTCAACTACAATTCAATCCATGAATCACGAAGTAACCGAAGAAGAATATGCAGCGGTCATTATTTTGAAGAACACGGGAGTAAATATCATCGAAGCGGCGCTGGTAGCAAAGGACGCACTGGAAAAAGGCAGGGGGCAGATACTCAGGACTCGTAAATGTCTGAATGCGGGGGAACAGGAACTAAGGAGGCAAGAGAAGACGGTGAGTTTCACCAAAGCTGTTGAAGCGGCACTGGAGGCAAGAAAAGGGCGCAGGGTTCGCACGCTGGTGGACTTCCGTTATTTCTGCAAGCGGTTGATACGCCAGAATCCGGAACTGGCGAAGCGACGGGTGCGCAGCATTCGCAGTGCAGAATGTGCAGCATGGTTGGAAAAGGCCTTTGACTCCCTGCACCAGCGGAGAAAAGCACGCGCTATTCTCAGCGGGGTCTTTTCCACAGCCATACGGAAGGGATGGTGCGATGCAAATCCCGTTTCGTCAGTAGAGGCACCGAGAGTTCAGGAAGGCAGACTTCCTATTCTGACACCTGAAGAAATCACAAACATCATGAACACAGCCCGAAAACACGAAGGTGGGAATTGCCTGGCCGCTGTCGGCATGATGCTCTATGCCGGCATCCGGCCGCACGAAGTGGCCCGACTCACATGGGACCAGGTTGATCTGAGCAACTGTGCCATATACATCCAGCCCCGGCACAGCAAGACCGGTGGGGCTCGCCGAGTAAGCATACACGCGCCTCTGCTGCACATACTCAGGGCAAGACAAGGCGCCGCCAATTCCTTCATCTGCCCAACCAATTGGTTGAAACACTGGCGACTTCTGCGACAGAAGGCGGGGTGGGAAGGAGCCCACCGATGGAGCCCGGATGCGCTGCGCCACACCTTCGCGAGCTATCACCTGAGCCACTTTCGCTCTTTCTCCGAGCTGCAATGTGAAATCGGGCACCGGGATTCGACACTACTCCGCACTCGCTACGTGGATCAACGCGGCGTGGTGAATGCCAAAAGGTTCTGGACACAGGCGGCGTGACTTTTCCGGACAAAAGCCGATGAATCGAAGTTTACGGGACTGGAGGCCCGTGCTCTGATGGCGAATCGGTTTTAACTCGAAAGAATTCCGCTCTTCAGGGGCGTATGTCCATCTCCGCACTTGCGGAGCGGAAGGGGATTTGTTAGCATGGGGGATAAGATGACTTACCGCAAGGCAGTGGCGGTGCTTATGCCGCTTTCCCTGCTGGCTGTGGCGCAGGAGCCGCAGCCGGGGGCGGAGCCTGCGCCGGAGGCGCCGGCTGCTGCCGAGGAAATCGACTGGAAGGCAGAGGAGGATGCCGTGCTGCGGGAGGCGGCTGCGCGCGGCATCACCCCGGACCGCAAGGCGGCGGCAGTGGCCATGGCGAATGCGCAGCACAACGGCTACCTGCCGGATGTGGATGAACACGTGATTTCGCACAGCAAGCTTTTCTCCGTGAGCGGCGGCGATTCGCTGCGCATGGGCGCCATCGCCTCGCGGGCGGATGACCTGTACGCCCAGGTCTGCAAGCTGCTGCAGCTGGAAAAGAAGCACAAGCACCTCATTTCCATACGCCTGCTGGGCAAGAGCACGGACCGTCCCTCGCTGAATCCCATCCGCACGCGTATCAACATCATCGATGGGCAGCCGAACTTCCAGGTGCGCATTTACCCGGGCGGCGGTATCGACTTGGACCGCATGGACAAGGCCATCATCACGATGATTCTGTACGAATACGTGCTGCGGGATCTGGATCCGGGCGCGTACCCGGATGACATCGGGCTGCCGGGCTGGCTGGTGGCGGGCTTGCAGCAGGCGGTGCTGTGGAAGAATGGCCGCGCGGAGCGCCGGGTGTACCAGCAGCTGTTCCAGCGGGCCGAGATGCTCTCGCCGGAAGAGATGATTTCCGTGGCGGAGCCGGAGAAGCTGGATGCCGCCAGCCGCCAGGTGTATGAAGTTTCGTGCGGCGTGCTGCTCATGAGCCTGATTGACCGCGAGGGCGGAATCGACCAGCTGAAGAACCTGCTGGAAAACGCCGCCACGGCGGATGGCACCCCGGTGGAGACGATTACGGAGCATTTCCACGAGCTGGGGGTGGATAGTTCGCTGCTGAACAAATGGTGGGCCATCGAGCTGGCTCACCTGGCCCTGCCCCGCGCGGCAGAGGCCATGGCCCCGCTGGAAACGGAGAAGATGCTGCAGGAGGCCCTCACCATCATGTATTTCGACCCGGAGACGGAGGTGCCGCGCCCTGTCTCGCTCGATGATGCCTACGCGCTGGTGGAGCTGCCGAACTGGCGGCGGCTGATTCAGCCGGCCATCGCGCGGCTTGTCTCGCTGAGCCACACCTGCTTCCCGGGTTACCGCTCCATCGTGACGGAGTATTGCCGGGTCATCGGCCAGCTGGCAGACGGCGCCCACCCGGACGAGGTGCAGAGCAGCCTGGGGCCGCTGCAGGAACTGCGCCGCGCGTATTACTCTGCCGCCATCCGCGGGCGCGATTACCTGGACTGGTTCGAAATCACCTTCACCGGGCAGGAACGCGGGCGCAGTTTCGATTCGTATCTGGAGACGATGCAGCTGCTGCGCCGCGAGCACCCGGGCCCGGATACAGCCATGAGCCGCTATCTGGACGACATCGAGGCCCTGTACGGCCAGAAGGAGGGCGCCCCCCTGCCCGATTCGCTCCGCAAGGCTGCCCGCCAGAACCGCAACGCTAAAAAGAAGAAATGAGCCGCACCCCCACACCCACCACCCCGCCGGATATGGCGGCTGAGCAGGAAGCACACGCCGAAGGCTTCGCCCGCGTGTGCGGCATCGATGAGGCCGGGCGCGGCCCGCTGGCCGGGCCGGTGGTGGCTGCGGCGGTGATTCTGCCGGCGGGCTACGAGCTGCCGGGGCTGAATGATTCCAAGAAGCTCACGGCGAAGAAGCGCGAGGCACTATACGAAGCGCTGATGGCGGATGACGCCGTGCAGAAAAGCATTGCCCAGGCCACGGTGGAGGAAATTGACGAGCTGAACATCCTGCGGGCCACGCACCTGGCCATGCGCCGCGCGGCAGAGGGGCTGCCCGGCGGGGTGGATTTCTGCCTGATAGACGGGCTGCCGGTGCCGGGCTTCCCGCTGCCGAGCCGCAGCATCGTGAAGGGAGATGCGCGCTGCCTGAGCATCGCCGCCGCCAGCATTCTGGCCAAGGTGTGGCGCGACCACTACATGCAGGAGCTGCACCGCCAGTTCCCGGCGTACGGCTTCGACCGCCACGCCGGCTACGGCACCAAGGCCCACATGCAAGCCATTCGAGAACATGGAGCTACGATACACCATCGCCGCACGTTTGCACCTGTTACACAACTGGAACTGCCCCTGGGCTGAAGGGGCGCACCCCAAGGGGAGCTATATCGGGGAATACGGTGAACTGGTGGCCGCATCCTGGCTGCGGGCGCAGGGCTACAAGGTGCTGCGCCGCCGTTTCCGCATGGGCGCCAGCGGAGAGGTGGATATCATCTGCCGCAAGGGGGAGCTGCTGGTGTTTGTGGAAGTGAAAAGCGCGCTGCACACCGGCGCGGGACGCCCCGCCCGCCGCGTGAATGAACACAAGCGCGAGCTGCTGCGCCGCGCCGCCGGGCTCTGGCTGCGGCGCCTGGGGAAGGATGTGCCCAGCCGCATGGATATCATCGAGGTGCTGCTCCCACCAGGCAGAAAACCGGAGGTGAACCACATTGCCGGAGCGTTTGCGCTGAAGAAACAGAGACGGGAACCCCCATTCCGCAGTGCTGAGCTATAACGGGGCTGGAGTCCCGTGCTCCGATTCGGGTCTGGAACTCGTTCTGCCGCGAGATTAAGAATGCAGCGGCGGTGGGAGGTGCGCGAGGAGGGCGGCTGGGATGCCGGGGAGGGCGGGTTCGGCAGGTTTGGCAGCCTCGGCTTCGAGCATGGCCAGGCGGGTGTCCTCAATCATGGCCTTGAACTTATCTGCCTGGCTGAACTCACCACTGGTATCCCGGAAGATGCCGGCCAGCCAGGTGCGCTTTTCCTCAATGCTCAGGAACTTCTTCTTAGCCATGGGCAGCGGGGGTGTGGAAATTGAACCAGCGGCGCAGGCGTTCCTTGCCGGCAGGGGCCGGCACATAGCGCTCTGCCAGGAGGCTTACGCAGCGGATTTCGCCCAGTTTCTCCAGGTGGCGCAGCTGGGTGGTGCACACGCTGTGGGAAAGCCCGGTTTCGTGAGCGATATCATTCTTATCCTCCAGCCCGGCGGCTACGGCCACGAGCACCAGGCGCGCGGCAGGCGAGAGCTCATCCCGCTGCACGCGGCTGAGGAAACGACACGTGAAATCAATTGCTTTCATAAGATGGTCAAGAGCTTAATCCTGGCTGCTCATGCTCCGGCGCCACAGGCGGTAGAGGGGGTGGGAGTCATTCGACATGTGCTGCACGGCGTTGAAATGAGCCGCCTGGGGAAGCGCGATGCGCTGGTATTCCTCGCCCAGCGCCTGGCGGGCGGTGGTGCTGTTGATGAGGGGGATGCAGAGTTTCCAGGCCAGGCGCAGCACCAGTGCCTCCACAAAAAGCGGCTCAAAGAGGGCGGTATCCTCCACATCCGCAATGTACAGCAGGCGGATGGTGCGGGCCGGGCAGTAGACCGCGCGGCCTCGGAGGGTCCAGCTGCGGCTGTTCACCCCGAGCACGCGCAGGCAATCGGCAGGCAGGCTGTGGCGCAGCTGGTGGGCATCGTCGCCGGTGCTTTCCTCGGCGCTCTGCAGGGTGGTGGTAACGGTGGCAAAGCTCCAGCGGTTCGCGCAGAGCACCTCGCGGCGCACGGGGTGGTAGTGCATGTAGCACATGCGGGAGGGCAGGCTGCCGTTTGAATCCAGAGCGGGGATGGGCGATTCACCCAGCCGGCTGAGGGCCAGGTTGCAGATATCCAGCGGGGTAGGCGCGGTATTCGGGGGTGTAGTAGTTGACATATCGGTTCAGTGTGCGCCCCACAGGGTGCCACAAGGTGGCGCATGCATCAACATGATTCGGAGACGGGACACACCGTTTCGCGCGGAACGCAGTCGCCCCTTTCCGAATAAACTGGCACCGGCAGGGGGCAGTGGGGTAGAGTCTGCCGCATGAACGCAGATGCCAGAGACCGGGCATGGGAATATTACCGGGCCGCCGGGCGGGATATGGAAACCGACCTTGCAGCCCTGGCCGCACACCCGCAGGGGATTGTGCTGCTCATGCCCCGGCTGGTGGTGCTCATGAAACCGGTATGCAGCAACGCACCGGAGCAGTGGACGGAGCTTGCCCTCATTTCGCCTGCGGCGGATGCCTGGTACATCCACCTGCTGGTGGGGGATTTGCGGCTGGCCCGCCGCATGGCTGCCACCCTGCCCCCGCTGCGCTGGCTCTGTTTCCAGCGCGGGCTGCGCGCCCCGGCTCCGCACCGCCACCCCTGGCAGGCGTTCCTTCTGCATTAACACACTCAACAAACAGACGATTATGGGATTCAGCAGCTCCACCAACTACCACGCCGCCACCAACACGATTCCTGTGGTGACGCAGACCACCGCCGGGGAATCACAGCAGGCCACTGACCAGGCCAACGCCCAGAAAAAAGGGCTTCTCTCCACCATCCTGCGCGCTCACCGCCGCAAGGAAACCACCGCCACGGCAGATTCCGCCAACTCCACCCTGGGCTGATGCAGACGATACTCCACAACTACCAGAGTCTGAAAGCCGCCCGAGCCCCCTGGGAGAGCTGGTGGGAAACCCTGCGGCACTATGTGCTGCCAGACCGCCAGCACACCCAGAGCGGCTACGACTCCGCCGAACCACCAGCCGCCCACCAGCTGAGCGACACCACGGCAGTGGAAGCCTGCCAGAAACTGGCCAGTGCCCACATGAGTTACCTGACTCCCAGCAACGAGCTGTGGTTCAAATGGAGCTGCCCGCTGCCGGATGCCGGGGATGAGGCAGAATCCTGGTACAACCGCTGCTCCGAAATCGCCAACCGCGAGCTGGCTCAGAGCAATTTCTACACCGAGCTGCACGAGTGCTTTCTGGACCGCGTGGGGCTGGGCACCGGCAGTCTGTACTGCGGCAGCACGCGCAGCGGCGGCTTGCTTTTCCGCCACATTCCCTGCGGGGATTTCGTGTGCGCGGAGAATGATGAAGGCGCGATTGATACCTACATGCGAGAGTTCACCTTCACCCCGCACCAGGCGGCGGCCAAGTTCGGCGCCAAGGCCCTGGGCCCACGCGGCCGCGCCATGCTGGAAAACACGCGCAACCCGCACGAGGGGGAGCTGCGCTTCCTGCATGTGGTGCGCCCACGCGCCCGGCGCAACCGCCAGCGCGACAACGCCCGCAACATGCCCTTCGAGAGCATTTACTACTGCCTGGATGACCAGTGCACCGTGCAGGAAAGCGGCTACCGCGAAATGCCCTACATGGTGACGCGTTTCCTGCGCTGGGGCGAGGGGGTGTACGGGCTTTCCCCTGCCCGCCTCGTCTACCCGGATATCCGGCAGGCCCAATTCCTCAACCGCATCCTGGATCTTCTGGGGGAAGTAGCCGCCTTCCCCCGCATTCTGGAGCTGGCCAATCAATCCGGTGAGGTGGATTTACGCGCCGGCGGGCGCACCCTCATCAACCCGGAGAGCGCCAGCCTGGGGTTCCCGCGCGAATGGGCCACCCAGGGGCGGTACGATGTGGGCATGGACCGCCTGCGGCAGAAGCAGGAAGCGATACGCCGCGCTTTCTTCGTGCCCATGCTGGAGCTCTGGAGCGAGCACAAGCAGCAGATGACCGCCAGCGAGGTCTACGCCCGCGAGAATGAGCGCGTCATGCTCTTCTCGCCATCGTTCACGCTCTTTGCCAGCGATTTCCGCCCGCTCATGGAGCGCGTGTTTGCCCTGCTCTTCCGGCTGGGGCGTTTCCCGCAGCCGCCCACATCCGTGCTGCAGGCAGACCGGGACGGCGAGCCGGAAATCGAGCTGCCGCAGGTTGTGTACCAGGGCCGCATCGCCATGGTCATGCGCCGCCTGCAGTCGGAGGGCATAGCCCGCACCCTTCAGCGGCTGCAGGCCATGGCCGGGCTGGATAACGCGCTGCTGGACCATGTGGACCTGGACCGCACCTTCCGCACCGCTGCCCGCATGGACGGCGTGCCGGAGGGCATCCTGCGCCCGGAAGTGGCCGTGAAGCGCCTGCGCCGCAAGCGCGAGGCCGCCGCCCAGCAGCTGCAACAGCAACAACAAGAAGTCCCCGCCCCCGCGCTGCCATGATATACCGCCGCAACCCGCAACTGGAACAGGCCCGCGAGGAACGCCGGCGCTTGCTTGCCCTCTTCTCCACCCCGGTGGGGGAGCAGGTGCTGCGCGACCTGGAGCACCGCTTCGAGACCCAGCTGCCCGTGTTCCAGGGCAAGGCCGGGAGCTACGACCCGCTGGATGCCATGCGTCGCGATGCGCACCGCGAAATCTTCCTGGTAATCCGCCACCAGCTGGAGCTGGCCCGGCAGGAAGCAACACAAACACAACAAGAACAAGATGGATAATACCGAAGAAGAAACAGTACCCACCCCCCTGCCCGCAGAGGAATTGCCCGCACCGCTCATGCGCGAGGACGGCGCTTTCTCCCCGGGCTGGTTCACCCGCTTTGAGGAGCTCAGGCCCTATGCCGCCACGCTCTCCAAATTCCACCGCCCCGAGGCCCTGGCCAAGAGCTACGCCAACCTGGAAAAACTGCGCGGCTACCCGGACACGGCAGATGCCGCCCGCATGGCCGCCTTCCGCGCTGCGGTCGGCCTGCCTGCCACGGCGGAAGAGTTCACCCTGGAGCGCCCGCAGGATACCCCGGATGAACTCTGGAACGAGGAGCTGGTGAGCCAGCTGAGCAGCGTGGCCTATGAATACGGCGTGCCGCCCAGGGCACTGGCAGCACTGGCCGAGCGCTACACCGCCGAAGGCCGCCGCTTCATGGAACGCTGCCGGCAGGAAAATGCCCAGGCCATCCAGCAGGCAGATGCCGCCCTGCAGCAGGACTGGGGCAGCGCCTATGAGGATAACCTGAGGACGATTGAATCCTTCCTGCACACCATGGGCGAACGCGCCGGGGTGGATGTGCAATCCCTCGTGGAGAATCCGGCCCTGCGCGCCAATCCGGACTTCGCCAAGCTGCTGCTGGAAGCCGCCGGGCTCATGGATGAAGCACCGCTGCACACCGGCTCCCAGCCGGATGGCAAAAAGGAGGCCCACCGCATCGCCCACGACCCCACGCACCCGCTGCACGAGGCCTACATGCGCACCAGCCACCCGCAGCACCGCTACGCCAACGAGCAATACGACCGCCTGGCTTTCGGCCGCAGACTCTGAATGACCAGCCCCCCCCTGAATGGGCGAATCCCCCGGCTCCTCACGCTTGGAACCGGGGGATTCTGGTTGTTACTGCATTACTGACGCAAAAGGGAACTCAGCGGCGGTGGCCGCCGCGGCCACCGTGTCCGCCATGACCGCCACGGCCATGTGAACGCCCCGACACCTGCGGGCGGCTTGACACCTGCGGACGGGAGGGTCGGAACTGAGGCCGGCTGCTGAATTGCGGGCGGCTCGCGTGCATCTGCGGGCGATTACCCACCTGCGGGCGGTGGTTCACCTGCGGGCGGGTGGGCCGGGCATTCGGCCGGGTAGCCACCTGAGGCCGGCTCTGGTGCACACCCGGGCGGCTGTGATGCGAGGGCGCATGACTGATAGCCGGGCGGGAAGTTGAGTGGCCATGCGGGCGTGCAGCGGCATGATGCCCACTGCCATGATGCGAGGGGCGCACCCCGGGATGGTGCCCGGCCGGGTACCGGGGCGGCGCACACACGCGGTGCACATGAGCCGGATAATGCCAGTGCCCATGATACCAGGGCGCAGGGCCCCAGTCCGGCACCAGGCAGGCCGCCGTGATGGCCGCTATCGAGAAAATCGCCACGCCCGCAGGCGTATAGCCATACACAGGCCGCCCGTATGAGTAGCCGTATATGGGGAAACCGTTCACATCGTAGCTGGCGTTAGTCCATGATACAGAAGTATTCCAACCGTGGCCACCCACCCCCACAGATGCACTGGTGTACATGGGGTAATCATAAACCGCACAGGAGTTCAGCAACAAGGCAGATACCGCTATCATGCCTATGTATTTCAGTTTCGTTTTCATGGTGACACTTGGGGGGCTTCATCAGTAAGGCGCGGATGAACCGCGCCTTTATTTGAAAGTCACAAACTTTCTTCCAATTTCTGCAAATACCTTGTCGTTTCACCGGGGGACATGGAAAACTTCCTGGCAAACAAAGCACCGGAAGCCCACAGTTCCGGCCATGAATCCTCCTGCAAATCCATGGGTGACTGCGAATTATCCACCGGCCATTTCAAGAAACGCCGATTATCATCCGTTACCCCGGAATGATGGGAAGTTCGGGCTATGCAGGTCTGGAAAAACAACTCATCGCTGCAGAACGTGTGGTGAAAAAAATAGCGGAACAGAGGATGCTTTGCCGCATAATCCGCTATATCGGCCACACAGTCACCGGTCAGCGACCACCACTGTGCACCGCCGTAAAACGGCCGGTATACGAAGTACAAGGGGCGCCGGAGTCGCAAACGAATCCACTTATTGGTATATGGCCAGAACCAGCGATGCCAGGGGCTGTACTTGCTCACCATCCAACGCGGGAACCATGTCCCGACCCGGTGAATCCCCCCATCCCGCCCCCATTCATCGGAACGTGGCAATAACTTGCACTCCATGAATTGCCGACCACGGGTATAAGCCTCTTCCAGTTCCTGTTCCATGATTTTCCTCGGCTTGGCCGGCAGGCACTGGCCACTGAGCAGATGCACATAGCGATACCCCCTGCCACACCCCTTCAAAGCATTGATGAGCAATAATGTAGCTTCAACAATAGACCAATCGGCCCATGTCACCTGCACAGATTTCTCCAACACCTGAATATGCTCACTCGTGCGAATCTGTGCTTTAATATCACTGCCACCATCCACATGTATATACACATCATCCCCCCCTTCCTCCAGATAAGCAGCCAATTCATTCACCTGCCAGGGCGACCGGTGACACAAAATAATGTACGCATCCCGCATAATCATGCATTCTATACCAGCTTTTTCCTGCTGTAAAGCTCTCTCTGTGCCAATCACATGAACTTTTTCCCCGATTCGTTGTAGTTTTGCTTGACGCCGCGCCCAAATTGTGTAAAATAGCGCACCGCTTTATTTTTTAACGTCACCTAGAACATCTTATGTCCCGTATCTGCAATATCACATTTGCCATGCCGCACAAGGGCCGCCGCATTCATCGTTCCGGTCTTGCCAAGAAGAAGGGCGGTATCGGTCGTCACGTCACCAAGGTGGTGAACCGCACTGTTTATCCCAACCTCCAGGAGAAGCGCATCTGGGTGCCCGAGCTCAACGGTGGCAAGGGTGGCTACCTCCGCATGAAGCTTTCCTGCAAGGCTCTGCGCACTATCTCCAAGAATGGTGCATACAACACGCTCAAGAAAGCCGGGATTCTTTACTAAATCCCCCTGCTTTTTTTGAACGGAGCGGCTACCTCCTGCGTCTACAATCCAAAGCCTGACCCGGAGGTGCCGCACAGCGGTTCAGAAACGAACGCGGACACCTATTACCTTTCAGATAATTCTACAGAAATGACCCCGCAACAGACCAAGATCGCGCTTCGTATCAACGATGACAACCTTAACCACCACCTGTGGAACAACCGCGGCGTGTGGTGGTGCCACGTGACGGTGCACAAGCCGGATGCAACGGCTGAGCGTCTCCGTTTCTCCCTCAAGACCCGCAATATTGAGAGAGCTCGTCGTCTACGCGACCGCATCTTCGAGGACATTCAACGCCATTTCGGCATTGCCGCCTGAGCTGAAGGAGGCGAACATCTTTACTACCGCGCCGGATAGTCCGCTATCCGGCGCGATTTGCATTTCATGATAAGAACTTGACTTCCGGCATAGGTCTGGGTATGCTTTCCGGCAATGATGAGCAGTTTTCCCAGACGCTTTGCAACCTGCACTCCCGTTGCGTTTCATGCGAATGACTATTTTTTCACGCGCGATACGGGGCTGATATGCAAAGAACTGCAGAAACTGGGGCATCAATGCAGAGTCATCATGCCGCTACCGGCACACGCAGATGACCTGGCCACAGAGAGTCTGCTGAGGGTACCACAAAAAACATTATCAAGTCCGGGCTGGTGGCGAGGGCTGGGTGTAGATGGAGTGGTTCTGTATTCCTGGGGGGATCCGCGCTACCTGTCCGTAGCCCGGGCCATCCGCAAAGCCGGGCTGAAACTCATCATTCACTTTGATTCCAGCGGCGAACTGCACGAGCACCTGAGCCGCCCCGGCAGCAAATTAATCAACAAGGCAAAAGACATCCTGATAAACCTGCTGCGGAGCAAACACCTCGGATACGCCCATTTCATCACAACCTCAGGGCCATGTATCGAAGCCCTGAGCAAAGATTCATCGTATGGTGCAGAACTGGCAGCCAGGTGCAAGGGTTTTCCTGCACCGGTGAGCAGCTGCTTCCAATACTACGGGGGGGAGAAGCAGCCACGCATCATCTGCGTAGGTAACTGGCACACAACAGTAAAGCGGGCAGGCATGCTGATGCGCACCATAGACGCGCTGCTGCAGCGCCACAGCAGCGCGCTGGTGGATATTTGCGGGCCGGCCACCCCTGCCCTGCAAGACTGGTGGACAAACCTGCAGGAAAGCGCAAAAAACAGAGTGCAGCTGCGTGGTTTCTGCAATCATGAGCAGCTCAGCAAGCTTTACAACCGCGCCAGCGTCTCCCTGTGCACATCGGAAAGCGAGGGCTCGCACGGAGCCTCGGCCGAAGCGCTGTGCTGCGGCTGCAGCGTGGTCTGCCCGCCGCGCCCGCTGCTCAGCGTGGTGCGCTGGTACACCGAGAAAAACTCCGGCACCGTTTCCCGTGAGGACACCCCGGAGGAGCTCTGCTCTGCCCTGCTGGAGGAACTAGAAAAATGGCAGAAGGGTGAACGCAGCGCCGCAGATATCGCCGCCGCCTGGAACCCCTGCTTCCGGGTGAGCCAGCTGGCCGAATGGCTCAGCTGACGCCACCTTTCCCCAATCATCCATGGAAAACGCCCGGCACTGCATGCAGCAGTGCCGGGCGTGAAGTTTTGCTACTCAGCGGGCGCTTCAGTCATCAGCCCCCACGGAGAGGGTGTCATCAGGCAGCGGCATCTCTTCCTCGTCGTAGTAGGTGGCGCGGGGAATGGGGGTTGCACCCTCTGCCGGTTCCACCACGATGTTGCGGTACTGGGAGAAGCCCGTACCGGCCGGGATGAGGTGACCCAGGATGACGTTCTCCTTGAAGCCTTCCAGCATATCCACCTTGCCCAGGGTGGCAGCCTCTGTCAGCACGCGCGTGGTGTCCTGGAAGGAAGCGGCGGAGATGAAGGAATCGGTCTTGAGGGAAGCCTTGGTGATACCCAGGAGGATGGGCTCGCTATCAGCGGGGCGGCCGTGCTGCTCCATGGTCTCCTTATTGATGCGGGAGAGCGTGGTGCGGTCCACCTCATCGCCCCAGAGCAGGCCGGTATCCCCCGGATCCTTCACGCGCACCTTGCGCAGCATCTGGGAAACGATGATTTCCACGTGCTTGTCGTTGATTTCCACACCCTGCACACGGTACACCTGCTGCACCTTGTTCACGAGGTGCTCCTGGAGGGCCTCCTTACCGCAGATGCGGAGGATTTCGTCCGAAGCCTCGGAACCGTCGGAAAGCGGCTCACCGGCGCGCACATAGTCACCATCATGCACGATGATGTGGCGGTCCATGGGCACGAGGTGCTTGATGGAGATGGTGCCCTCGTACTCATCGCTGGTCTGCAGCTTGGTGGAGCGCTTGCGGCTCTTGGTGGCAGCTTCCTTGGCGGCAGCATCGCGATAGATGGTCACCACCTTCTTACCGCGGATCATGGCATCATCGATAGCCACGATACCGTCCATCTCGGCCAGCGTACAGGTATCCTTCGGGCGGCGGGCTTCAAAGAGCTCGGCCACGCGGGGAAGACCACCGGTAATATCGTTCGTCTTCTGCACCTTGCGGGGCGTCTTGGCGAGCTGGGTACCGGCAGAAATCTTCTGCTTGTTGTTCACCACGAGATAGGCGCCGGTCGGGATAGCGAACACCTTGGGCTTGTCCTTATCGGAACCGGGCTTGGCAGTGTGCACAATCACGCGGGGAGCAAGATCCTGGCGGTGGTCGATGATGACGGTGGTACCACGGCCGGATTCGGTGTGACCCGTCTCCGTGCGGCAGGTAATACCCTCAATCATGTCCTGGAACTCCACGGTACCGCCAATATCGGCAATCACCGGGATGGCGAAGGGATCCCATTCGGCAATCACAGAGCCGGCTTCCACCTTGGCGCCGTCCTTCACGCGGAGCACAGCACCCATGGTCAGGGAGTAGGACTCGAGCTCCTTACCTTCCTCGCTGTAAATCTTCACGCTGCCGTTCTTGCAGAGCACGACCATGTTGCCATTTTCGTCCTCTACGCAGCGGTCGCGCAGATTTTCATCGTAAATGAGGGTACCGGTGCTCTTGGCGGTGTATTCCGGGCGGCTGGCAGCAGCCGTAGCAGTACCACCCACGTGGAAGGTACGCATGGTCAGCTGAGTACCGGGCTCACCGATAGACTGGGCAGCGATGATACCCACAGCCTCGCCCACCTTCACGCTCTGGCCGGTGGCCAGGTTCAGGCCGTAACACTTGGCGCAGCAACCCTTGGAAAGGTCGCAGGTCAGCACGGAACGCACCTTCACCTTCTCGATACCCACCTTCTCGATGCGCTTGGCGGCTTCATCGGTGATGATTTCGTTCTTGGCCACAATGAGTTCACGCGTGGTCGGGTCGTAGATGTCATCGCAGGTCACGCGGCCGTAAATACGCATGGAAAGGGAAGCGATTTCGTCCTCACCATCATAAATGGCCGTCATGGTGATGCCGTTCTCGGTGCCGCAATCCAGGTCGCGCACAATCACGTCCTGGGCCACGTCCACAAGCTTACGGGTCATGTAACCGGAGTCAGCGGTCTTCAGAGCGGTATCAGCCAGACCCTTACGGGCACCGTGGGTGGAGATGAAGTACTCCAGCACGGAGAGACCCTCGCGGAAGTTCGAGGTAATGGGGCGTTCGATAATCTCACCGGAGGGCTTGGCCATAAGACCGCGCATACCGGAAAGCTGCTTAATCTGAGCCTTGTTACCACGTGCACCGGAGTCCACCATCATGTACAGCGGGCTGGCCACGGCAGAACCCTCGTTGTATTCCAGCTTGGTGTAGAGTTCCTTCTGAATGGCATCCGTAGCGGAGGACCAGATGTTAATCACCTTTTCATAGCGCTCGCCATTGGTGATAAGGCCTTCCTCATACTGCTCGGTCACCTTGGCAACCTCCTCGTAGGCGGAGGAAATCACGCCGTCCTTGTTCTCAGGCACCACCATGTCCACGATACCGATGGAGCAACCGGAGCGGGTAGCTTCCTTGTAACCCAGGGACTTCAGGGCATCCAGCGTCTCCACGGTCTTCTTCTGTCCACAGGTCTGGTAGCAGCGCCAGATGATATCACCCAGCTGCTTCTTGCCCACGTTGCGGTTGATGTAACCGATTTCATCCGGCCAGATTTCGTTGAAACGCACGCGGCCTGCCGTCGTCACGAGAGTCTTGCGGCCCACGTTCTCCTGGTTGTAGGCGAGCTTGTCGAACTCGGCGCCGGTCTTGCCGTAGTCGGGGTTCTTCAGGCGGATCCACTCGTGGTAGCCAATCTTGCGGGCAGCGATGGCGAACTCCACTTCGGAGATGGACTCGAAGAGGGGCAGCAGGTGCTGGTTGTCCTGGTGCTCCTTCACTTCCTTGGCGCGGGTGTGCGTCAGGTAGTAGGAGCCCAGAATGATATCCTGGGAAGGCGTGCAGATGGGCTTACCGGAGGCCGGGGAGAAGATGTTGTTCGGAGCCAGCATCAGGAGGCGGGCCTCCAGCTGGGCTTCCACACTCAGCGGCACGTGCACAGCCATCTGGTCACCGTCGAAGTCAGCGTTGTAACCGGTACACACGAGCGGGTGCAGACGGATAGCGGAACCTTCGATGAGCACAGGCTCGAAAGCCTGGATGGAAAGGCGGTGCAGCGTAGGAGCACGGTTCAGGAACACAGGGTGACCCTTGGTCACTTCCTCCAGAATATCCCACACGATGGCTTCCTTGCGGTCAATCATCTTCTTGGCAGAGCGCACGGTATGCACATAGCCAAGCTCCTTGAGGCGGTGGATGATGAAGGGTTCGAACAGGCTCAGGGCCATCTTCTTGGGAAGACCGCACTGGTTCATCTTCAGGTTCGGACCAATCACAATCACGGAACGGCCGGAGTAGTCCACGCGCTTACCAAGCAGGTTCTGACGGAAACGACCGCTCTTGCCCTTCAGCATGTCGGAAAGGGACTTCAGCGGGCGGTTGCCGGCGCCGGTCACGTGGCGGCCATGGCGGCCATTATCGAACAGGGCGTCCACGGCTTCCTGCAGCATGCGCATTTCATTGCGCTTAATCACCTCCGGGGTCTGCAGGGCGGAAAGCTCGCGCAGACGGTTGTTGCGGTTGATGACGCGGCGGTAGAGGTCATTCAGGTCACTCGTGGCGAAACGGCCACCGGGCAGCGGAACGAGCGGACGCAGGTCCGGGGGAATCACCGGCAGGGTGGTCAGCACCATCCACTCGGGCTTGCAGCCGCTGGAGCGGAAGCCCTGCACCAGCTGCAGGCGCTTGGCCAGCTTGCGCTTGTTCTGCTTGGAGTTGGTCTTCTCCATCTCCTGGCGCAGCTCGTCCACCAGTGCCTCAAGGTCGATAGTGGCAAGCAGGCGCTGAATGGCAGCGGCACCCATTCCGGCCTCCGGCGCATCGTCGCCGTAGTCATCCACCAGCTCATCGTACTCTTCCTCGGTCAGAATCTGACCGCGCTCAATGCCGGCCACATCCTTGGGATCCACCACGATGTAGTCCTCATAGTAAATCACGCGCTCCAGATCGCGGGCGGTCAGGTCGAGCATGAGGCCGATGCGGCTGGGCATGCACTTGTAGAACCAGATGTGGGTCACCGGCACGGCCAGGTTGATGTGGCCCATGCGCTCGCGGCGCACTCGGGCGGAGGTCACCTCCACACCGCAGCGGTCGCAGATCATGCCCTTGTTCTTGGCGCGCTTGTAGCGGCCGCAAGAGCACTCCATATCACGCGTCGGGCCGAAAATACGCTCGCAGAAAAGGCCGCCCTTCTCGGGCTTGAACGTACGGTAGTTGATGGTCTCAGGGTTCTTGACCTCGCCGCTGGACCAGCTCAGGATATCATCCGGGCTGGCCACGGTGATGCAAACCTGATCGAAGTTCTTAGGCTTCTCGTTATTGAAGTCGTTAAAAGACATATTTGTGTAGAATTAAGAGGTTCAGGAATGCTGCCCGGCTCGGGAACCGCACCGGGCAGCGGTTACAGGTTTACATATCGGAATCGTCGTCCTCCTCTTCGGAATCCGCGAAATCATCGTCGTCCTCCATCTCGGAGAAATCGCCATCGAAATCGTCGTCATCATCAGTGCCGAACTCATCCTCATCGTCCATGCCGTCACCGGCAAGCAGGGCGAAGAGGTCGTCCGTGCTCTGCTGCTCGTTCTCGCGGTCGCGCTTCTCGGTGGGCTGCACGTTGAGGCAAAGCGCCTGCATTTCCTTGATGAGCACGTTGAAGGATTCGGGGGTGCCGGCCTCCAGCGAGTTATCACCCTTGACGATGTTCTCGTAGATGCGGGTACGGCCCTGCACGTCGTCAGACTTGACGGTGAGCAGCTCCTGCAGCGTATAGGCTGCGCCGTATGCCTCCATGGCCCACACTTCCATTTCACCGAAACGCTGGCCACCATGCTGAGCCTTACCGCCCAGGGGCTGCTGCGTCACGAGGGAGTAGGTACCCACAGCACGGGCATGCACCTTGTCTGCCACGAGGTGGTTCAGCTTCAGCATGTAGGTGTAACCCACCACCACGGGATAGTGGAAATACTCACCAGTGAGACCGTCGATAAGGCGGCTCTTACCGGCGACAGAACCATCCTTGCCATCGCCCACCCAGGAGAAGCCGGGAACCTGCTTGGCCTGGCTCATGAAGTCCCAGATCTGAGATTCCTGAATGCCGTCGAACACCGGGGTAGCCACCTTGAAGCCCAGGGCCTTGGCGGCCACACCCAGGTGAGCCTCCAGCACCTGACCCACGTTCATTCGGGAAGGCACACCCAGCGGGTTCAGAATGATATCCACCGGCGTACCGTCTTCCAGGTAGGGCATATCCTCTACCGGCAGCACGCGGGAGCACACACCCTTGTTACCGTGACGACCGGCCATCTTATCACCCACACCGAGCTTGCGCTTGGTGGCGATGTAGACCTTCACCTCGGTCACCACGCCCGGGTCCATCTCAGCGCCGGCTTCAATCTGGTCGAGCTTGCGGTCGCGCTCCTCATCCAAGTCAGCAAAGCGGGGCTCGTAGCTGTTGATGATTTCGAAAATCTGGTTACGCACCGGGCTTTCGTTCATCTCAATCTGGTCGTGGCACACGGCCAGCTTGCGCAGCAGGGTCTTGGTAATCTTGCGGTTGGCGGGGATGATGACCTCGTTGGAGCCCACGCGGGTCACCTCCAGCGGAATCTTCTCGCCGAGCAGGCGGTCAGAGAGCTTGCTGGTGAGCTGCTCGATGAGGGCATCGCGGTCGCGCTCATACTCAGCATCAACCTTCTTGCGCTGCTTCTGGGCTTCCTTCTCCAGGTCCACGGCGGGGGCGCCGGGGGCAGAAGAACGCACCACGCGCACATCCATCACCACACCGGTGGTGCCCGGGGGCACGCGCAGCGAGGTATCCTTCACATCGGCGGCCTTCTCACCGAAGATGGCGCGCAGCAGGCGCTCCTCAGGAGCCAGGTCCGTCTCGCTCTTGGGCGTAATCTTACCCACCAGAATATCGCCGGGCTTCACCTCGGCACCGATGCGAATCACACCGTCGCTGCCCAGGTTCTTGAGTGCTTCATCGCCCACGTTGGGAATATCGCGGGTGATTTCTTCAGCACCCAGCTTGGTGTCGCGAGCCTTCTCCTCAAACTCCTCAATGTGGATGGAGGTATAGGCATCTTCCTGCACCAGGCGCTCAGAGATGATGATGGCGTCTTCGAAGTTGTAACCGTACCAGGACATGTATGCCACCAGCACGTTGCGCCCCAGGGCCAGCTCGCCGCCATCCGTACAGGGACCGTCGGCCAGCACATCGCCGGGCTTCACCACATCACCACGGGAAACAATGGGTTTCTGGTTGATGCAGGTGGAAGCATTGGAGCGCATGAACTTGCGCAGCTGATACACGTAAATACCCTTATCCGCATCCGTCTTGATGCTCTCGGGGTCGCTCAGCCAGGTATTCGGAGATACGGGCAGCTCGCCATCGGGCGTAGTCACCACATACTCTGCCGTGGCAGATGCCACAATGCCGGGAGCCACGGCGCACACCACGGCGCAACTGTCGCGGGCGCACTTGGCTTCGATACCGGTACCCACCAGCGGAGCCTGATTCACCATCAGCGGCACACCCTGGCGCTGCATGTTGGCGCCCATGAGTGCACGGTTGGCGTCGTCGTGCTCCAGGAAGGGAATCAGACCGGCGGCGATAGAGATAATCTGCTTGGGAGACACGTCCATGAACTCCACCTTGGCGGGGTCCACCTCGATGAATTCGCCGTGCTCACGGGCTGTCACACGCTTGCCGGTGAAGTGGCCGGTGCCGTTGTCGTTATCGATGGGGTTGTTAGCCTGGGCAATGAGGTGGTATTCTTCCTTATCAGCGGTGAGGTATACCACTTCGTTGGTCACGATGGTCTCCACGCTCTCCACCTCGCCCTTCTTGTTCTTCTTCTCCACGTGCTTCACGCGGCGGAACGGAGTCTCGATGAAACCGTACTCATCAATGCGGGCGTAGGTGCACAGGGAGTTAATCAGACCGATATTCGGGCCTTCGGGCGTCTCAATCGGGCAGATTCGGCCATAGTGGGAGGGATGCACGTCTCGCACCTCGAAGCCGGCGCGGTCGCGGTTCAGACCACCCGGGCCCAGAGCAGACAGACGGCGCTTGTGGGTCAGCTCAGCCAGCGGGTTAATCTGGTCCATGAACTGGGAAAGCTGGCTGCGGCCGAAGAAGTCGCGCACCACGGCGCTGAGGGCCTTCGGGTTGATGAGCTTGCTGGGGGTGATATCGCTGCGGGTGGTATCGCACAGGGTCATGCGCTCCTTCACCAGACGCTCGGTGCGGGCAAGGCCCACGCGGCACTGGTTGGAGATAAGCTCACCCACGGCGCGCACGCGGCGGTTGCCCAGGTGGTCGATATCGTCCACCTGCCCCTCACCATGCGTCAGGCGCAGCAGGTACTTGAGCGAGGCCAGGAAGTCCACCGGCTGGATGAGGCGGCAATCCTCCGGCACGTCCAGACCGAGCTTCTGGTTAATCTTGTAGCGGCCCACGCGGGTCAGGTCGTAGCGCTTCTCATCCTTGAACAGGCGGTCAAGAGCGGTGGCTGCCTGCTGCACGGAGGAAGGATCACCCGGGCGGAACTTGCGGAAAATCTCCTTCAGGGCAGATTCGCGGTCATGTGCCAGGTCCTTCTTCAGGGTCTTCACGAGAGTCTCCTCTTCGCGCAGGTCAATGACCTCGATTTCCTCAATACCCAGCTCCTGCATCTTGCGGATGGTGGCCAGGCTGAGCGGCTCGTATGCCTTGGCGATGATGGTTGCCTTGCGGCCCTCCTCGTCTTCGCCGTACTTCACGTCCTCGAAGGGCACCAGGTACTCCAGCTCAGGGCCGGCCACGGCATCCAGGCGCAGCTTTTCAATGTTGTAGAACTGCTCCACAATCTGGCGGTCGGTCTCATAGCCGAGGTAGCGCAGGAACGTGGTTGCTAGGAACTTGCGGCGGCGGCGGCGGCGGTCCAGGAACACGTACATGAGGTCGTTCGTGTCGAACTGCACCTCAAGCCAGGAACCACGGTCGGGAATAATGCGGAAAGAGTAGATGTCCTTGCCATTCGTGTGGCGGGTCTTCTCGAAGCACAGACCCGGCGAGCGGTGCAGCTGAGCCACGATAACGCGCTCTGCACCGTTGATCACGAATGTGCCACGGTCGGTAATCATGGGTATCTCTCCCATGTACACATTCTCCTCGCTCGTGTAGTCGCCACACTTCAGGCTGAACTTCACATACAGCGCTGCGCTGTATGTCTCGCCACAGCGGATAGCCGCAAAATCGGAAGTCTTGGGCGGGGCTATCTCGTACGAAACGAAATCAAGCCGGATCTGCCCATCGTAACTTTCAATCGGGAAATGCTCGGACAGAACAGCCTGCAGACCCATCTTGGCCCGCTTGTCGGGCTCTGTGAAACGCTGAAGGAATTCTTCGTAGGACTTAGTCTGAATCTCAATCAAGTTGGGCGGGTCAATGACCTCCTTGATCGTACCGAAACTGATTCGCTCTTGTTTGGACATGGAGTTGTCGGAGATGTGGTTGTGCACCTGGCCAGGTGCGGGGTCGGTTCCTTCGTAAAACCGACCGGGAGCCTGATGACACATTTCATCCTCAGCCCCGGGTCGGGTCTACGTGCGCACGCGCACATGAAGATTTCTATAAAATTATGACACTTAACGGCTTAGAAAACACTCCGAATGTAGCCAGAAACGGAGGGACGCGAAGGCAGGAGAGGACAGAAATCCCCTCCTGCTTCGCGTAAAACGAAAGGTTACTTGATGGTGACCTTGGCGCCAGCCTTCTCGAGCTCGGCCTTGGCCTTCTCGGCTTCCTCCTTGGAAACGCCCTCAAGGATGACGGCGGGAGCGCTCTCAACGAGCTTCTTGGCATCAGCCAGACCCAGACCGGTCTTGACGGTGCGCACAGCCTTAATGACGTTGATCTTGCTGGCACCGGCGTCGGTCAGCTCAACGTCGAAGTCGGTCTTCTCCTCAGCAGCCTCAGCGGGAGCAGCGCCGGGAGCGGCGGCAGCAACCGGAGCAGCGGCGGAAACGCCCCACTTCTCTTCCAGCATCTTCACAAGCTCAGCAGCCTCCAGGATGGTAAGCTTGCCAAGTTCCTCAGCGATAGTATTGATATCAGCCATTGTAGTATTTTTTCTAGTTAATTGGTTCTTGTCGCGGATGGGGGCTCCCCATCCATTTCAGTTCTCACCGGCCGGAGAGCCGACAGAGAACCTAATTTTTTTCAGGCGGCGGGCAGTTGATACCACACCGCCGCCATCTGTTCAAGTCTTTTTTTACTCAGCAGCGGAAGTTTCTTCCGTTGCACCACCATTTTCCTTGTCGACGTAGGCCTGGATGACGCGGGCCAGAGCAGCACCGGCACCATTGATGGTACCAAGCAGGGTGGCCAGCAGTACTTCGCGGCTGGGCAGGTCGCCCAGGGCCTTGATCTTCTCGGGGCTCAGTTCGGCACCATCAAGGATACCGGCCTTCCAGGCAGCCTTCTTGGACTTCTTGGCGAAGTTGTTCACAGCCTTGGCGGCGGCGCACACATCGCTGTTGCCCATGATGTAGGCGGTCTGGCCCTTCAGGGAAGCGGAGATATCCGGCAGCCCGGCAGAGGCAATAGCCTTGGCCATGAAGGTGTTCTTGGCCACCTCGCACTTGGCACCGGCTTCAGCCAGCGCAGCGCGCAGAGCGGTGAACTCGGGCACCGTCACGCCGGTGTAATCGAACACCAGCACGAAGGGAGAAGCGTTAACCTTGGCCACGAGGCTATCGATGATAACGCCCTTGTGAGGATTGAGTTTCTTTTCGTTGCTCATACTAGTTCTTGTGGTTCAGGTTAGTTCTTGGAGTACTCCACCGGGCTGATGGACAGGCCGGGGTTCATGGAGCTGGACATAGTCACACCGGCGATGTAAGCGCCCTTGGCGCCGGAGGGGCGGGCCTTCACAACGGCGGAGATGAATGCACGAGCGTTCTCAACGAGCTTGTCGCTTTCGAAGGAAAGCTTGCCCACAGCGGCAGAAATGTTGGCGTTCTTGTCAACCTTGAAGTCAACGCGACCAGCCTTCACCTCGCGCACGGCCTTGGCGGTGTCATCCGTCACAGTGCCGGTCTTCGGGTTGGGCATCAGGCCGCGCGGGCCGAGCACACGGGCAATCTTACGCACCTGGGCCATGGCGTCCGGGGTGGCGATTGCGCTGTCGAAATCAAGGTAACCGCCCTGGATTTCCTTAATCAGGTCTTCCAGACCAACCTTCTCGGCACCGGCCTCCAGAGCAGCCTGAGCGGCCTCACCCTGGGCAAACACGATGACGCGAACATTCTTACCAGTACCATTGGGCAGGGCCACGGAGCCACGCACCATCTGGTCGGCTTTGCGGGGATCCACCGTCAGGTGGAAGGAAACGGTGACCGTGGGGTCGAACTTCGGAGCCGGGAAGCTCTTCATCAGTTCCACAGCCTCCTCGACAGCGTAGTTCTTGCTGGCATCAACAAGCTTGGCTGCCTCGTTGTAGCGCTTGGAGCGTTTTGTAGACATATTAATTTAGCAGTACGTTCGGGGTTTATATTAGTTTATTCCCTCCTGCGAAGGGGTTACATGCCTTCAACCTCGATACCCATCTGACGGGCCTGACCGGCAATGATGCGGGCAGCGGCTTCCGGGTTCGTGGTGTTAAAGTCGGGCATCTTGGTGTTGACAATTTCCATCAGCTTCTCCTTGGAGATCTTAGCCACCTTGGTCTTGTTCGGCTCGCCAGAGCCGGACTTGATACCTGCGGCCTTCTTCAGAAGAAGGGCTGCCGGCGGCTGCTTGGTGATGAAGTCGAAGGACTTGTCCTTGTACACGGTGATCACGACGGGGAGAACGTCACCGGCCTGCTTCTGAGTCTTAGCGTTGAACTCTTTGCAGAAGCCCATGATGTTAACACCGGCCTGACCAAGAGCAGGACCCACGGGCGGCGAGGGATTCGCAGCGCCGGCAGGAATCTGCAGCTTAATGATTTTAACTACTTCTTTTGCCATGGTTGTGTTAGTTTGGGTTTGCCGCACTCACCGGCAGGTGCCGGCCCCCGGCGGCGGGGGAAATCTTCTCCTTACAGGTTCTTGCCCTTCTCGTCATCAGGCACCAGCTGCACCTGGGCATAGGACAAATCAAGCGGATTGGAGCGGCCGAACATGGTCACACCCACGCGCAGACGGCCGCGCTCGGTGTCCACCATCTCCACGATGCCGTGCTCGCCCTGGAAGGCGCCATCCAGCACCACCACTTCCTCACCCACGTTGAAGGAAACCTTCGGGCGGGCAGAACCACTGCGGCGCTCAATTTCAGCCATGAGCTCCTGCACGTCCTTCTTGGACATAGGAAGCGGCTCCTTGTTGCGACCGCAGGCAAAACTGATGACGCCATCAACAGCCTGAATCTTATACCAGGCCTCATTGTTCAGGGAACCATCCGGGCGGCGCAGCGCAAAGTTCAGATACACATAGCCCGGGTAGAGCTTGCGGTTCACGATGTACTTTTTGCCGTTGCGCACGTCCTCCACCTTTTCCTTGGGAACCAGCGGCGTGCTCTGCAGCAGGGCATTCATCTCCTCATCCTCCTTAAACAGGCGGTTGAGGTTTTCCACCGCGCGGTCTTCCTTGTTGGAAAGCACATGCAGCACGTACCACTGATCCTTCGGCTCAGGGGTCACGCGCACCGTGCCGGACTTACGATCGTAGGGGCGGGACATATAATGGTGATAAAATATGGAAAAATGAAAATCAGGAAAGCAGCTCAATCGCGCGGGTCACCACCGCCGAGAGCACGTAGTCAAAGAATGCGACATAAGCGCCCAGCAGCACCATGGCGATGAGCACTACAACTGTCGAACCGGACAGCTCACGGAACTTCTTGAACCCGGTAATCTTCGGGTCGCTCTCCCAGGGCCAGGAGCACTTCTTCAACTCGCCCTTTACAGCAGAAATATATTGGGAAATCTTGCGGAACATTGTAAGCGTGAGATGGTGCGGATATTTTTTGAGAAAAAAAAAGAGGAAGGCTGGCAGGGTAAGAGAGACTCGAACTCCCAACACGCGGTTTTGGAGACCGCTGCTCTACCAATTGAGCTATTACCCTATAACCTTGCTCTGTCGTGTTCCGGCTTATCAGGGGAGATGGCCTTGCGGCCATCTCCCCTGGCCGAGGTGCCACCCACTTGCGGGGTGGTCACCCATTTCTAAGTTTTCGGAAAGGCAACTTAGGCCTTGATGCTGGCAACCTTACCGGCGCCAACGGTGCGACCACCTTCGCGGATAGCGAAACGCATACCCTCTTCCATGGCCACCGGGGTGATGAGCTGAACAGTGATGGTCACGTTGTCGCCGGGCATCACCATTTCGGTACCCTCGGGCAGAGTCACGCTACCGGTCACGTCCGTCGTGCGGAAGTAGAACTGCGGGCGGTAGTTGTTGAAGAACGGGGTGTGACGGCCACCTTCCTCCTTGGTCAGCACGTAAACGGCAGCCTCGAAGTCGGTGTGGGGGGTCACGGAACCCGGCTTGGCGATCACCTGACCACGCACGATGTCTTCCTTCTTGATACCGCGGAGCAGCACGCCCACGTTATCACCAGCCTCACCCTTGTCGAGGAGCTTGCGGAACATTTCGATGTCGGTCACGGAAGTCTTCACGGTCGGGCGGATACCCACGATTTCAACTTCCTCCATCTTGTTGATGATACCACGCTCGATACGACCGGTAGCCACAGTACCACGGCCGGAGATGGAGAACACGTCCTCCACGGGCATCAGGAAGGGCTTCTCAGTCGGACGCTCAGGAGTCGGGATGTAGGCATCCACAGCATCCATGAGGTCGAGAATCTTCTGGGTGTACTCAGGATCACCCTCCAGAGCCTTCACGGCGGAACCCATCACGATGGGCAGGTCGTCGCCCGGGAAGTCGTAGGAGGAAAGAAGTTCGCGGATCTCCATCTCCACGAGCTCAGCAAGCTCGGGGTCAGCAAGGTCCATCTTGTTCATGAACACCACGATGTAGGGCACGCCCACCTGGCGGGCAAGCAGGATGTGCTCGCGGGTCTGCGGCATGGGGCCGTCAGCGGCGGAAACCACAAGGATAGCGCCGTCCATCTGGGCAGCACCGGTGATCATGTTCTTCACATAGTCAGCGTGACCGGGGCAGTCCACGTGTGCGTAGTGACGCTGCTCGGTCTCGTACTCAACGTGAGCGGTGGAAATGGTAATACCGCGCTCGCGTTCCTCGGGAGCACCGTCGATCTGGTCGTAAGCACGGGCTTCAGCCATACCCTTGTCTGCAAGAACCTTGGTAATTGCAGCGGTGAGGGAAGTCTTGCCATGGTCAACGTGACCGATCGTACCCACGTTCACGTGGGGCTTGGTGCGCTGGAATGATTCTTTGGCCATAATAGTAATTTAAGTTAGAGCTGCTATTCTTGCAAGAAATCAAAAAGCTTCTGGCGGGATTTGAACCCGCGACCTCATCCTTACCAAGGATGCGCTCTACCACTGAGCTACAGAAGCGACTTGACTCCGGGCGTCCCACTCGTGTGAGACGTGAAAGCGGGGCGAGTATACACGCACTCGACCGCCAAGTCAATGATTATTTCTAATTTTTTTCAAAAAAATCGAATTTCTCACAAAAATCCCCCCGAATTCGCCTTCAAATAGGTAGAAAGTTGGATTGAAAGGGGGGAAAGTTGGGTGCAGAATGAGGGCCTATGAAGAAAATTGCACTCACAACCGCCGCAATGCTGCTTGGTCTGGTCAATCTGGCTCAGGCAGACGACACCGCCCCCGCCACCAAACCTGCCACCACCTGCTGCAGCAAAGACAAATGCTGCGGTAAGACTCCCTGCTGCAAGACAGACAAGGGAATCACCTGCGGTGAGCAGGCCTGGCTGGACATCGAGACAGTAACCCTGGAAGCCGCCAATGGCGACCCCATCGCTCAGTATACCGTGGCTTATCTCACCGAAACCGGTGATGACAATGCCGCCCCGGATACCGAAAAAGCCAATGAATGGTATGCAAAAGCCCTGCCCGGCCTGGAAAAAGCCGCAGCAGAAGGCCACCCGACCGCCTGCCGCGCGCTCGCGCACATGTACGCAGAGGGTAAAGGCGTGGAAAAGAACCCCGAAATGGCCGAAAAGTACATGAAGATGTACAAAGAGCTCTGCGAAAAGAAGTGGAAGGAATGGAAAGAAAAGTGCAAAGGCGGCGATAAAGCCTGCTGCGCTCCCGAATCCGCCCCCGCTCCGGCTCCTGAGCAGCCCGCCGGAAACTGAAGCAACCCTGCTCCAACTACCCTGCCCTGTCCCCGCCCACCGGCGGGGACAGTTTTTTTGCGTGCCGGCTTACGGGTAAAACACCCGGCGGAGGTACAGGCCATCCGCCGGGGCGCAGTAGCGGGTTTTCTGCCCCAGGGGATTCACCAGCATATCAGCCAGCGCCCCGCAGCTCATGCGGCCGCGGGCCACCTGGTGCGCCGTGCCCACCAGCAGGCGCACCATGCGGTACATGAAGCCATTGCCATGCACGCGGATTCGCAGCATCTCCCCTTCCTCACTCAGCGTGGCGCTGTAGATGGTGCGCAGGTAGAAATCTTCCGGCGGGCATGGGGGCTCGTTCCCTCTGTTCGCAGCAAAATGCCGGAAATCGTGGGTACCCTCATACACTTTCATGGCTGCGGACAACGCGGCCGCATCAAACTCATGCGGCACGTGCCAGGCCCGGCCATGCAGGAAGGGAGAAAGCACCGCCCCGCGGCAGATGAGGTACTCATACTCCTTCCCCACCGCATCAAAGCGCGCATGAAAATCATCCGCCACGGCCCGCACGCCTGTAATCCGGATGCTCGCCGGCAGGTGCGCATTCAGTGCCGCCAGCCAGTTCTGCGGGCTCATGCGGCACTCTGCCGGTACGTCCGCATGGAAACACTGAGCATGCGCATGCACCCCGGCATCTGTGCGCCCGCTGGCGGCGATGCGCAGCGGGGCTTTCAGAATGCGCGCCATGGCAGCCTCAATTGTATCCTGAATTGACTCCCCCTCCCGCTGGCTCTGCCAGCCGCAGTAGGGGGCGCCATCATAGGCGCAGGTGAAGAGCAAACGAGACATAACCGGCAAGTCAAACGCCGCAGCTCTCTTTTTCAGAGAACTGCGGCGGGCATCATCAAAACGTGATAATCAAGGTGAAAATGTCTTATCAGAGCTCAATGTCAAGCTCAACGTCATCGCCGCCCAGGTCGTCCTCAAGGCCGGCATCATCCGTTACATCCTCTTCGCCGGCGGCGTCATCGGTAGCTTCCTCATCGGCAGCAGGCTCTTCCTCTGCGGCGGGCTCCTCAGTTGTCTCCTCGTCAGCAGCAGGCTCTTCCTCGGTGGCCTCCTCATCGGCGGCGGGCTCTTCTTCCGAAGCGGCCTCGTCAGCGGCGGGCTCGTCCTCTGCGGCGGGGGTCTCAGCTGCCGGCTCTTCAGCAGCGGGCATCACGCTGTCAACGGCCATTTCATCGCGCTCCACCTCGGCGGCAGCGGGAATAGCAGGCACATCTTCCTCAGAGGCAAACTTGAAAGCACCGTTGTCGGCAGTAGCGGCCACATAGGAGAGAGCGGAGGCCAGCTTGTCCGAACCGTAGTACTCAGGCAGGGCGGGCGGGTTGTTGTTGCTTTCGGAGTCAGCGTTGTAGGTATAGAGCTGACCCTTGGTGAACTGGTCCTTGCCCGGAGCATCAACAGGAGCACCGGCGCCCACACCCACGGCACGCACCAGGGATGCATCATCCACCTCACCATCGGACTCGGTCACAGGCTTGCCGGCCTGCACTCGGCCCATCTCGCGCAACAGGCGGCACACGGCATCAGAGTAGGCATTGGCCTCACTGGCGGCCAGGGCGTTGGCATCTGCGCTGAACACGCGTACACTGGCGTTCTGGAAGCGCTTGTTGAGAGCCTCCACGCGGGGAGCCACGGCTTCCGCCGTCTTGTAATCGGTCACTTTCTGCAGCTCGGCAGTCAGTTCTTCAGCCAGCTGCTGGGCAGTCTTTTCTTCTTTCTGGCAGGAAGTGAGCATGCCGAAAGCCAGCAGGGCGCAGGAGGGGATGAGGAGAAAACGTTTCATGGAGGGAATAAGATAATCTACGTTCCAGAAATTAGCAGGATTTCCGTCTCGTGTCAAGGTAAAGAATGATGATTCAGCAAAAAATACCCGATTTTTACATTTTTAATGATAGAATGCCGCATCGGAACAATTAAAACCTCATTTATCGTCCCGTCTGCCGGCCGGGTTCCGGGAGGATATCCGCGTAAAAGCCGGGGTCGGAGCCTTCGATGACAGTGGCGCCTACCGTGCGGGCATAGAATTCCTGCGGGCCGGTACCACCGATGACGGCGTAGGCATACCCCAGGGCTCGCATCTGCTCCAGCGCAGTGACGAGCAGAGCCTTGCCCACTCCGCCCTGGCGCAGTTCCGGGTCCACCCCCATGGGGCCGATAAAACCGCGGGCGGTGGCATCGTAGCAGGCAAAACCAACCACATTGCGCTCCTTCGTGGCAATCACGCAGCCGCAGGGCTGGTGTGCCATGGCCACCTGAAATTCGCTCACCCAGCGCGTGCTGAATGTGCGGGCAATCCATTCCTCCGCAGCATGCATCTCAAAGGGGCGGCACAGGCGCACGGCAATCCCCTGCTCTGCCAGGCTGCTGCGCAGCGGCCCACCCTGCGGCAGGTCATACAGACGAACCAGCATATCTACCATATCAGCTCAATATTACGAACGTTTGTAAAAAAAGAACTCCGCAGGTGCTGCACCTGCGGAGTTCGCTCACATTTCGGAATTAATTACCTTTCTTCGTGCCCTTCTTGGCATTGAAGTAGTAGGCATCCAGCTGGTCAGCCAGTGCGTTCGGCGCATCAGCCGGGGCGGGATACATAGTCTTCATGTAGCGGGCCATGGCCACAGCATCGCGGAAATCAGCCGGGGCCGCATTCCAGACGGTCTTTTCCATGGGCTTGGGAGACTTGGCAGCATATTCCTTCACGCCGGGCATGGCCCACAGGAGGGTCATGGCGCGGTTCAGCGCATCCGCCGGCAGCACCTTCTGGGAGCCGTGCATGCTCATCACCGCCTGGCAGTAGAAATCCACCGCCACGCTGGCAGCCTTCACCTTATCCTCAGCGATGGTTCCCTGAAGCTGGTCAGCAGGCACCTGGGCGGCAGCAGCGCGGGCCAGGGCATAGCGCAGCCAGCCGTTGGCCTCGCTGTCCAGGTTGCGACCGTGCTCCTTCATGGCAGCCTCCACGGCCTCCTTGATGGGCGCAAACGAATCAGGCTTGTCATTAATCATGCCCACCACCTTGGCAGCAGCCAGCTTGGCTTCATCCGCAGCGGTCAGGGCTGAGGTGCCTTGCACAGAATCGGCCAGGGCCTTGACTGCGGCCACATCGCACATGCGCACGGCGCAGATGGTCTCGTACAGGCCGGCAAGCGTGCCGGGAGAGCCGGGCAGACCGGCAAAGGCGGCATACTTCTTCTTGATCTTGGCGAAATCCTTGCGGGCATCAGCATACTCGCCGCCGTAGTAGTCGCGCAGGGCATTGGCCATATCTGCCGGGGTCTGGATGTAGAACATCTTCAGCGTGGAGGCCTTGGCCTGCATCAGCTGGTCCGTACCCTTCTGCAGGTAGAAGAAGGAGCCATTACCATCGCCTCGCTCCAGCACCAGCTGGGTTGCTCCGGCTCCGGGCAGCGCCGCATAAGCGGTCAGCTTGGCAGCCTCCTGGGCCGTTGCAAGCTGCATACCGGAAAGCGCAGCAAGGGCAAATCCAATATAGTTAAACGATTTCATTTTTCTGAACTAAGGGGTTTTGGTTACTTCTTCTTACTGCTCTGGAGATTACGCTGGAACTCCTTGTTGGCCTTATCTTCCTTCATCACGGCGGGGTCCGTGCCATAGTTGTGCACAGCGGATACCACCTTGTTGAACTCGTCGCGTTCCTCGGGGGTGAGCTTCTGCTCCACACCGCTGCGGCGGATAAGGTTCACATAGAGCTGACCAGTATTCCAGGCGGTCCAGCGGTCGGAGTTCTGGAAGCCCTTCTGCAGGCGGTCACCCTGGGGCGGGTTGTTGCGCTTCCAGAAGATGTCCATGATAGCCAGACAGGCCTTGGCAGAGTACTGCACCTTGCCCTTGTACTGGTTGAACAGGTTCATGTAGGCAAGCAGTGCGTTCTTCGGGTCGTTGGCCAGCGTGTAGGCCTCGCCCTGCATGAGCATCATCTCCAGGCGGTCGCGCTGGTTCTGACGATTGCGCATGTACTTGGTCGTGGTCTCAATGGCGGCGGAGGAGTTACCCGTGCGCAGGTGCAGCTTGGTCAGGCCCACCAGAGCCGGGCCACCCACTGTCGGATCCGGGTTGCCGGCAACCTTGGTGTAAAGCTCAGCGGCCTTCTTCTGCTTGGCTGCATCCTTCGAGTATGCCAGGGTATTGGCCATACCCAGCTCAGCATCTGCCACCAGGTCCTTCTGGCGCTCGATGACGGCGCCGTAGTAGGCCTCAGCCTGGCCGAGCTCTTCGGTGCGGGAGGAGGGATCCGGGAACTTGCCCACATACTTCACGAGGTAGTCACCCACCTGCACGCAGATGTAGTTGGTCAGGTCAGCAGGTTTGAAGGTATTGGTCATATTGCGGAACACCTCCTGAATCTGCTCTTCCATCTTCTCCTTGGCAGCCTTGTCCTCCTTCAGCGCAGCCAGCTCCTGGTTCATGGAGTTGATCTGGGCCATGCGGAAGATAGCATTGGTATATTTGTCGTTCGGGTCGATGCCGGGGAAGCTGGTGAAGTGCGCAGTCTTCTCCTCCAGCGTCAGATCCTTGCCATTGTAGGCCTTCATGCCCTTGATGTAGGCATCCACGTAGGAGTTGATGGTCTTCTCCAGCTCGGGGTCGGCCTTCTCGTTCTTGAACATGTAGTTGGCCTCGCGGGCGATGATGGTCTGGGCAAGCTGCACAGCCTTTTCAAAGTCCTCCTTGCTGTTCACCATGGTCAGGTAAAGGGAAACCATGGGCAGGGAGAAGGGATCACCCTCGGCGTCGCCTTCCTTCCAGAAGCGCTCGGCATACTCGCGGCACTGGGCCTTGGCGGCTTCCTCGCTCACGCCTTCTGCCGGGTATTCGCCGGCATAGGAGGCCAGCCAGAACAGGGCATTGGCTGCCGTGGAGCGACCGCTCTTGGTACCCAGCTTCACGCCGGCATCCGCTGCGCGCTGCAGGCGGGGAATGGAGGTAGCCTTCACGGCGTCATCCGTGTGGTTCAGCAGCGTACCGGCAGCAAGCAGCTCAGCCGTGGGGTACAGGTCGCTCTCCGGCCAGGAGTTGCAGATGTGGTCGCAGTACTTCACAACCATCTTCTTATCCTCCTCGGCGCTCTTGTCATCAGCTGCGGTGTTAGCGCGCTTCATGTGCTGATCCACAGCGGCGTAGTACATCTTGTCAGCAAGCGGCGCCATCTTCAGATCCGTCGTGGTATACTTGGCTGCATACTCCTCGAAAATCTTGATAGCTTCGTCGCGCTTGGTGGGATCCTGAGCGGCCATGCGGGCGCAGGAATCCACCATGAAGAAGTACACGAAGTTGTCGTAGTTGGCAGCTTCGGCGGGCTTCAGGGTATCCTTGCCCTCAGCAGCCACCATTTCGCCGCTGGCGATAAGTTCGCGACCGGTCTTCAGCACTTCCTCATAGGCACCCAGCTGGTAGTGGGAGGCCACCAGCATGTAGCGGGCCGTCAGGTAGAGCTTGTTGGTCTTATCGTCCTTGAAGTGCTCCATCACCTCTTCAGCGGCAGGAATCACGTTCTGCCAGTCCTTGTCGTCCACGGCGCGGGTCATCTTCTGGAACACGAGAATCTTGGTCTGGTCGCCCATGTCGGCGCCTTCCAGCATCTTCTCGTACTTCAGGCCGGATTCGTCATCACCCGTAAGGCGGCAGAGGGCACCCAGCTGCATGATGACCGTGTTGCGCAGCGGGCGCGGCTCAGCGGCGGCACCTTCCGTGCCCTTGCCGGGCAGAGCCAGCTTGGCATAGCGGTCATAAATCACCTGGAAACCACCCTTGGCCAGGCGGTTGGAGCCCATATCCTTGGCAATGGTGGCAGTGGAAAGAATGGAGAAGCCATCGAATTCCATACCCTTATCACCCAGGGCCTTGTAGCTGTCCAGAAGCTTCTTGCTGCTGGCGCCGTTCAGGCGGGCGCCGGTGCCGCGGTCCACCAGGGGCCTCTTGTATGCTCCGTAGGCCTTCACCTGGGCAGCCAGAGCTGCACGGGCGGAGGGCATATCCGTCACCAGACCAAACAGCGTGTTAGCCGTGCGGGCAGCCTCGGCCGCCTGCTCATCGTTGCCCTCAACCAGGCCGGCTTCCATCACCTTATAGGCACGCTGACCCAGGTTGTAGAACTTATTGGAGTTGCGGGCAGCGCGGGCGGGATCCAGATTATAGCTGGCGGGGCTGGATTCGATGAGCTTGTATACCCAGCCCACGTTCTCGGGGTTGGAGATAGCCACATTCACGATGGTGTTCAGGCCTTCCATGGCCATTTCATCCGGCACGCGGCCCTTCACCTTGCGGCTCATTTCGAGATACTCGGCAGCCTTCTTGAAGTCCGGCTTCTCTTTCAGGATGTAGGCCTGCACCAGGATGAAGCAGATCTGACCATCAATCTTCAGCTTCTTCTCCATGTTGCTCACCTTGCCGCTCTGCACCAGGCCGAGGTACTTCTCAAAGCAGGTAATGGCATCCTCAAACTTGCTCTTGTCGCCATTGTCCTTACCCTGCTCGCCCACACCCTGCTTGTAGCGGCAGTTGCCCATCTGGAACAGGGCATAGGTGAAGTACGGCTCGTAGGCCTCCGGCTGCCCGGGCACCATCTCCTTGGCCTTGGCCAGTCTTGCCGGTTCCTTCCAGCGCTCATCTTCCATGAATGCCTTGAAGGCATCGTAGGCTTCATCATAGCGGCCACCCTGGTAGTAGGCCACGGCTTTCTCCCAGGCATAGAAGGGAAGCACATAGCCGAACTGTCTGGCGGTGGCTCCCTTGCCGCTGAATCGCTTGATAACCGCGTCGCAGAGCTTCACGGCGTCATCAATCTTCTTCTGCTTCACCATGGCCTTCACCTTGGTGAGCGAAGACAGCGGGTCCTGGGCCTGGCAGACCATCGGCATGGAGAATGCCAGTGCTGCCATCACGGATACTGCTGTTGTGTAACTATTCATAAATGTTTCGTATGAGTTAAAAATTGTCGGGGGTCGGGGACAAAGAAGGGGAGCACGCGGATTCTGTTTCCGACACGCTCCCCTTCTGAGCCCGGGTTACGGGATTACTCCGAGGCAGAGGTGTTCAGGCCCACGGTGGAGATACCGGCCTCGGAAAGGGCGGCCATCACGTCCACGATGCGCTGATGCGGCGTGGCCGGAGCACCTTCCACCATCACGATGGGATTGGTATCTGCAGCCTTGGCTGCTTCTGCCAGGTTCTTAAGAGCTTCCACCAGTTCATTGAGCTCGCGCTCCTGGCGGTATTCCGCAGAACGCGGATCAAGCCCGGGATTCATGGCGCCGCCCATGGGCATATCGCCATTCCAGTAAATGGCACCGGAGGCTTCCACCTTGACGCGACCGGGCTCCAGGGGAGGAGGAGGTCCGCCACTGCTGGGCGCCCCGGGAAGAGAAACACTCAGGCGCTTCTCACTCACCAGGGAGGTTGCCACAATGAAGTAAATCAGAAGCAGGAAGCAGGCGTCCATCATGGAGGACATGTTCATCTGCGGCTCTTCTTCCGGCTCGGCCTCGCGTTGTTTACGTCTTGCCATATCAGATAATCTTTCTATTGCTTATATTACTTGGCAGGCAATGTGCCGAATACTACATTGGACAGACCGGCGGCGGCGGCGCAGCGAATCACCGTTGCAGAGCGCTCCCACGGGGCATTCTGGTCACCGCGGATGTAAAGTCGAATCATGGCGGGATCCAGATTCTTGGCCTTCCACATCTCAATCTGCTTGGTGATGAAGTCGGTCAGGTCCTGGGTCTGCTGAGCCTGGTAGCCGATGGTCTTGGCGCCGTCAGAAACGCTCCACACGATGCCGGGTGCATAACTCTCGCCAAACTTCTTGGCGATGCGCTCATCCATCTTCTCCACGTCCGGGAAAACGTTGACCACCACGCAGCCTTTTGCTTCCTTCATTTCAGAGCAGGTCACGGCGTTGGGCATCTTGACGCAGGGGTCCTTGGCCACCGTAATCTGAGAGGCATTCACCACGAAGAAAATGATGAGCAGGAAGCAGGCATCCATCATGGAGGACATGTTAAGCTCTGCCTTCGTCTCGTCTTCAGCGCGTGCTTTTTTCTTTGCCATATCACTAAAGGGGGTTCATGAGTTACACCGGCCCTGAGCTTACTCGCGGGCATCAGGGCCGGCCCGAACTTACGGGAGGATTAAGCTTCCTCCTCTTCTTCCTCCTCGTACTCCTCTTCGCCGGCCTCTTCCTCGTCATCACCACCGAAACCTTCGGGGATGCGGGCAAGCATGGCCTCACCGTTCAGAGTATTGATGGCGGCATTCATCATGTCTTCCACGGCGTTGATGCACTCAGCCTCGCGAGCCTTGGCAAGCTTGTTCTGGAAGTAGAACACCGGAAGGGCGATAAGGGAGATAATCAGACCCCAGAAGGTGGTAAGAAGTGCCACGGAGATAGAACCTGCCAGCGTGGTCGGGTCTGCCTGGCCGGTTTCTGCCAGCACGGCGAAGGCTTCCACCATACCCTGAATGGTACCGAACAGACCGATGGTCGGAGCCGTGGAACCGGAAAGGGCAATCAGGTCCACGAAGCGCATCAGCGCGGGACGCTCGTTAGCAGTGAAGTCTGCCACAGCGTCGGACACTGCATCCTTGCCCAGGTCTTCGGGGCGGTTGGCATCCACATTCGGCAGAGCATAGGCAACCAGGCGGCCCAGGTAGGTCGGGCTCTCGGTGGCCAGCTTGATGGCGGACTGCACGCGGCACTCACTCATGAGGGCAACGAGCTCATCACGAAGGGCGGCGGGGGCAAAGTTCTTCTTGTTCAGCTGCATAGCGCAATACACCACAAGCATGATGGTGATGAAGAACAGAATCACAAGCGGAATCATGGTCCAACCACCGTCAATCACCCACTTCTGAAGCATGTTGGTCTGCTTGGCAGCAGCCTCAGCTTCTTCCTGAGCGAACACCATACCGGGGAGAGTAATCATTGCAGCTGTCAGCAGGGACAGAGCACGAACACTGAAACGAGTAATCATGGATTTCATAAGTTTGGTAATGCAGAATTGACCCCTCTATTTAAGCACATTCTCCCCAGTTGGCAAGAAAGAATTGCAAATTCCCGAATTTTTCCTGCAAAAAACAGATTTTTTTTACGTAGGGCTCATGGTTCCATTCCGGCCGCAGCGCGAATTTTCGGCGCGAGGGCAGTATTTTCCTGCACGCCGGTGAAGCGCTCAGCGCCCGGCCCGGCCGCATACACCGGCACAGCCACTCCGCTGTGGTTAAAAGTGGTAAACCTGCCCTGCACTTCTCCCTTTTCCTTATTGCCGCCCGGCAGGGCCAGCCCGCCGGTCTGGTGATCAGCTGTCACTACCAGCAGAGTATCTGGGTGCGCCTTCATCCACTCCAGCACCACACCAACCGCACGATCAAAATCCAGTGTCTCGCGCACGGTCTCCGGCAGGTCATTCGCATGGGCTGATGTATCGATACGGGAGCCCTCTACCATCAGGAAAAAGCCGTCCGCGTCTTTTTCCAGCGTCTGCAGGGCCATCTTCACCCGCTCCGGCAGCCAGTCCCCGCGCTCGGATGCTGGCGGGCAGTGCTTCTCTGCCGCCAGTTCGAAAAGCTGCGTGTTCTTCTTCAGGCTCTCTTTCTGTTCTTCGGTAAAATCCCCTGCCCCGCCGCCGATGAGAACATCGAATCCGGCTCCCACCAGCGCCTCCGCTATGGCCGCGGTGTTATAACGGCTCTCATTATGCGCATAAAACGCTGCGGGTGTGGCATCTGTTATTGTTTTAGTCACCACAAGACCGGTAGCCTTGCCGGCGCGGCGCATCTGCACGGCCAGGGAATCGCGCGGATTTCCCTCAGCATCCAGGCCAAGTTGCCTGTTGATGGCCTTGCACCCGCAGGCAATGGCGGTGCCGCCGGCTGCGGAATCAGTGATAGCATGAGAAGCCGAGGTCGTGATGGAGAACCCGGTCACCGGCAGGTTGGTGATATTCAGGGCACCCTTGTTCGTGAGCCAGGCTGCCCACACATGCTCCGAGCCCATACCATCACCAATCATGAGCACCACATTGCGGGCACGCGCGGTAGTCGCCGGCTGCAGCACGGGCTCCACGGGCTCGTGCGCGCGCTCGCGTGCGTATATCTGAGTGCAGCTTGTGGTACAGAATGGCAGCAGAACCGCTGCAAGGAACAGTAATCGTTTCATGCGGGCAGCATACCACACCCCGCGTGGAGATTCAAGCATACAAAAGGCCGCCGGGGAAATACTCCTCCGGCGGTCCTGAGAAAATGGTTATCGTACTTGCTTTACTTGCTCTTGGAGTCAAGCACCTTCACGGGAGCCGTGGGCTGCTCAGCGGTGGTGCCGGGCTGTACGGGCTGCTCCTCAGGCACAAGGTTCGTGGGCATAGCGCGGAGCTTCGGGGCGGACTGGGTCTGGCAGCAGCAGGAGCTGAAAGCAACAGCGCAGGCAACGGAAACGATGAGAGTGGTGAATTTCATAAAACAGGATATGGTTAGATGATTCCAGTGCGTATTCAATCAAATTCACGGCAGATAGTCAACTAAAATTTCACAAATACAGGACTTTTTAGCACAATCCGGGGCAGGCTCATGATTAAACGCTTGAAAAATAGGGGGGAGCCTGTTATAAAAAGGCCGGTCGTATGGCAAGACACAACAAAGGAAGGTTATTCTCATCGCACAGCCGGGGCGCCATGAATGCGCGACTGCGGCGCATCGTTGTCGTTTCTGCCATTGTGCTTGTCTCTCTTATCATTCTGCTGGTGGCAGGCTATTCGCAGCTCATGTCCTACCTGCAGGGAAACGACTTCCGCCAGAAGATGGCCGACACGTTGCGCGGCTCCACCGGAGCCGCCAAGGTGGATATCGCCAGCAATCTCACCATCCATGGCAACCGCATTTCCACCGAGGGGGCCAGCCTGTCCCGACTGAAGGGCATACGCGAGGCCCGGGCCTCCCGCATCAGCGTGGAAATAGACCGGATGGCTCTTCTCAGCCGCAAACTGCGCATCCATAAACTGACGATGGAGGAAGCCGTCCTCTCCCTCCATACCGGCACTGCTGCCGTAAAAAACGAAGCCCCCGCGAAAAAGAAAACGCGCAAGCGCTCCAAGAAGAAAGCCGTGGCAAGCAGCCCGAAAAAGGAAGGCTCAGCCTTTGAACTCCGGGGGTATGAACTGGAGCTTCTGGAATGCCGCGATGCCGACCTGCACCTGACGCACAACGGCCAGGCATACCAGCTGCTCGGGGCCGATATCACCGCTTCCCCGGCCCCGCGAATCGGTGCCGATGCCTGGCAGATGACTGCCGAAAACGCCCGACTTCACACGCCCTTTACCTTCCTGCGCGACAGCAGCGTCAAATCGGCCACTGCCGTATACCACAACAACAAGGTGGACATGACCGAATGCCGCATCATGCTCACCCCGGGTGAAATGCGGGTCAAGGCTTACTACGACGTGAAACCCGGCAATTGGTCCGCCGATTTGCAGGTGAACAAGGGCGATTTACACCGCATCCTGAACGATGATTGGAAAAAGCGCATCACCGGTGAGCTGTATGGCCGCCTGATGCTGACCGGCGAGAAAGGTGGCGTGGCCACGGGAAGCGGCTCTTTCTCTGTGCAGAACGGCGTGCTGGAGGGGCTGCCCTTCCTCTCCCAGTTACCGGTGGGCAATACCTACCCCTACCGCAGCATCGATATCGAGAAAGCTGACTGCCAGGTTCTCTTCCCCTACAACGGCGACAAAATCAAGGATGCCTGGCTGTTCGATAAAATCAACATCCGCTCCCGCGATGCATCCTTCCTTGTATACGGGCATGTGCTCATCGGCTCCGACCGCAGCCTGGGCGGCACCCTCACCATCGGCGTGCCGAAAGGGCTGGCCGCGGCGCTCCCGCTCGCCCCGGAAGAACTCACCGGCAAGTTATTTACAGCCAAGGGAAACGATGATGCCTATCTCTGGGTGAACATGAATCTGAGCGGCACGCTGGACAAACCGCAGGAAGACCTCAGCATCCGCATCGCCACCCTGGCGGGGCAGAATCTCTCCAGGTTCCTGAAAGAAATCCCGAAGGGCTCCGCCGCCACCCTGCTCAACACCCTGTTGCAGCAGAAACCGGCCGGGCAGCCCGAGGCCCCCCGGGACGAAGCCCCCGAACAGCCATCCGGCAACATCATCAACGATGCCGCCAACGCCGCCGGTTCCCTCCTCAATTCCCTTTTCTGATATGAGCCAGCAATATCCCTCCCAGTATATCGACTGCACCTGCACCATCAAAGAGCGCTTCGCCCCCACGGCCTTCCACGCTACCCTGCCCAATGGCAAAGCCACCGTTGCCTTTGTGCAGCGCAAGGAGGCCCACCTGCTCGAGCTCATCAAGCCCGGCGATATGGTGAATGTGACCATCTGCCCGGCGGATTTTGAGCGAGCCCGCATCCGCAGCATGGCCTGAATCCCCGGTTCCTCTCCACCGCATGAACAGAAAGCCGGAAGTTCTTGCCCCAGCGGGTAATTGGGATTGCGTGCGCGCAGCCGTGGCCAACGGCGCGGATGCCGTCTACTTCGGGTTGGACCAGTTCAACGCCCGCATGAGGGCGGATAATTTCACCCGCGAGGACCTGGGCGCCCTCATGCCCTTTCTGCACAAGCACGGCGTGCGTGGCTATGTGACCATGAACGTGCTGATTTTCCCGGCGGAATTCCCCCAGGCCTTCGAATACCTGAGTGCACTGGATGCCGCCGGGGTGGATGGCGTCATCGTGCAGGACATGGGGCTGGCCGACCTCATCTCCCGCCAGCGCAAGGCCGGCAAGTGGAAGATTGAGCTCCACATCTCCACCCAGATGACCGTGAGCAGCCCGGAGGCCGTGCGACTGGTGGATGAGCTCTTCGACCCGCAGCAGATTGTGCTCTCCCGCGAGCTTTCTCTCCGCGAGATTGAAGCCTGCGCCAAAGCCACCACCAAGCCCATCGAGGTTTTCTGCCACGGCGCCCTCTGCGTGGCCTACTCCGGCCAGTGCCTCACCAGCGAGACCCTGGGCCAGCGCAGCGCCAACCGCGGCGAATGCGCCCAGGCCTGCCGCATGCCCTACAAGCTGGAGGTCGATGGCCGCCTGCGCGACCTGGGCGAGCGCCGCTACATCTTTTCCCCGCAGGATTTGTGCGCGCTCGACCGCGTGCCGCAGATGATTGCCGCCGGGGTTCACAGTTTCAAGATTGAGGGCCGGCTGAAGAGCCCGGAATACGTGGCGGCCACCACCCGCGCCTACCGCCGCGCGGTGGATGCCGCGCTGGCCGGCGTGCCCCTCAAAGCAGAAAAACGCAGCCGCGACCTCTACGCCATGCAGATGGCCTTTTCCCGCGGCTTCTCCACCGGCTGGCTGGATGGCACCGACCACCCCCTGCTCACCCATGGCCGCTTCGGCAAGAAACGCGGCGCCCTGGCCGGCCGCATCGTCCGCTGCGGCGAAGGCTGGGTCGAGCTCGACGCCCTGCCCGCCATGCCCATCTCCCCGGGGGATGGCTTTGTCATCGATGCCGGCCAGGATCGCAACGAGGAACAAGGGGGGCGCATCTGGCGCGTGCAGGGCACCCGCCTCTTCTTCCACGGCAAAGGCAGCCGCATCGACTGGCGATTCGTGCGCCCGGGCCAGCTCCTCTGGAAAACCGCCGACCCCGCCCTGGATAAATACCTGCACGGCACCTGGTGCAACTTCGAGCGCCACGCCACCGCCACCCCGGGCCAGGCACTCAGCATCCATTTCGAAGGCAGGCTCGGCAGCCAGCTCACCGCCACCTGCCGCGGTATCACCGTGGGCAGCGGCCAGCCCCTGGAGCCTGCCGAAAAACGCCCCCTCACCCGCGAAACCATCGAGGCCCAATTCTCCCGTTTAGGCGGCACAGGGTACTCCCTGAGCACATGTACTTACACCTTCGAGGAGGGGCTCATGCTCCCCATCTCGCTGCTCAACAAGATGCGGCGCGAGCTCATCGAAAAACTTTCGCAAAGCACTGAAGCCCATACACCCGATGAAAAGTGGCCCGGCTGGAGCCATCCCTTCCCTGCCCTGGCACCAGCCAGGGGATACAAGCTTTTTGTGCTCTGCCGCGAGCCCGAACAGGCCTTTGCGGCGGCCGCCGCCGGCATTCGCCGCGTATACCTCGATTTCAAGAATATCCGGCAATATGAAGAGGTGACTAAAATACTGCGCGAGCAGCACCCGGACACCAAGGTCTGGATTGCGACCATGCGCATCATGAAACCGCACGAAGCCGGTTACTTTAAATACATTACAGCCGCGCAGCCGGATGGCGTGCTGGTACGCAACCTGGGTGCAGCCCTCTGGTTCCGCAACAAGGGCATCCCCATGGTGGGCGATTTCTCACTAAACACCGCCAACCCGGAGAGCGTGGGGGTATGGAAAGAGTTCGGCATGCGCCAGCTCACGGTCTCGTATGATTTGAACGCCGCGCAGCTGGCCGATCTGCTGGCCGGGGGCTGCGGCCCGGAGCTGGAGCTGACCCTGCACCAGCACATCCCCATGTTCCACACCGAGCACTGCGTGTTCTGCACCTTCCTGAGCCAGGGCCACAGCTTCAAAGACTGCGGCCAGCCCTGCGACCACCACAAAGTGCGCATCATGGACCGCACCCACGCCATGCACTACCTGCGCAGCGACGAGGGATGCCGCAACACCATGTTCAACGGCCAGGCCCAATCCGCCGCCCGCTATGTGGACGGCATGCGCCGCTGCGGACTGAACCGCTTCCGCATCGAGCTGCTCGATGAATCCGCCGAAAAGGCCACCGAGCTCATCGAAAGCTACCGCTCCCTCCTCCAGGGCCGCCTCAAGCCCGATGCCCTCATGCAGCAGCTCAACCTCCTCGACCGCATCGGCGTGACCGATATGAAGTAACGGCACATAGTGAAATAAGCTGATTCCTCCACCTGCCGGATTGATTGACAATTGAAGAGGATCGGGGCTTGTTCTGACGTTTTCAGATTGCTCCGGCCAGACGAATGAGGCCGTCATCACCATCCGCACCTCCTACACCTACACGCCCTGCGGAGAAGTGAGCGCCAGCTGAGACATCACCCAGCCCATCCAGTAGAGCAGTGAGTGTAAGGACACTGGACTCGGTCTTTATATTAGTGAGCCTCTTTTTTGAAAAATAGCTTATTTTTACATAAAATGTTCTATTTTCGACTTTTATTTTTTTATTTATGCATTTTTACAAAGGACTTTTCCCCTTCCGCGTGCATTTTTGCAAAGGACTTTTATCCCTCCGCATGCATTTTTGCAAAGGAGTTTTACAAAAAAAGGCACGGAAGCGCTCTTACAAAAGAGCTTCCGTGCCGGGAAGTTCAAGCTTTGCCCGTTATTTAGCGCCGGCCGGCTTTTTCTTGAGCGGCACGGCGTGGAAGGGCTGGGGCGGGGTGCCGGTGAAGCGGGGGCTCATGGAGGCGATGCTCTCTCTGGTGATTTCAAAGGTGAACTCGCCGCCCCTGGCGGCATCGCTGGCATCCAGGATATGGTCGAACACGCAGACGGGGTGGTTGCCCGGGGTTTCCGGCATCACAAAGAGACCGATGGCCATGGCCGGATGAGCCAGCTTCTCATGGGTGGTGATGGTGTAGCTGATGGTGTTCTTACCACGGCGGAGGCCACCGGAGATGACATCCGCCCGGCGCTCATCCGAAAACTCGTGCACGGAAATGCCGTTAATCTTCATCTCGATGCTGCGGCCCGGGGCATCCACAAATACCTTACCGATGAGCTGGGGGCGCCCGCAGGCGGCAGGCACCGCCGGAGCCTCGGCATAGGGGTGGAAGCCATCCTGCTCTTTCAGCACGCTGAGGTCGCCCCTGTGCAGGCGCTCCTTCACCTTGGGCAGGCGGGAGAGATTGAACAGGCGGCTCTGGTCAAACTTCCACTTGCCGTCCTCCAGCACAAAGAGAAGCACAAAGGCATTCTCACTGGCTTTGGAATCCCCCAGCTGCACGTTGCCCACATAGGTGGCGGCCAGGCTCTTCTTGTTGCCGCTGGCCAGGGTGCCGATGTACTGAAACTTTTCCAGGCTGGGTGGTTCCGGCTGGTTGCGGAAGAAATCGTGCGGGAACTCGCCCTTCTGCGAAACGATGAGGTTGCGCACCTTCATCTGGCGGGATTTGGAGGTGGCGCCGCGCCATGCGGTTTCATCCGCCCGCATCATGCCGATGCGCCAGGTGCTGTACACGCTCTCCACGATACCGCGCGCCACTTTCTGGTCGGGCATACTGAAGCCGGCCTGCGGAGCCGCGGTCAGAGGAGACAATGCAGCCAACAGGAGAAAACACATCAGGAAAATCGCTCTCATAACTGTTTAGAACCTACAACAGGCTTGCTTTTCTGGCAAGAAAATAGCATACTGAGGGGCGCATTATGACGTCCTTTTCACGCAGCACCCGCACCGAGGGGGAAGCCAGGTACCGCCGCATGCTGGACCAGGCGCCCTCTTTCATCTGGAAGCGCTTTGCCGATGGCGTGTCGCTGCGCATGCACATGTTTGCCCCCAAGGGACACAAACCAGAGGCCTTTGCCCCGGCGGTCATGTTCTTTTTCGGCGGCATGTGGGCTCTGGAATACAACATGGAGTTCGTTTCCTGGGCGGTGCACCTGGCCCACCGCGGCATTGTGTGCCTGCTGCCGGAGTTCCGCACCCGCGCCCGCTACGGCGTGAAGGCGGACGAAATTATCGGCGACGGGCTGGACGCCTGGAAATGGCTGCACCACAACGCCGCCGGGCTGGGTATCGACGTGGCCCGCATCACCCTGGCCGGTGCGGATGCCGGCGGTCTCATGGCCCTGAACTGCGCCATGCAGCCCATGGTGCACGAGAAGAAGTGGTGGCAGTTCAACAAGGAGGACGTGCTGCCCCTGCAGCCGGCCTGCGTGGCTATCTTCCGCGGGGTGGTGGATACCGATGCGCCGGAAGCCCGCCAGCTGAATATTCCGGCCGAGGTGCCGGACCCGGACAGCGTGAACCCCTGCTCCCTGCTCCGCCGCAAGCTGCCCCCTCTCTTCTGCGCGCACGGCATGCTGGACCCCCTGCTGGATTTTGAGATGCGCCAGTGGTTCTGCGATGAATGGGAACGCCTGGGCAACAAGGTGGAGCTCATTCTCTCCCCCACGGCAGACCACACCATCACGCAGTTCGATGTGAGCCCGGCCACCTTTGAGCAGTTGCTGCTCGGGTGGGAGGATTTCATGGTGCGCGAAGCCATCTGGCCCGAACCCGAAGTGGAGACCGACGCGCTGATGGTCTAGCCCTGCAGGCAGCCGGGGCGCTTTGCACCTTGCGCTTTACACGATGGTGCCCAGGGTATCACCCATGCGGGCAAAGGTCTCCACGCAGTTGGCCGTGTTGGCGAGGATATCATCCGCCAGCTTCACGCGGCCAGGTTCAAAGAAAGTCATGACCGTGGAGCCGCCGAAGCCGAAGTAGCCGTGCTCATCCCCCTTGGCCACAGCCTTGCCGGGCTCATAGGTCTGGTAGATGGCACCCACCCCCGTGGCACCCACGGCCAGGCAGAGCACATCCCCCAGCTCCTCGGTATGCAGCACGGTCAGCTCGCGCTTATTCGTCCACAACCAGGCCAGATTGCGCCGCAGGCAATAGGGAGACACACTGGCCAGCGGGCCGGGTATACGCACCGGAGCCTCCGGCACACCGGCTGCCGGGAAATGGAAGCGGTGGTAATCCACCGGGCACAGGCGGGAGAGCACCACCGCGCCGCGGGCATACTTCTCTGCCAGACCGGCGCTACCCAGCAGCGCGGGCAGGTCAAAACGCTGATTCTTCACAAAGGCGCTCGTCATCTGCGAGGCATCCTGCCAGCCGCTGTGGCGGCCATCCGCCGGGAGGGCCACCTGCCCCTCCGCGCAGAGCGGACGAACGCCGGGGGCTAATTTACGGTAGAAGAAATCATTGAAACTTGTGTACTGGTCCACCGGGCGCTCGAAATCGGCCATATTGATATCATATTCCTCCACAAAGGCGCGGAGTTTCTCCGGGCTGCCGCTGCTGCGGGTATCCTTCATCCACCCCATGAGGCGGGAGAAAAACGCACGCTTGATGAGCAGGTGCAGGCTCAGCCGACCCAGCGGTGTGCCGTATACCCAGCGCAGGGCGCCCTCGCCCAGCACTTTTTCCTGCTCCATCTGCCCGGTGTAACGATTGTAGAATGTGATACCCTGTGTTTCCATGTGAGGCGCAGTATAACAAAAAAAACAAAGCAAGGCAAGAAGCGAATGCCCTTGCCCAGGGCAGACGCATTAGAAAGTTCGTGTCATGACCTTATGGCACAAACATACGGTGTGAATTTAGGCTTATAAAGTTAACGCAAATTTCTTATCACGTTGCATTTAGATGCGTTTCGTGTTATAATGCAGAAATGT